>DASVPU010000001.1:0-18015 GCA_036389475.1 Solirubrobacteraceae bacterium
GCGTGGTACCGCAGATCTCGCAACGGAATACGTATCGGATCGGCATTGGCTGCTCGCGGGTGGGGGGCAGAACGGATGAATAGGTTAGGCACAGTCGGCGGCAAGCGCTAGATGCAGTTTTCTGGACTCCTGGGCGCGCCAACGCTCGGGCAGGGGTCGTGATCGCGCCGAGGCCACCGCAAGAGCAACTGGCTGCACTAGCTGACCGCGTAGGAGTTGCGCGGCCGAGACCATTGAGGCCGGGGCGTTGCCCCGGCCTCAGCGCACGATGGTGTGTGCGTCTTTAGGCGTGCTTGTGCTCGTGCACGTCCTCCAAGCCGGCCTCGTGCACGTGGGGGTGAGCGTGCTCCTCGCCGTCGTGCTCGTGGTCGTGCTCGTGCTCGACGTGCTCGTGGTCGTGCTCTGTATGCGCATGCGAGTGGGTCACGTCGTCGTGGCTGTGCTCGTGTGCGTGTGGTGCGTCGTGCTCGTGATCCTCGGTCATGCTGCTCCTCTGGGTGGTCGCTGATGTCGATGGTGGGGCGCACAAGGCGGATTGGCGACCGGACGGCGCCGGTGCTCGATGTGACGCAGCGATCCGCAGCAGCGTCGCCACGCGCGGGTCATAGAGCCCGTAGATCACGTGGCAACCGTGCCGGCCGAGCACGAGTAGCCCGAGGTCGTGTAGGGGCGGGCGCCTCTCAAGCGGGGCGAAATGTGGCGCGTCTCCAATGCGATTGCGACCTTGTGGCAATGACGGTAGTCTGGCGCGACTCTCGTGCGCGCTGAATCATGACTTGCACCGTTACCCAGAGGTTTGTCCCCCGATGCACGGCCGCTCCTGCCGTCTTCTCATCCCCTGCCTGATGCTCTCGCTCACCGTCAACGCCTGTGGCGGCAGCGGCGTCGCGGGCGGCACGTCTTCGGCGAAAGCCAAGCAGCTTGACGTCGGCACGACCGTCGCACCCATCACGAGCATCGTCGCCAACATCGGCGGCAACCGCGTCAAGATCACGGGGATCGTGCCCGAGGGCACGAACTCGCATACGTTCGAGCCCAAGCCGAGCGTCGCCGAGCTGTTGTCCGAGCTCGATGTGCTCTACGTCAACGGGCTCAAGCTCGAGGAGCCCACGAAGGACCTGGCGCAGCAGAACCTCAAGCGGGGCGCGCAGATCGTCGAGCTCGGCACGAAGTCGATCCCGACGAGCGAGTACGCCTATGACTTCTCGTTTCCCAAATCCGGCGGCAAGCCCAACCCGCACCTGTGGACCGATCCGAAGTACGCGCTGAAGTACGCGCAGATCGTCCGTGACGACCTGTGCCGCCGCGACCCGGACAACGCCGGCTACTACCGGGCCAACTACGCCAAGTTCAAGACCAAGGTCGACGCGTTCGACAAGGCGATGCGCAGGTCGTTTGCCACGATCCCACGTTCAAAGCGCAAGCTCCTGACCTACCACGACGCCTATGCGTACTTCGGCCGCGACTACGGCTGGGACATCGTCGGAGCCATCCAGGTCTCGGACTTCGAGGACCCGACGCCGAAGGAGGTCGCCCGGCTCATCGATCAGGTACGCCGGGAGCAGGTCCCGGCGATCTTCGGCTCGGAGGTCTTCCCGAGCCCCGTCCTGGCGCAGATCGGCAAGGAGGCTGGGGTGAAATACGTCGATGTCCTGCGCGACGACGATCTACCGGGCAAGCCCGGTGAAGCCGACCACTCGTGGATGGGGCTCATGCAGTTCGACTACACGACGATGACCGAGGCGATGGGCGGCGACGCTTCGGCGCTGAAGGCTTTCAAGCCCGGCGACGTCGCTCCCGACTCGGCGACCTACCCGCAATGAGCGTGCCGCGCGATCGCGAAGAGCTGCTCGCGCTGGCCGGCGTGACCTGCGGATACTCAGGGGAGGCCGTCCTCGTCGACGTCGATCTTGCGGTGGCCAGCCGCGAGTTCGTTGGCATCGTCGGACCGTCCGGCGCCGGGAAGACGACCGCGCTGCGCGTGATCGCCGGCAGCATGCGGCCGGCGCGCGGGACCGTCAGGCGCCGTCCCGGGCTGCGGATGGCCTACGTCCCCCAGGTCGAGACGATCAACTGGAGCTTCCCGGTGACGGTTCAGGAGTGCGTCCTGATGTCACGCGTGCACGGGCGGCGGCTGCCATGGGCCAGCCGCGCCGAGCGGGCGCAGGTCGCGCAGGTCCTCGGCCGGCTGGACATCGGCGATCTGGCCAACCGCCACATCCGCGAGCTGTCCGGCGGCCAGCAGCAGCGCGTGTTCATCGCGCGGGCGCTGCTCGGCGAGCCGGAGCTGCTGCTGATGGACGAGCCGACCTCGGGCGTGGACGTGCGGCTACGCCACGAGGTGCTGCACCTGCTCGACGACCTCAACGCCGGCGGGCTTGCGATCGTGCTCACGACCCACGATCTCAACGGCATCGCAGCGCACCTGCCGCGGGTGGTCTGCCTGAACCGCAGCGTCCTCGGCGACGGCTCGCCGCACGAGGTCCTCACCTCCGACGTGCTCGAGCGCACCTACGGAGCGAGCCTACAGGTGCTCGAGCACGGCGGCATGCCGGTAGTCGTCGACAGCTTCCGGCGGGCACACGCGCACCATGTGGAGCGCTCGCTGTGATCGACGAGCTCCTGCGTCCGTTCGACTTCGAGTTCTTCCGCAACGGGCTGCTGGTCGCAACGATGGCGGGCGCGCTGTGCGGCGCGATCGGCGTCTACGTCGTGCTCAAGGGCATGAGCTACATCGGCCACGGCCTGTCGCACGCGATCTTCGGCGGCTTCGCGGCCAGCTCGCTGCTGGGCGTGAACTTCCTGCTCGGGGCGGGAGCCTGGGGGATCGCCTCGGCGCTCATGATCAACGCGGTCACCCGCCGGCGCGTGATCGGATCCGACGCTGCGATCGGCGTCATCACGACGGCCTCGTTCGCGCTCGGCCTGGCGCTGTTCGCGCTGTTCGGGACGACCGGTCGCAGCTTCGACGCCGCGCTGTTCGGCAGCATCCTCGGCGTCGGCACCGAGGACGTCATTGCGATCTTCGTCGTCTGCCTGCTGGCGGCCACACTGATCTTCCTGCGCTACCGGGCGCTGCTGTTCACGACCTTCGATCCCGAGGTCGCCGACGTGGCGGGCGTCAACACCGCACGCATGGATGCGCTGCTCACGGTCGTGTTGGCCGGCTCGATCCTGGCGACGATGCAGGTGCTGGGCGTCACGCTCATCGCCGCGGTGCTCGTCATCCCGGCGGCGGTGGCGCGGATGCTCACAAACTCGTTCGCGCGCATGCTGCAGCTCGCGACGATCATCGGCTTGGTGTGCGGGTTCGTCGGGATGAACCTCAGCTACCACCTGGACATCCAGTCGGGACCGACGATCGTGCTCACCGCCGCGACGCTCTTCGCCGCGGTCTTCGCCGTCACCGGTGCGACCGGGCGCCGGCGGGCGGCCAGCATAACCGCGACCGCCCCGCTCGCTGCGCGAGCGGACTGACGCGTAGTTCAGTTCTCGCGCGCCGAGCCGGCGCGGTCCTTGCGCTCGCCGGCGCAGCGCGGGCAAAGGCCGACGATCGGGAAGTGCGAGAAGCGCGCCTCGAAGCCCGACAGCTCGCGAACCGCGTCGCGGACGCCGTCCAGCGACGAGGGCTCGACTGATTCCAGCGCGCCGCAGGATTCGCAGGCGAGGTACTCGCGGTCTCCGAACGCCTCCAGGACGTAACGTCCCGGGCCGTGGCCGGCATGGAAGTGGCGGACCAGGCCAAGCTCGCCGAGCGTCTCGAGGTTTCGATAGACCGACGCGATGTCCGATTGGGTCATCTTCCCGCCGAGGCCGTCGGCGATCTCCTCCGCCGAGATCGGCTTGCGCGCCTTCAGCAGCGCCTCGAGCACGAGCCGGCGCGCGGACGTGAGGCGCAGGCCGCTCTGTCGAACCGCGTCGATCGCCTCGTTGAGGTCGGCGACCACGACGGGCTGTCGGTCTGGTGAAACGGTCACTGCAACCTTCCTGTCGACGTCACGCAGCGGGCTGTCAACCTAGCGGCGGGGGCGGTGGGGCGCAACGGGCGGCGGCGGTGTGTAGCGTTTGCGGCGCGGACTCGCGGGCCTCTAAGCTGAAATCGGCACCCCGAAGCCGTCCTGTTGAGCCAACGGATGAGGGGGCCAGGTGAGGCTGATGGGAAAGCTGGGACGAGGCTGTCGCGGCGCCCGGGGAGACGGCCGCATTGGGATCGACATCCGGTCGTCGATCGCGGTTGCCGCCATGATCGCTGCGGTCGGAGCCGGTGGCATGACGCAGGGTGCCCAGGCGGCAACGACCGCGCCGGCGAAACCGGCGAGCTCACAGCAGCAGGCGAGGGCGGCGTTATTGCCGCTCGCAGCCATCATGGTCTGCTCTCGGCTATGCCCGGTGGCCGGCGTGGCGGCTGCGAGGATCATTCGCAGAGCTCCGAAGCAGATCAGGCCGGTTCGGGCGCCAAACCCTGCGGTCGCCAGCGCGTTCAGGGTGGCGGCGGGACCTTCGCCATCGAGTGTTCTCGGCAACGCGCTCGCCGGGTCGGCGAGGCAGGCGGCGATCATGCGTGCCCGCGGGTACACGGCTCACCACATCGTGGCCGTCAACGATCAGCGGGGAGAGTTCGCTCGTATGGTGCTCGGGCTGCACGCCATCGGACCAAACACCGCAGCCAACGGCGTCTGGCTCAACAAGGTGGCGCATCAGGCTCTGCACACCAACGCCTACTACGCCAACGTCAACGCCGCGTTGGCGAAGTACTACTTCGGCCTCCCGCGGCCGACGACCGAGCTCGTCAACGATCTCGCCCATATCGGCAGGCTGCTGCAGCAGGGACGGTTTCCCCTCTAGCGGTCCACTAGCGATGGATGAGCTGATCGAGGCTGACCTCGGGAACGCCACCCGGGCGTTGGAGGACATGGTGCGGCGGCGCTCGGAGCTTCGCCGAGACTGCGAGGACGCGGTCGTCGAATGGCGTTGGGCCCGTCAGGCATCCGACCTGCAGCGCCCCGAGCCGCTGTATCACCTGCGAGCCGGCCTGCCGGCCCCGAAGCTCCTCAAGGATGCTCCACGGCTGCCAAGCGACGAGCAGCAGTACGGCTTCGACGCCGGGGGCGACATCGTCGTGACGCGGGAGTACATGATCCCGGGAAGCTTTCGCGAGGAGCTGCGCGTCCGGCGCGACGACACGGTGACCGGGTACCGCTGGTCGGAGACCGGCGAGCCGATGGAGGTCAACATCGCGCGGTTCGACGCAGGGAAGATCCAGTCCTTGGTGACCGTGTGGCCGAAGGGGCGCCCGAACGCGCCGCATGGCTCGTCGATCGAGCGCTATGAGTACGACGGCGATCTGCTGTCAGAGATCTACGAGGAGTCTCTCGACGCTTTCGGCGACGAGCCTCCGCAGCGCAGGCAGACGCGCATCCGGGCTTTGTATGACCCTCTAGGCCGCCTGAGCGAGCTTCGCGAGCAGGGCGATGGGGGCGAGAAGGTGCTCTATCGAGCATCGGGAACCGGTCCTTCGATGGACAAGTTGCAGCGCCGCGTGGAAGATCGCCTCGTCGCGGTGCTTCCGGCGCTTGTGCGCGAGCATGCCGACGAGCCGATCTACTGCCTGGCCTTGCATTACGAGCTGGAGTCGCCACTTCCTCCGACCGTCGCTCTCGGCCTCGAGCGCGATCGCGAGGCGTGGATGCAAACCATCGACAACTTGCAGACGCTGAAGCTCACGGTGTGGAACCCGGCCGAGTTCAGCAACTACAGCGGCGAGAGCATCGGCGGCTCGCTGACCGATGTCGATGCCGAGCTTGCGAGGGCGGTGAATGCCATCCCCGAGAACGCCGACGGCGCCGCCGAGCGCGGACGATCGACCCTCAACCGAGCGGCTCGTCGCCTGCAGAAGCTCGATTGGCCGTCGATCGCGCCGGTGACCTACGACTTCGCCGTGTTCGCGGTCGACCTCGAGCTCACGCACCTGGACGAGAACCTCGGCCACAGCGTCCCCGCCTCGCTTCGCAAGCGGCTTTCCAGCCGCGGGCTGCTGTGACGCAGCTCATTCATGCCATGGGTGTCGCAACGCTTGGACGATCCCGAAAGCGAAGATGGCGAGCACCAGCAGCGACACGAGTGTGAGCACGGTGATGCCCGCGAACACGACGGTGGCCGCGGTCAGCAACGCCAGGAACCCGATGAACAGCAGCGTCGCGCAGAGGATCAGGGTGCGGAGCACGCTTGCGCGCCGACCGCTAGTACACGGGGTATCTCGGCGGCGGCGAGTAATCCTTAAGGCGGTTGGCGAAGAGCTTGATCGCCAGCAGTCCGAAGACGAACCCGCCGATGTGAGCGAAGTAGGCGACGCCGCCGCCTCCGCCAGTCGGATTCGTGACGTCCCAGACGCCGAACGCGATCTGCTGCAGAAACCAGAAGCCGAGGATCACGAGCGCGGGCAGCTCGACGATCCCGAAGAAGAAGATGATGAAGATGACCGTGATCACGCGGGCCCTCGGATAGAGCAGGATGTAACCGCCTAGCACCGCGGCGACCGCGCCCGAGGCGCCGATCGTCGGGACGATTGCGTCGGGCTCCACGAGAACCTGCCCGAGCAGCGCCGCCAGCCCGCCGAGCAGGTAGAAGATGACGAACTTCGCGTGGCCCATGGCATCCTCGACGTTGTTGCCGAAGATCCAGAGAAACAGCATGTTGCCGGCGAGGTGCAGGATGCTGCCGTGCATGAACATCGACGAGAACATCGTCAGGATCGTCGACGGCTGACTGGACGCTTGGCCGACGACGCCCGGCATGCCCTCACATGCGATCGCTGTGCCGGCGATGTCGCAGTGGTCGCCCGGGTGCGTGACCTCGTACGGAATGGCGCCCCAATGCACGACGCTGGCGTCGCTCGGCCCGTCCAGGATCCCGCCCTTCTGCAACACGAAGTACACGAAGACGTTGATCGCGATGAACGCGATCGTGACGATCGGGGTCCGCTCCGTCGGGATGTTGTCCTTGAGCGGGAACACGCGCGCGCCAACCCTACCCCCCGAGTGGCGCCTGTACGTGAATGATCTACGGGGTCAGGCGCCGGAGGGTTGCGCGCCTTCCGGCCCGACGATGCGCCGCTGGATTGCGGCCATCAGGTCGCCTGGCACGCCGTCGGGATCGATGACCCGCTCCAGCGCCAGGCCGTTGGAGAGCGCAAGCGTTACGAGCGCCCAGCGCTCCGGCCCCAGCGGGCTCGCCGGCGGTGCCAGCTCGGCGAGCTCGGTGCGCAGGCGCCGGTAGTGCTCTGCGAACGCCTCGAGCAGCACGGGCTCGCGCGCCGCATGCACCCAGAACTCGATCGACAGCAGAAGGAACCGCGCGTTGCGGTCGTCGGTCGGTTGCCGGGCAAGGGCGTCCAAGCTCGCTTGGCTGCTCTCGTGTGGGGCCAGCAGCGCGCGGATCTCGTCTAAGCGGCGGTCGATGACGTCGTCGAAGAGCGCGAGAAACAGGCCGGCCTTGCTCTTGAAGGTCGAGTAGATGGCGCCCTTGGTATAGCCGGCCTCGTCGGCGATGTCGTCGAGCGTCGCGCCGTGGTAGCCAGTGACGAAGAACCGGCGCTCGGCGGCGGCGAGCAGGTCGCGCCGCGTGCCCGCAGTCCGCTCGGCGCGAGTCTGGCGCGTCGCGATCACCTGCGCGCGGTCTCCGAAACGTCGAGACCTGAAAGCCGCGGCACTTGCCCACTCACCCCCGGGTTGTCGTTGACCTCGGCGGCGCGCAGCGCGGTCAGCCACTGCTCCGGGATGACCCGGTTGACGTGACCCTGGTAGCCGGGGGCGACCCGCCTGGCGAGCGCGGCGGCTGGGCGTCCTTGCACGAACGGCGCGAGATCCTCAGCGAGCAGCAGTCCCGCCAGGTTCGGAGCGATCTGGAAATCGGCGGCGTTGAGCTCGGCGCCGTTGAGCAGGCCCTGCGCGATCCAGGCATCGATCCGATTCAGGCGCTCGGCGAGCAGCTCGAGATCTTCGCGGCCATGCTCGTCCGACGCGCGGTGCGCGCCCGTCGCCAAGCGGAGGATCAACGGAGCGGCCAGTCGCAGCCCGGCGCGCATTAGCGGCCCTCGTTCGGCCATCATGACGCTGGCGAAGGCCTTGCGGTCGCGGCGCGCGGCGCAGTAGAAGATGCGGCGGGTCGCGTTCTGAAAGCCCTCGCCCCATCGCTCGACCTCCTCGACCGCGTTGCGCCTGACCGGGTCGGCCGGGAACAGCGGGCGCTGTGGAAACTCCTCGTCCAGCGCTCGTGCGATCCAGCGCGTGCCCTGGATCCGGCGCCCGTCGATCTTCAGCGCCGGGACGGCCATCGTGTCGAAGCCCAGGCCGAGCAGGATGAACGCGTGCGCCCCGGGGGGCAGCTTGACCGTCTCGTACTCAAGACCCTTGTGGTCGAGCATCAGACGCACGGTCATAACCGAGTTTGACCCCGGGAACATGTAGAACCTCACGCACTTGCGCAACGCGACTCCCCTCGCGACGACGACTACCCCCATTCACATACCGCGGGTATTGTGATACCGGCGGTATCGGAAGTCAAGCGACGCGCTGTGAGTTGAGCGCGAGCGGCCCGGCGCCGGGCTGGTCCTGGGCGATGTGCTGATCGGCGTGGTAGCTGGAGCGCACGAGCGGCCCGGCCGCGATGTGGTCGAAGCCGAGCGCGTAGGCGGCGTCCTCGAGCGCCTTGAACTCGTCGGGATGCCAGTAGCGCACGACCGGCAGATGGCGCACGGTCGGGCGCAGATACTGGCCGACCGTGAGTACCTGGACACCGTGCTCACGCAGGATGCCGAACGCCTCGACCATCTCCTCGTGCGTCTCGCCGAGGCCGACCATGAGGCCGGACTTCGTCGTCACCTCGTCGCCGCCCATCTCCTTGGCATTGCGCAGCACGCGGCACGAGCGCTCGAACCTCGAGCCCCGGCGCGCGACGGGATACAGTCGAGGCACGACCTCGACGTTGTGGTTGAAGACGTCCGGGCGCTCGGCGATGACCTTCGCCAGCGGCATCTCCTGGCCGCGAAAGTCCGGCGTCAGCACCTCGACCTTGCAGCGCGGTGCCTGGGAGCGGATCTGGCGAATGACGCCGACGAACGCGCCGGCGCCGTAGTCGGGCAGGTCATCGCGGTCGACGCTCGTGATCACGGCGTGGCGCAGGCCCATCTTGGCGATCGAGCGCGCGACTCGCGCGGGCTCGAGCGGGTCGTTCCAGGTCGGCTTGCCGGTGCGGACGTTGCAGAAGCCGCAGCGGCGAGTGCACGTGTCGCCGAGGATCATGAACGTCGCGGTGCCGCGCTCCCAGCACTCGCCGACGTTCGGGCAGGCCGCCTCCTGGCAGACCGTGTGCAGGTTCTCGTCCTTGATGAGCTTCGTCAGCTCGCGGTAGCGCGCTCCTCCGGGGGCGGGGACCTTGAACCAGGGAGGCTTGCGCTCGCGCAGCGGCCGCACGTCGGGGCCCAGGACGCTGAGGACGTCCATGCCGCCGGGATTGGCGCGCGAGCGGGTGGAGAGGCGGCGATCGTCGGTTGCCATCTCGTCATAGCCTAGATGGTCGAATTCAACCATCTAGCGTCCGGCCGGGCCGGCACAGGAAGATGAGGTCCGATGCCAGCAGGCCGTGGCGGGCCGCCTGGTCGCCGAGCTCGGCGTGCATGTCGACGACCTCGACGGCGAAGCCCGCGGCGCGCAGGCGCTCGGCGATGTCGGGCGCGTACAGGCGGACGTGATCGTGTTGGAGAAACTCGCGCTGACGCTCATCCGGCGCGGTGATCGAGGGGTCTTCATAGGTCGTCGCGCGGTCCAGAGCGAGCGGGACCATCACGAGCGTGAAGCCATCGGGGGCCGTGATGCGCCGAAGCTCGCGCATCGCCGCGGCGTCGTCGGGGACATGCTCGAGCACGTGCGAGCAGATGACGGCGTCGAACGCCGCGTCGGGGAGGTCCAGCGCGGTGATGTCGAGGCACAGGTCGACGCCCGAGGGGTTGATGTCGGCGCTGACGTACCGCACGTGCGGCAGCGCCCGCAAGCGCCTGCGCAGGCACCATTCCGGAGCCCACTGCAGCAGTGAGCGCGCATCGCGCAACAACTCCGGGCGGCGCTGGAGCAGCAGCCACTGCGCGCGGTGGCGCTCGTGTGAGCCGCAGCGCCAGCAGAGCGCATTGGCGCGGTTCCAGTCGTCCTTGAACTGGTCGAAGCTGTGGCCGCAGAGTGGACATTGGACGGCGTTGCCGCGGTGGCGGACCGTCGCGGCGCGGACCCGTGCGGCGTTGCGCAGGCGGTTGGCTGCCACCCTCACATCGGCTGCTCGACCTCGAGCTGCACGGCGGCGTCCAGCCCCTCAACGGTGATCGCGATCGGCGTTCGCTGGAATGACTCGGCGAAGCGCCGGGCGACGTCGTCGCGAACGGCCTGCAGCGCCGGCGCCTCGGCACCGGCTCCCAACTCCTTCGTCACCGACGTCATCTGCACGCCGCTGAGGCCGCATGGCACCACCCATTCGAACGGTTGCAGGTCATTCTCGACGTTGATCGCGAAGCCGTGCGTGGTCACGCCGCGTGAGACGTGAACGCCGATCGAGGCGATCTTGCGCTCGCCGCTCCAGACTCCGGTGAAGTCGGGGCCGTCGGCGGGGCGCGCGCGGCCAAAGATGCCGCTGTCCGCGAGCGCCGCGATGATCGCGCGCTCGATCGTGCGCAGGTAGGCGATGACGTCGTCGATGCGCATGATCGGGTAGCCGACGAGCTGACCCGGGCCGTGGTAGGTCACGCGCCCGCCGCGGTCGCTGTCGATGACGTCGATGCCCTGGCCGGCGTACCAGGCCTCGCCCATCGGCAGCTCGCCGGCGGCGGAGCGCCGGCCGCGGGTGTACACGGGCGGGTGTTCGAGCAGCAGGAGCGTGTCCGGGATCGCGCCGGCCTGGCGTGCCGCGCGCACGCGTTCCTGAAGTACGAGCGCCTCCCGATACTCGATGATCGGCAGCTGGCAGACCCAGAGCTCGTTGGCGGTCATCTGCTCATGATGGCGCACCGTTCTCGAAGGTCGCGAGCGTCATCTGCAGGAACGCCGCGGCAGCCGGCGACGGACGGCGGTCGGCACGTGCCGCGAGCGTCAGGTCGCGCGTCAGCGATGGCTGCTCGAGCCTCGCGACCACCACCGCCGGGCCGGGCACCTCGGCATCCGAACGCGGCATGATCGCAACGCCGAGTCCGCTTGCCACGAGGCTGCGGATGCGCCGGCTCTCGTTGGACTCAAGCGCGATGCGCAGCTCGAATCCGGCCGCGGCGGCGGCCGAGACGAGCAGCTCGCGCGGTCGCGATCCTTCGCGGAAGCTGATGAAGGGCTCATGCGCGAGCTCGGGCAGGCGCACGCGCTCGCGTCCCGCGAGCCGGTGATCGGGAGGCAGGACCGCGACGAGCTCCTCGGTCAGCAGCCGGTGCAGCTCAAGCCCGCGGCTCTGGATGCGCTCGGTGACCGACAGAAACGCGAGGTCGAGCTCGTCGGTTCGCAGCATGTCGGCGAGCTCCTCGCTTGACTGCTCGCGCACGGTCAGCTCGATCGCCGGATAGCGACGGTGAAACGCAGCCAGGACGACCGACAGGTCGACCGGACCCATCGTGTGCAGCGCGCCTATCGAGAGCCGTCCGGCCTGCACGCCGGCGAGCCCCTGAAGCTCCTCCTGGGCCGCGTCGAGCTCGGCGATGACGCGTCGCGCCCGCGTGACGAGCAGCGAGCCCGCCTCCGTCATCGAGACGCGGCGCGTCGTGCGCGCGACGAGTTGCAGGCCCAACTCAACTTCGAGCTTGCGGATCTGCTGCGAGAGGGCCGGCTGGGCAATGTGCTCGCGCGCCGCCGCACGCGTGAAGTGGCGCTCTTCGGCGAGCGCGACGAGCGAGCGAAGTTGACGCAGTTCCATGCACACAGCTTATGGGTCTGTGCCCACACGTGTATTGGACTTCTGGATCGCGAGCCGAGAGGATTGACGAGCCACTCAACCCCCCGCGCGACCCGCCAGGCCCGTGCTTCTCCTCCCCCTGCCGCCGGCCTGGCGGGTCATGCGCCCTAGGCGCCGCTTCGTACCCTGTGATGATGAGCCCGCTGACGAGCTGTGGGCGCCCAGCGCGATGACGCGTCGTCAAGAATCCTCCGGCCGCCGGCTCAACGGCTGCGTCGTCGGCTCGAAGGTCAAATCGCCATTCGCCCCCAGGGCGACGATCACGACATCGTGCTGATCCCCGCGCCGCCGGACTTCTTCGTCCGCTACAGGTACCGGTGACAGTGCGGCCGGTGCTTCGGCGCCGTCTCAGGCCTCGTAGCCCTCGACGCGCCGCTTGATGCTTGCCAGGAACCGAGCAGCGAGGGCGCCGTCAAGCGCGCGGTGATCCCATGACAGGCCGAGGATGACCATCGGGCGGATCGCGATCGCGTCCTCGCCGAACTGATCGGTCACGACGACCGGCCGCTTGATGATCGCCTCGACATCGAGGATCGCGACCTGGGGCTGGCTGATGACCGGCGTGGCCATCATCGAGCCGAACTGGCCCGGGTTGGTGAGGGTGAACGTGGCGCCGCGCACGTCATCGGGGCTGAGCTGGCGGCCGCGGGCGCGCCGTGCGAGGTCCCGAATCCGCCGCGACAACCCCTCGGGGCTGAGGTCCTGGGCACCGCGCACGACCGGCACGATCAGCCCGTCCTCGCCGAGCGACACAGCGATGCCGAGATTGACCTGCTCGTGGACGGTGTGGTTGTCGCCCTCCAGCCACGCGTTGAGCAGCGGGAACTCGATCAGGGCTCCGATGGCGCAGCGCGCGATCAGCGGAAGCGCCGTGATCCCCAGCTCCTTGCGGGCGAGCTCGACGCGCGAGACGTCGACCTCGATCCACGTGGTGCAGGTGGCAGCCGTCTCCTGCGAGCGCTTCATGTGCTGCCCGATCGTCTGGCGCATGCGCGAGAGCGGCCGGCCCTCGGGCGGCGTGTAGGGGCCGTGCAGCGACGCGCCGGCCGCGGGTCGGTAAGGGCTCTCGATGTGGAGCGTCGGCTCGGCGGGGCCGGTCTCGGCAGGCCGAACCACGCCGCCGCGGGCCTCGACGTAGCTCATCACGTCCTGCTTGCGCACGCGGCCCTCGCGGCCGGTGCCCTCCACTTCGTCGAGGTCGACGTCGTGCTCGTCGGCGATCCGCTGGACGACCGGCGAATAGCGGCGGACGGGTGACGCGCGGCGGGGTGCCGGGGCGGGTCCACGCGCCGGCGCGGGGCGCGCCGGCGACGGCGGGGCGGCGCCACGAGCGCTCTCGGACGGCATCGCCGCAGGGGCGGGAGCCACGGGCAGATCCGCGCGTTCCACGTCATGCGCTTCGCCCGGCCGTGCATCGGTTGCGATCCGCGCGAGGGTTGCGCCGACCTGGACCGTCACGCCGACCTGCACAAGGATCTCGACGAGCCGACCGGACGCCGGCGACGGGACCTCCGTGTCGATCTTGTCCGTCGAGATCTCGCAGATCGTCTCGTCGGCCTCGATCCAGTCGCCGCGCTGCTTGCGCCACTCGACGACTGTCCCCTCGGCGACGGAGACGCCCATCTGCGGCATCGTGACGTCGACGACGGTTGCGAAGTCAGTACTCGAGGAGCTGACGGCAGGCCTCCCTCACGCGATCGACAGATGGCAGGACCGCCGCTTCGAGCGGCGGCGAGAACGGGATCGGCACGTCGGGCGAGGCGACGCGAACGACCGGCCCGTCGAGATCCTCGAAGGCGTGCTCGGCGATCAGCGCGGCAACCTGGGCGCCGGCGGCGCAGGTCTGGTTGGCCTCGTCGACGATGACGACCTTCGAGCACAGCCGGACGGCGTCGAGGATCGCCTGTTCGTCGAGCGGGACCAGCGAGCGCAGGTCGAGCACCATGATCGACGCGCCGTCGAGGTCCTGCGTCGCGTCCAGCGCCGTGTGCACCATCGCGCCGTAGGTGATGACGACGAGATCCGTGCCCTCGCGCGCGACCCGTGCCGAGAACGGCGTCTCATAGGAACCCTCCGGCACCTCACCCTTGATCCGGCGGTAGAGGTTCTTGTGCTCCATGTAGATGACCGGATTCGGATCGCGGATCGACGCGATGATCATGCCCTTGGCGTCCTCGGCCGTGCTCGGCGCGACGACCTTCAGCCCCGGCGCGTGCATGAACCACGCCTCGGGGTTCTGAGAATGAAAGGGGCCACCGCTGAAGCCGCCGCCGCCGGGCAGGCGCACGGTGATGTTCACCGGCAGACCCTGGCGGTAGAGCATCTTCCCGGCGACGTTGACGATCTGATCAAAGCCGCAGGAGACGAAGTCGGCGAACTGCATCTCGCAGACCGGACGCAGCCCCACGACGGCCGCGCCGACGGCGGTGCCGACGATGCCCGATTCGGCGAGCGGCGTGTCCATGACGCGGTCCGGGCCGAACTCCTCGATGAAGCCGTCGGTGACCTTGAAGGCACCGCCGTACACGCCGATGTCCTCGCCCATCAGCAGGACGCGCTCGTCGTTGCGCATCTCCGTGCGCAGGCCGTCGGAGATCGCGCGCAGGTAGGTCATCTCGGTCACGGCGTGACGCTCTCGTCGGCGCTGAAGCCGCTCCACGGCGCGCGGCCGTCCTGCAGCAGGATCTCCTCAGCGTCGCGCGGATGAAAGAGGCGCTCGGTCACCGTCGCAGGATCCGGCATCGGTCCCGCGAGCGCGGCCTTGGCGGCCTCGTCGACCTCCGCGCGGACCTCCGCGCGGAGCGCCTCGACATCGATGTCGAGGGCCGCGAGGCGCGCACTCTGGCGATCGATCGGGTCCTTCTTGCGCCATTCCTCGAAGAGCGCCTTGGGCACGTACTTCATGTCGTCGTGCGCTCCGTGGCCGTGCATGCGCATCGTGACCGCCTCGATGAGCGTCGGCCCGCCGCCGTTGATCGCGCGCTCGCGCGCTTGGCGGGTTACTTCGAAAACCGCCTCGGCGTCGTTGCCGTCGACGGTCACGCCCGGGAACCCGTAGCCCGCCGCACGCTCGACGGGGTTGACGGCGAACTGCTGGACGATCGGCGTCGAGTACGCGAACTGGTTGTTCTCGAGCACGAAGATCACCGGCAGGTTCTGCACGCCGGCCCAGTTCATCGCCTCGTGGAAGTCACCGCGCGACGTCGACCCGTCGCCGAACCAGGTCAGCGCGCAGCGCCGCTCGTCGCGCAGCTTGAACGCCATCGCCATGCCGGCGGCCACGAGCATCATGTCGGGCAGCATCGAGACCATCCCGACGCAGCCGGTCCGATAGTCGCCGAAGTGCACGTTGCCGTCGCGCCCGCCGGTGATGCCGGCCTCGCGGCCCATGTACTGGCTCAGGATCGCCGACGGCGTGACACCGCGCACGATGTGGGCGCCGAGGTCGCGGTGCAGGACGCAGAGTCTGTCGGCCGCCGCCATCGCCCAGGCAGCGCCGACCGACACGGCCTCTTGGCCGAAACCGTCGTAGAACGACCCCGGCACCTTGCCCTGGCGGTACAGGTTCATCGCGCGCTCCTCGATCGCGCGCATGAGCAGCATTGCGCGTAGCAGACCCACGCGGTCGTCCACGGTCAGGTGCGCCGGCAGGATGTCGTCGGCGGGACTGGTGGGACCGATCGGTACGTTGGTGCTGCTGGTCGCCATCTTCGCCTTTCTCTCTGCGGTGGAGGACGGGATCTCCGCCTCACCTCTTGACATCTTGTCGGGATCTCCGCGCAAGATGCTCATCTTCAAGAAACGGTACCGCGTCGTACGCTCCTTCATATGGACGAACGTCTGGGAGTTCGCCGGTGGGAGGGGCTGGTGCGCCTTCGCTGGCGCCTTCGCGGGGCCTGGCTGTGGCCGGGATTCGTCGTCCTGACGCTGCTGGAGATGGTGCTGCTGCACTGGCTCCCGCTGGCCGGGCAGGGAACCGACTTCATCCCCGCGCTGCTGCTCGCGGGCTCGCTGAACCTCATCGCGGTCGCTCTGCTCGGTGGGCTGGGCGGCAGCACGCTGCGCCGCCTGCGCCGAGACATGCCCAAGGTCGTCGCCGACAACTACGCGGGCACGACGATCCTCGCGCTCGTGGCCGCAACGTTCGTGACGGTCGGGCTCGTCCACCGGCCGGAGGTCATCGATCGACGCCACGCGTTCAGCCGCCAGTCGCTGGCCGTGCAGCGCTGGGTGCAGGACAACGGCGACGATCTCGCGCTGGCGCATGTGAGCAGCGCCGACACCCTGGCGATCGACGAGGATCTGTGGCGCACCTGCATCCCGGGGCCTGACCCCAAGCGATGGCTGTGCCTCATCGTCGATACGTCCACGTCGCCGCCCCACGTCACGCGCGACCCCAACCGCGAGTCGAACACATCCTGGAACCCGCGCGGCAGCTTCTGAGCTCAGAACTGGCGAAGCGATAGAGCTTCAGCCTTCGGCCTTCGTGCCGATGACGAACCTGATGTCCAGCACGCGCGCTCTCTTCGCGTCGATCGGCGCAGGCGCCTCGCTCGTCGCCGCGGCCGCGCTCGCGCTGCTCGTCGTGGGCGCAGTGATCGCGTTTGGCGGCAGCGGTGGAAATCTGCGCAGCGCGTCGCCGAAGCCGGCGTTCGTTCTGCATGGCTCGGCCGGTCGAGCTTCCGGCATCTCCGCGGCACGGGCCGACGGGAGGGCTCCGATCTTGTTGCGGGCGCGCGCTGGCCATAAGGCGCGGCGCCCGCGACTTATGCGAGCGCAGGTCAAGCCGGCGCCCGTCGCCTCGCCGGTGACGCCCGTCGTGGCGCAGCCCAGCATCCGCAGCGCGCCAGCGGTCGCCGCGGTGCCTCAGGAACCGGCCGCTCCAGTACGCAGCGGCGACACCGTGCGCCGCGTCGGCGACGGCATCGGCTCGGCAGTGCAGAAGACCGCAACGACGCTCGAGGCGACCACCGCCCCGCTCGGGCCTCCGGTCAGTCAGGCCGTGCAGGATGTGCTCGACCGCGTGGCGATCCAGCTCAAGCGGACGACTGACGGGCTCGCCGGAACGCTCGACAAGGTGCTGCCCCCGAAGAAGTAGCTACGCGTACAGCAGCGCGAGCGGCTGCTGAAGCAGCGCGCGGATCTGGGCGAGGAACTGCGCGGCGTCGGCACCGTAGAGGATGCGGTGGTCGCACGCGAGCGTCACGCCCATCGTGTGGCGCGCGACGAGCTCGCCGTCGCGGACGACAGCATGCGGAGCGAGCGCGCCGACAGCGAGGATCGCCGCCTGCGGCGGGTTGATGACGGCCGTGAAGTCGGTGACGCCGTACATGCCGAGGTTCGAGACGGTGAACGTTGCGCCGCTGAGCTCGGGCGGGGTGATCGTCCCGGTACGGACGCGCTCGGCCAGCGCGCGGGTCTCGGCGGCGACCTCGCGCAGCGACTTGGTGTCGGCGTCGAGCACCGTCGGCACGACGAGCGCGTCAGGCGCCGCGACGGCGACGCCCACGTTCACGCGGCTGTGGAACTCGAAGCCGCCGTCTCGGTAGGAGCCGTTGGCGCGCGGGAACTCGCGCAGCGCGAGCGCGCTGGCCTTGATCACCATGTCGTTGTAGGACGGGACGAGCGACTCGCCGGCGAGCGCCTTGAGCTCGCTGCGCAGCCGTACGCAGGCCTCCATGTCGATCTCGCTGCGCAGCGTGAATTCGGGGATCGTGGCCTTGGACTCGGCCATGCGGCGGGCGATGATCCGCTGGGTTCGGGTGAGCTCCTGGATCGTGATGTCGCCCTTGGCGGTGGCAGGTTCGGAGGGCCGCGCGGCGGCGACGGGCGCCGGCTGGGGAGCACGCGGCGCCGCCTCGGGCGCCGGCGGTGGCGGCTGCGGCGCCGCCTCGGGCGCCGGCGGCGCGGCAGCGCCGAGTCGCGCCGCGTCCTCGACGTCGGCCTTGACGATCCGCCCGCCGGGGCCGGAGCCGGACAGCGAAGCGATGTCGACGCCGGTGTCGCGGGCGATCCGCTTCGCCAGCGGGGAGGCCTTGATGC
>DASVPU010000002.1:0-1980 GCA_036389475.1 Solirubrobacteraceae bacterium
GGACTGCGGTGCTGATGACGGGTTATCGCTCTGGGGCTCATCGACCCGATTACTCGGTGTACGCGCGGTTGGGCGACGCCACGGGTCTGGGGCGCTTTCAACGGTTGCGCGGTAACGGGTCCAGCCCGCAGATCGCAGTCGGGGCTGACGGCACCGCGGTCGCGGCCTGGGTCGCGTATCTGCCACCCAGGCGCGCGGAGGTGCTGCGGGTCGCGATCGCGCGTGCGGGTCAGGACTTCGGGCGCGTGCAGACGCTGTCGCGGGCACACGCGGTGGCGCTGGGCGGTGTCGGCGTGAGCGCACAGGGCCGAGCGGTTGTCGCCTGGCGCTTGGGAACGAGTGGAAGGAGTCAGACGCCGGTGCAGGTCGCGCTCGCCGCGCCCGGACGCCGGTTCGGCGCCATGCAGACGCTGGGCAACAGCGAGTACGACCCGCCCGCCGTGACCGTTTCGCCCAACGGCACCGTCGTCGTGGCCTGGCTGAACACCCCCACCCCGCCGCCGCCTCTTGCCACGTCACCGCCGGAGGCGTACACCGCCCGGCTGCTGGCCACGACGATCACACCACATGCCGCCACGTTCGCGCCCGCCACCGAGCTCGCAGCGCTGAACGACTGGTCTCGCCGCCCAGACGCCACCAGCGGACCGGGCGGCGCGGTCGTGACCTGGCGACACGCCGCCGACCAGAAGCGCCTCGTCTCACTGACGCCACAGAACGTGTTTGAGCCCGCCGTCGCCCTGCCACCCTCGACCTATAACCCCGAGAAAGACGACCACCTCGCGCTCGGAATTCCCGCCGACGCGACAACCGTCGCGCTGTGGCGCGAGGTCCGTACGCGCAATCCCGAAGACCCCAGCGAGACGTTCGCGGCCATCTACAGCTGCGTACGCCCACCGGGCGGCGAGTTCTCGTCCGCAGCACAGGTCTCGACCCCGGGCTGGCTGGCTGGCCCGCCCCACGCCGGCGCCCTGACTGACCGCACGGTCGCCGCCTGGACCGAGACCCGGGCGGATCGCGTGCGCCTGCGCATCGCCGCGCGCCGCAGCGGCCACGCCTGGACGACGCTTCACCGACTGCTCACGCCGCGGATCGACATCAACTCCGTCAACGTAGCCGCCTCACCCCGCTACGCCGTCGTCACATGGATCCAGCAGGCAGTCGCAGCATCTCGTCAGGAGGACCGATGTACCTGACGACCTACCGCCCCTAAAGTCACCGCCGCGACCGGCTTCCGGCTGTGCCCGCCGCGATCCACGCCCAGGATCTGGCCGTTTGCCGGCGCATAGTCCATAGGTGGCCTTATGGACTATGCGCAGGAGGCAGGGTACCGGCGACGAACCCCCGTCTCGAAGATGAAGCCCTCAACGGCGGCCGCCGAGCTCGAGGACGCGCAGCTCGCCGAGCTCGCCGGCGCCCAGGGCTGCCCGTTGCGTCCGGCGGGATCAGCACCTGGTGCCGCGCTCGATGATCTGGTCCATCTGTGTTGATGCCAGTAGCCGGCATCGGCAACGAGGACCTGCGCGACGCCGGCTGCGGCGAGTTCGCGTTGCGCGGCGTTGAGCATCGGCTTCGAGGTGCCCGAAGTTCGGTGATGTGTTCATCACTTACGCGATCACGATCTGGTGTTACTTGGCGCCTTCAGCGGATTTGCTGCATAACCGATCTGCATGAAATCTTTGGAGGGCGGCGAAGCAGCCCTGATCGCCCCTCCCGGTGATCTGTTTGACGCTTGCGTGCGCGACTTCCTCGCCGGGCTGCAGGCCGCGAAGCGCTCGGCGCACACGATCGATGCCTACCGCAGCGACCTGCTCGCTATCGCCACGCAGCGCCACGGTCCCGACGCGACGCTGTGTCAGCTGCGCGTCGACGAGCTCGATGGGCGCGCGATGCGCCACGCCTTCGCGACCTTCGCGGCCGATCACGCCGCGGCATCGATCATCCGCGCCTGGGCGTCTGCAACCGCTTCTGTAGCTACCTGGT
>DASVPU010000003.1:0-3081 GCA_036389475.1 Solirubrobacteraceae bacterium
TGGTCATTGCCACTCGCCCGGCGCATGGTGAGGGACGCGGGCAGCTCACGCAGCTCGTGGCCGACCCGTCGGGCCGCGTGCTGCGTCCGGCGTCGCTGAGTCGCGCCGCGGTCGCGAGCTGGCTGAACACCACGCTGAAGAAGGACGCCGACAGTGCCTTCGTCGATGCCTGTCACGCGACGACCTGTGGTAACCCGTTGCTCGTGTCTGAGCTGGTGCGCGAGGTGGCGGCCCGCCGGTTGACACCATCCGCTGCGGCGGCGCCGCAGGTCAGCACGATGACATCCCACGGTGTGACGGATGTGGTCCTGCTGCGGCTGGCCGGCATGCCGGCCGGCGCGCGCGAGCTGGCCGCGTCGGTCGCCGTTCTGCGCGAAGGCGCCGATCTGTGGTCGGCGGCGGAGCTGGCCGGGCTCGACGCCGCCGACGCGGCCGTTGCGCTCGACGCACTCGTCCGGGGCGGCCTGCTCGAAGGAGGCGACGAAGGCCTGTGCTTCTCGCACCCGCTCATCCGCAGCTCCATCTATCAGGATCTCGGCCCGGTCGACCGCGCCGACGCGCACGATCGGGCGGCGCGACAGCTGCGGGCGCGCCGCGCGGCGCCCGACGAGGTCGCCAGCCACCTGCTCCTCACGAGGCCTGCTACGGATCAGGCCGTCGTCAACGTGCTGCGCGAGGCGGCGCGCGCCGCGGCTGCGCTGGGCGCTCCCGAGACGGCGGCGACGTACCTGCGTCGCGCGCTTGCCGAGCCTCCGCGCGACGAGATCGTCGGTGACGTATGTCTTGAGCTGGGGCGCGCCACCGCCCGCGCCGGGGCGTCCGACGCGGAGGAGCACATGCGTCGTGCCGTCGAGCTGGCGCCCAGCACCGTTGCGCGCTCACGCGCTTCGCTCGAACTCGCTCGCTGGCTGACGTTCGCGGGGCGCGCCGTGGAGGCCGTGGCGATCCTCGATTCGGCGTTGGCCGACCGCAGCGCGCTCAACGCCGAGCTCGCGGACGCGCTGGACGGCGAGCTGGTGACGGTGGCCTACGTCAGTGCCAGTGCCCGCCGGCTCGTCCACGGGCGGCTCGACCTCGAGCTCGACCAGCGCAGCGACGAGCTGGCGGTCCTTGCCCTGGCTGTTCGTGGCTTCGACGCAGCGGCCACCGGCACGTCGGCGGCCATCGCCGCGGACTTCTCCGCCCGTGCGATGGCGAACGGGCGGGCGTCCAACGACCCAGTCGCCGGCGGCTACTGGTGCCTTATGGCCGGTATGGCGTCGTTGTGGAGCGACCGTTTCGACCTCGCTGAGCGCTGCATGGACAACATGCTGGCCGAGGCGCGCAGTCATGGATCGGCGATGGGGCTTGGCGTGGCGAGCAGCATGCGCTCGCACGTGCACCTGCGGCGCGGAGCCCTGCCGGACGCCGAGTCCGACGCACGCTTCGCGATGAACATGGCCTACGAGGTCGGCAGCGCCTACGCGTTCGTCACGGCCGCCCACGCGACGCTGGCGCTGGTGGCGCTCGAGCGTGGAGCCTCGCGCGAGGTCCTCGAGCAGCTCGTCGCGGAGCTCGAGGAGCCCCGGATGGACACCGACGCACTGCCCTACGAGGCCGTTCTGTACGCCCGAGGATGCTTGCGCGCCGCGCTCGGCGACGACCGCGGCGCGCTCGACGACCTCCTCGCAGGAGGGCGGTTCTCCTGCGCGTGGGGGCAGGTCGGCCCAGCTGTGACCCCCTGGCGATCGGACGCCGCGCTGGTCGCCGGCCGGCTCGGCGAGAACGGCCTCGCCCGCAAGCTGGCTTCCGAGGAGCTCGAGCTCGCACGGCGCTTCGGCGCGCCACGCGCGCTCGGGATCGCCCTGCGCGCCGAGGCGCTGGTTGCCGCCGATGGCAGCACGGAGTCATTGCTGACCGAGGCCGTCGCGGTGCTCGAAGGCTCTGGCGCGCGCCTGGAGCTCGCCCGCGCGCTGATCGATCTCGGCGCGGTCGTGCGGCGCGACGGACGGCGGGTGCGGGCGCGCGAGCTTCTGCGCCGCGGCCTTGAGCTCGCGGCGCGATGCGGAGCGGATCGGCTGGCCGCCCACGGGCGCGACGAGCTGCAGGCCACGGGCGCCCGACCACGGCGCATCGCGTTGTCGGGCGTCGAATCGCTAACACCGAGCGAGCGCCGCGTCGCACAGCTCGCCGCGGACGCGAATACCAACCGCGCGATCGCCCAAGCGCTGTTCATCACAGAGAAGACCGTCGAGGGCCATCTCGCGCGCGCGTTCGACAAGCTCGGAGTGCGCTCACGAACGCGATTGCCAGACGCGCTGGGAGAGGCTCTGCACGCGTAGCGCGAGAAGCGCCGCGTCCAGGGGTGCGATCGGGCCGAACCTCACGCAGGACGTCGACGACGCCGGCTTCCGCTGCCGGCCTGGCCACGAGCAGGTGAGTGGGCGACCTCGTCGGGTGTGGTGCCCCGTGTCTGCAGTTGACGCGCCGCCCGCTCATGCGCCCGAGCGCGATCGGCCGAGCCGAGATCCTGGTCCACCGTGGCGCGAATCCGCGGATGCGAGAAAGCAGAGGCTAGCGCTGCCCGCCGTCTTCAGGCAGACCCGCCTCGCACTAGGTCGCCGCGCGCGCCCGCCGCGTCCTCGTCGGCGAGCCCGGCCAGGCTCGCCGCCGCCGCATAAGTCGACGCCGTCGCCGAGCACCGCGACTGCCCTCGCCAGTTCGCTCGCGCCCTCCGGCTGCCCTGCAGGCGCAGCCAAGACACCGTGGCGACCCCGCCGGACGTGACCGACCCGACCTCATGCGCACCAGCGGTGGTCGGCGCCAACCGTCGGGCCGCGACCTCCCTCACCAGCTTGGACACGAGCAGCGGGCTGCTGCGTGGTCGCGTGGCAGGCATCCACGAAGGCGGCGTCGGCTTCCTGGCTGAGCGTGGCGTTCAGCCAGCTGCCGACCGCCTCCCGGCTGAGCGACGTCGAACGCAGCGCGCGTGCCGACGGATCTGCGACGAGCTGTGCGAGCAGCGCGCGACCCTCGCCATGGGCGGGACGGGTGGCGACGAGCAGCAGGATCGGCACGTCCTCAAGGCGACGAATAAGGAAG
>DASVPU010000004.1:0-2603 GCA_036389475.1 Solirubrobacteraceae bacterium
ATCTGTTGCGATGTGCGTCGGGTCGACGCGACCGCGCCAGCCTTACCCCCACTGACCGGTATCTAGTCCGGTGAAAACAAGGCGTGAGCCCTGTCACGGGTCCGCGTCACGACGTGCCGAGCGGCGGCTGTGCTTAGCCACGCGTGATCCCTCGACGGCGCTCGCGCGACCGTCCCGGGCGACGGCGCAGCCAACCCGGCATACCGTCAGCGCAAGGCCCTCGTAAGGCACCTTCGACGCCGGTTCGGTCCGGCCTATCCGGCTGCTAATCCGGCCGTGGCGTCCTCGCAACCGGCAAATCAGCTGCCACTGTCCTCGCGACGCAAGCAGCCGGGGGAGATGCTGCACCAGCCCTCCCCAGCAGGTCCCGACGGCCTCTCACAGCTGGCGTCGACGGCGTTATCGGGCTTGTGTTGGCGACATGCGCCATCACCTGGCGTGCGGTCAACATCTTGACCGTGGCCGCGATCTCGCCTCGCCCGTCGGGTTCTCGGGCCAGGTCCGCAGACCGTAGGTGAGACCGGGGTCAGGGTACGGCGGCCAGGGTGGGATTGGTGGGGTGGAGTGTTGACGTGGATGTGGCCGTCGAAGACGTCGTCATCCAGGAACGCTCGCTGAGTTTGTTGTGGGCGCGGTGGGTGTCGGTCCAGGCGTACGTGCGCTGGATCTGCGCGCTCTTTCGCAGGGTCGTGCGCGCGAAGCGCTGCGCCGCCGCCCCGCAGCCCCACGGCAGCCCGGCCGCGCGGTGCGCGAGGAGTCCGCGGGCGCATCGCGGTCGTCCTTTGGGCCTGTCATCGGACAGGCAGCATTCGGTGAGCGCTGTCGTTTGGCGTCTTGAGGATCGGGGGTGTGGGTGGCGTGGTCAGGGTAGAGGCGCTGTACGTCCCCGCTCGAAGGAGTCGCCGATATGCACGCTGGCGCGCCGGCTCATGAGTCATTGTGGATCGCGACGAGCGACTCATCGGAGTTCGCGCCGTTGCACGAGGCGATCGATGTCGATGTCGCGGTCGTGGGGGCCGGCATCGCGGGGCTGACGACGGCGCTGTTGCTCAAGCAGGCGGGCGTGCGCGTCGCAGTGATCGAGGCGTCAGCGGTCTGCACGGGCGCGACCGGGTACACGACGGCGAAGGTCACCGCGCAGCACGGTTTGATCTACGACACGATCAGGTCGACGTTCGGCGACGACGGCGCGCGCGCCTACGGCGAGGCGAACATCGTCGCGGTGGATCTCGTCGAGGCGCTCGTGCACGAGCATTCCATCGACTGCGATTTCGAGCGGCGCTCGTCGTATGTCTACACCGAGCAGGATGGCCAGGTCTCGCAGATCGAGCAGGAGGTCGACGCGGCGCAGAAGGCGGGGCTGCCGGCGAGCTACACCGAGCAGACCGAGCTGCCCTGGAAGGTTGCGGCCGCGGTGCGCTTTGATGACCAGGCGCAGTTTCATCCGCGGCGCTACTGCCTCGCGCTAGCGCGCCTGATCGACGGCGATGGCAGCCGCGTCTTTGAGCGCACAAGGGCGCTGGACGTGGCAGACGATTCGCCGTGCGTGGTCAAGACCGAGCGCCACGATGTGCGCGCCGCGTTCGTGGTCGTCGCGACGCAGCTGCCGTTTCTTGACCAGGGCGCGTTCTTCGCCAAGGCCCATCCCGAGCGTGAGTACGCGCTGGCGGTCGCGCTCATGCAGCCGGCGCCGAGGGGGATGTATCTGTCGGCTGATCAGCCGACGCGCAGCGTGCGCCAGCACCCGATCGCCGGCGGTGAGCTGCTGGTGCTCAGCGGCGAAAGCCACAAGCCCGCTGAGGACGAGGCCGAGAGCACGCACTACGACGCGCTTGAGCGCTTCGCGCGCGAGCGCTTTGGCGTGGGCGCGGTGAAGTATCGCTGGTCGACGCAGGACTACATGCCCGTCGACCACGTCCCATACCTCGGCAGGCTGCGCCGCGGAAGCGATCGCCTGTACGTCGCTACGGGCTTTCAGAAGTGGGGGATGACGAGCGGCACGCTGAGCGGTGTGCTGATCCGCGACCAGATCCTCGGGCGCGAGAACCCTTGGAGCGAGCTGTTTGACCCCAACCGCATCAAGCTGGCCGCGTCGGCGAAGCAATTTCTCAAGGAGAACCTGCACGTCGCCAGGCGCTTCTTTCAAGACAGCATCAGTCAGCAAGCATTGAGGGCGCCGGAGGATCTCGCGCCGGGAGACGGCGCCGTCATCTCAGCGCCCGGCGGGCAGATCGCGCTCTCACGCGACTCGCAGGGCAACCTCCACGCGGTCTCGGCGCGCTGCACGCACCTGGGCTGCATCGTGCACTGGAACCGCGCCGAACGAAGCTGGGACTGTCCTTGTCACGGCTCGCGCTTTGCGCCCGACGGAGCCGTCTTGCAGGCACCGGCGGTCAAGCCGCTCCAGGAGCGCTCCGACGACCTCGCCGCGACCATCCGGTCCCCTGGCTGATCGCACGCATGAGCGCCGGGCGAAAGCGCGCAGCGCGCTCACGCACATCTGTCGTGCGGGTCGTCGCACCCTCGGACATCCTGTACCTCGCCGCAGCAGCGCCCGCTCGCCCTTGAGTCGCTCGCAAACTACCGCCGTGCCGGGGCGCGCC
>DASVPU010000005.1:0-3518 GCA_036389475.1 Solirubrobacteraceae bacterium
GCGTCGCTGGTGTCGGCCACAACCGGCGCCGTGGCCGTCGTTGTCGCCTCGTTCGGCGTGTTTCCACTGTCCTTGCTGGGCGTGACGGTGCCGCCGAGGAGCAGCGCAACTGCAGCCGCGATCGCGAACGTGCGAGGTCTCCGAAGACCGTCGCAGTTGGAGGCGCCTCCGCGTGCCTGAACGAGCAACCAAACGGCATAGCCGGCGAGTCCAAGCCCGCCGAGGATCAAGACTGCTCCGAGAAAACTGCGCATGCGTACGCTCCTCACCATAAGTCATCGGGACAGTTCGGCATCCCGCGAGCAACAGGGCGGCTTGGTAGCCGTCGCGTACTTGAACGACCTGCGATGACAAAGGTTGGTTAGATCGCTCGCGTGTCTGATCTGAACTTCACTGACGACGCTGGTCCGAGTCGCAAGGCGCAGCCACCTCGACGATCGCGGGTCGTAACGCCGGATCTCCCTCCACAGCGGCGCGATCCACTCGGGACTGTCTGAGAGCGTGTCCCAACTGTCGCTGCTCAGGAGTTGAATCGCGCCGTTGGACAGCAAGTTCGAAGCTGTCTCGTACCCAACGTCAAGCAGGTCCAGAACGAAACTCGCAATGTCGCGTACTACGCGCCGATTGATCACGCAGGCCGCCGCCACAAGCGCGCGCCACTCGCACCCGCTGAGCCGCTCCGTTCCTCGTGGCAGAAGCTGCGCCTTTTTCGTTGACGGACGTGGTTTGGTGGGCGTAGCATCAGCCTCACAATCAATGGAGGTGGGGGATGGCCGAGAGCGAAGCTTCGGACCTAGTGGCACAGCTTGGGATTACGCCGCCTGACGTCTGGCGCACTCAGCATCTTGAATACAGACTCAACCCAGAGAAGCTGTGGCCGATCCTGCTGCCTCCTTGTCGCGTGGCGGTCCTGATCGTTACGGATAGCGGTGGCTCGTTCGGCACCGGGCCGTTCGCGCTGAAGGCGCTGATCGATGCGCTGGCGATGCCACCGGGGCCTTGGGTGAAGTTTCAGATCACGACCGCCAACAGGCGCGCGGATCCCACGGCTAGCATCCAGAACTTCAACTTCGCGACGGCGAAACTCGACGACTTCGACGAGATCTGGCTGTTCGGCGTGGAGCGCACCGGCTCTCCGGGGCTGACGGACCAGGAGTTGCGCGCCCTCTCGCAGTTCATGGATGGCGGTGGAGGAGTCTTCGCCACCGGCGATCACGAAGACCTCGGGGTCACGATGTGCGGCTCCGTGCCGCGCGTTCGCAGCATGCGCAAATGGCACTGGCCCAACCCGGGGCCTCACGGCGAACCAGTCGCGCCCCCGGTAGGCGGCCTCGACCGCTTGGACACGTTGCGAGAGGGTCCGAGTGGTGGCTTTCAGTTCGACGACCAGTCTGACGTCGTGCCGCAGAACATCTCTCCGCGGATGTACCCGTCGTGGTCCTTTCCGTGGAAGTTCCCGTGGTCGGTCCATCCGCACCCGGTGCTCTGCGGTCCGCGTGGCGTCATCCGCGTCCTGCCCGACCACCCGCACGAGGGCGAGTGCTACGTCCCGACAGACCTCACATCCAGCTTCACCTTCGACGGCTACACGATCGAGGAATATCCGGCATTTGGCGGCGGCGGCGCCCGCCTCGCCCCCGAGGTAATCGCCAGATCCACGATCATCGGCGGGCGATCGGCTGAAGACGTCAAGGGACCCGTGACACCGCGCAGCTTCGGCGCGATCGGAGCGTGGGACGGCCATCGCGTGACTCGCGGGCGGGTCCTCGTCGACGCCACCTGGCATCACTTCTTCAACATCAACCTCGTGGGCGACGCGTCCTCGCCGGATCCACTCAAGCAGATCGGATTTATGGCGTCGCCCGCGGGCCAAGCCGCCTTCGAGGAGATCAAGTCGTACTACCGCAACATCGCGGTCTGGCTTGCGCGCCCGCAACGGCAAGCGTGCATGCGTTGGCGAGCCCTGTGGGCATGTCGCTGGAACCATCGCGTCGTGATGGATCTGCGACCGCAGTACCTGGAGCGTGGCATACGCTCGCTGGACCTGCCCGAGCTCTTGCGCGTGGGCGCACTTGCCCGCGACGCGCTGGGAAAGATCGCTTCGCAGTGTCAGGTGCACATCTGGCTCTCGGACATCCTCAAGGCTCTGCTGCCCAAGCGCTGGCCGGTCATCGAACCGCTCGTCGATCCTTGGTGGCCGATCCCGCCTAAGCCGGCTCCCGACCCTGTCCCCTGGCTGTACGCAAATACCCTGGTCGACGCAGCCCTCGGAGGTTCGGTGTATGCGCTTGGAGCGGAGTTCCCGCACCCCGATCTGGACGCAGCGGGGAGGGCCCAAGAGCTCGACTGGGAGCGGCTGATAGGACCTGCGGCCGATGTCGCCATCGCACGCGTACGCGAAGCCATCGACCGCTCCACGAAGCAGGCTAGCGACCTGACTCGGAGCCTTGGCACGGAGAAGGATGGGCCAAGGCCCGCGTAGCGGCGCCAGGGTGCGAGGGAGTGAGACTAAGCCCACGGAGCGGGGGGATCGATCCGCCCGGTGTCGCCGTGCGAGGCGGCGATTGGATGTCCGGCTTGGTTCACCTCGCCCGCGAAGGGCTTCGGCTGGGAGCCCTTCGCGTGGTGTCCTATCGAGCCCGCTAGCAGCGGTCGTACCGGCCCCACGTCGCGATCCAGACGATAGAACGCGCGGCGCCACCCACCACTGGCGCGAGGTCCAGCAGATGGCGTCAGCGTTGAAAGCGCCGCAGCCGGGGACACGGCGCACGGCGTTGAGCGCCAGCCAGGGGTTGCCTGAGGAGGCGAAGCCGACGAGGTTGCGCGCGAGTGTGATGCAACTTGTTGGACTGGATGCGTGCGCCGAAGCCGGGCTCACTGAACTTAGGATGGGGACATTGGTTGTCGGCCATCGCCATCAGAGCGACGACAGCCATGAGGCTGGCGAGCGTGAACGGCTGTGCTCGGCGGCCTTTAAGGGAACGAAAGCTGGTGGGCATGATGCTGCCTCCGATGTGAATTCGGGACGGCCGCGACACGACAAGCGGCAGGCTTGATCGTGCGCATAGAAGCTCGGTGAAGTGCGTGCCGAACAAACGTCCAATGACGCCCAGTGCTCGATCTATGCCACCAGCCCCGAGGCAGCGAGTCTCGTACGCGGCGACAGCACAAGCCATAAGACAAAGCAGCGCGGACGCCGTGACGGATCGGATCGGTAGCGGCCCTCACTGTGCTCGGACAAAGCTGCACGATGTCACTCCTCATGAGTCGACGTTGACTCCATGCATTCGCCCTCGTTGCTGCTACGGATTCGCCAGGCACCGTGACTCTGCTTGACATAGTGCTGCTCGCGTTCATCGTGTCGGATTGCGCGCGGCCAGAACCCGTGCGAGCGGCGCGCTATATGCCAGACCGCGGGACAGCAAACGTCGGGCCATATCAGCGTAGGACGCGTGCGCACCACCCGTTGCGGCAGCGCGCCCGGCAGGATTTGAACCTGCGACCTCTCGCTCCGGAGG
>DASVPU010000006.1:0-3062 GCA_036389475.1 Solirubrobacteraceae bacterium
CAGACGCGCCGCGGTCCACGGCCAGGGTGCATCCCGATGAACGTCGGCGACGGTCGCGCGACGCTTCACCGCGCACCCTCCCTCGCTGAAAGGCATCGCAGATGAAACTTCCACTCCCCGCCACCGTTCTGGGCGCGGGCTACAGCTGGATGGTGCTGTACGCCAACGCCGCCGACGGCAAGATGTATGGCTGGCGCTGGGGCGTCAACGAGTCCGCGATCTCCAAGATCTCCGAAGGCCACACCGTCATGTTCGCTCTCGGCGAGCAACGAGCCCTGACGCTCACCAGCGCTCGTCGCGCGGTTGAACCGCTCGGCGAGCGCCCTGAAGCGCTCGATCATCTCTGACTCGTGGACCTCGAAGTGAACCCCGAGCATGCCCACCCGCACCGCTGCGGCGCGACCGCGGGCCGGGCTGGAATGGGACGGCGACCCACAAATCAGGTCCTTGCTGCAACCTGGCTGTCCGGTGGTGGCGTAGCCTGTGGCAGTGAAGACCAGGCTCGCGTTCCTGCTCGCCGTCGTCTGCTTGGTGCTCCCAGCGGCACCGGCTGCGGCGAGTCACTACGCAAAGACGCGTGCACGTCCCGGCAAGCTGAGCTTGGACGAGGTGCGTCTCGAGATTCGCAGGGTTCTTCAACAGCGGGGATTTGCCCATACGGCCACGGCTGGCTTACAGCCGCAATGTCGCCGCCGCTCACCGCTGCGCTTCGAATGCCGGTACTCGCGCCGTCTGGAGGGTGGCAAGGTCAAGCTTCGCGGTGACGGCGTCGTCTCCGTGAGATCGCCCTCGTCAGGCGCGCGATTGCGCTACCGCCTCGACACGACGGTGACGACCGCGCCGCCGTGCGCGACCTCCCAAACGGAGGCATGCGTCCAGCGGTATCGCTTCACGCACACAAATCATCAGCGCATGAAGCCGCCTGCTCCCCCTGTCCCTCCCTGCGGGTCGCTTCCGATACCCGGCACGACGACGCAGGCAATCGTGATCGGCGGCGTCCAGCGAACGTACCTGAAGGTCGTGCCGGCAAGCCTCATTGCAAACCGTCCCGTGCCAGTCATCATGGGCTTCCACGGCGGCAATGACACAGCGCAGTCCGCGGAAGCGTACATGGGCCTGACCAGCGACGATCCCGTGTTGTACGTCTACCCCCAGGGCGCGCGCTTCGCGGATGCGTGGGCAGGTTGGAACGTCGATCCTGGCGGCGCAGACTTCCCCTTTGTGGACGCGATCCTCGCCGACTTGAAGAGCAAGCACTGCGTCGACTCGGCGCGCGTGTTCGCCGCCGGCAAATCAAATGGCGGCTTCTTCGTCAACTCGCTGCTGTGTTATCGCCCCGCGTCATTTCGGGCAGCGGCATCGGTGGCCGGCGGCGGCCGACCGTCTCACTGCGCTGAGCCGCGGGCGTACATGGGCATCCACGGAAGCGCCGATCGTACGGTCCCCATCAGTATCGGGATCCAGAGTCGCGACCGCTGGCTTGCAGATAATCGGTATGCAAATGCCGCTATCGTGGCCGTCGATCCGTCGCCGTGCGCTTCGTACCCAGGCACCCTCAACCGCGTCGTGTGGTGTGGGCATCCCGGTGGTCACGTCTGGCCCGGCTGGGCCGGGGCCGCCATCCGGAACTTCTTCCTCGGTCTGTGAGCGGCGCCACGCTCAACTAACAAGACCCCTAGCGCTTTTCCCCTCCCACCGGACGCGCTCTGCCAGATCTCTGCCGCGTCCGCTGTGGCGCACGCTGGTCCATCAAAAGACGGCGAGCGGATGAGGAAGGACGCATGAGCTATACGTTTGCGTTGCAGGCCGTCAACGGCAAGTACGTCTGTGCCGAGGATCGGGGCGCCAAGCCGCTGATCGCCAGCCGCGACAGGATCGGCTCTTGGGAGACCTTCACGCTGGTGGTCATGCCCGACGGAAAGATCACCATGCAGGCCGTCAACGGCAAGTACGTCAGTGCTGAGGACGGCGGCGCGAAGCCGTTGATCGCCAGCCGCGACACGATCGGCACATCGGAGAGCTTCCAGCTGGTCGGTACCGGCCAGCTCGACGGCAAGATCTCCTTGCGCGCCGTCAACGGCAAGTATGTTTGTGCTGAGGACAATGGCGCCAAGCCGCTGATCGCCAGCCGCGACACGATCGGCACATGGGAGACCTTCGTGCCCGTCACCTTTCACGAAGCGGCTGTGCGGCCGGGCAAGCTGCTCGTCTACTACGGCTTTCCGAGCCTCGTCAACGGCGCAAAGGATCTCGAAGCCGCTGCGGGGATGTTCGCGCAGTACGAGTACGTCATCTTCGGCGGCGGTATCGAGATCGACAAGACAGAGGGGACCGACAAGAAGCACGACGACCACGAGAACACCATGACGATCATCCAGAAGATCGCGACGATGTCGAGCGTCACGAAGGTCTTCGGCTACATCCCGCTCGGCACGAAGGACAAGACGAGCAAGGACACGAACTACACGCTCGACGAGGTGGCGCGTCGTGCCGGGCTGTGGAGCGCCATGAAGGTTCACGGCATCTTCCTCGACGAGTTCGGCTACGACCAGATGGACGGTGACGACAGGAAGGCCAAACGCAAGCGCCAGAACGACGCCGTCGACCACGTCCACGAACTCGGCCTGGCGGTCATCGCCAACGGCTGGATACCCGAGGATCTGTTCAACACCGGCGACGGCACCGTCAGCATCGACGCGCGCGACTTCTACTTCTCCGAGAGCTTCCAGATCACAGAGACGGTCCCGGTCAAAGCGACCGACCCGCCGGCGCGCACCGTCGTGCAGCCAACCGGCCAGTGGCGGGACAAAGCCAAACCGCTGCGCCGCTACCAGCGGCAGATCGGCTTTCGCGTGCTCTCGACGACCCGAACCGCCGCTGTCAGCGATGCGAGTGGCAAAGAGGTCTCGGTCGGTTTTGACAACAACCAGCTGAAGTACGCGTGGTATTCGGCCCTGCTGGACGGCCATGAGGCGTTCGGCTGGGGCGAGCCGCACTTCTGCGCCAGCGGACCGGCCGCCAACGCCGCGCCGTTGCGCGTCAGGCCTGACCTCGCCCCGCGT
>DASVPU010000007.1:0-18502 GCA_036389475.1 Solirubrobacteraceae bacterium
GAGTGAATCGCCTCCGAGGGTCGCGAGCGTCGCGCCCGCCGGTGCTCCTGGACCGAGCGGCAGCAGCCCGAAGATCCCAAGTGCCGCCCACAACCATGCGATCTCGCCGAGCCCGTGGGGCAGCCCGCAGACCGACAGCACGAGCCAGATGCGCACGACGCTCAACGCCGACAGCGCCATGACGAGAGCGACGAGCACGCGGCGGCGGCGACGGTCGTCCAACACCGCCAGGCCACGAAGCATCGGGCGCTGCGAGTAGCGCTCTGGCGCCATGCGGGCGGCTGCGAGCACGGCAAGAGCGAGGGCGAGCGTGGCTGGCGCTACCCACCAGTCGCTCAGCCCAGCGAGCGCGGACGCGAACAGCAGCGTCGACGTCGCGCACAGCTCGAGCGCGAAGATCGGCACGTCGGCCATGGCGATCTGCGCGGGAGGGGGAGCGGCGGAGCCCGCGAGGCGCCGCAGCAGCGCCACGCGCGCGGGCAGCGCCGCCTGGCTCTGCGCGGTGCCGGCGAGGAAGGCGGCCGCGTTGGCGGCGTGCACGGAGCGTCGCGGCAGCGGGCGTCCCTCGACCGCGGCGAGCGTCAGCCGCCAAGCCTCCGAGCGCAACAGGAGCGTGCCGGCGTGCAGGGCGACGACTGCGAGGAACGTCCAGGAGGGGACGGCGTCGAGCGCCCTGCTGACGTCGTCGGCCTTGCGCATCGCCAACCAGACGACCAGCCCCAGGACTCCGAGCGAGATGAGCCCCGAGCCGACGGCGCGCCGCACGCCATATGTTCTCCCTGCTCAGCGCCCGTTCTGAGTGAAGATTCGGTGAGCGGTCGTAGTCTCACGTGGGCCGCGGCCCCACCCGTGCGCTCTCGTTCGCGCTGCCTGCACCGCCGTTCAGTGCCGAAGCACCCGCGCCAGGCGCGATCCGAGCGCGTCGAGCGCCAGCTCCTCGTTGGGGTTGAGCTGCAGCGACGTGCGCGTCTCCTCGACGAGGTCCTGTCCGGCGCGCAGCTGCGCAGCGGTCGCGCCGAGCGCCGCGTCCTCCTCCACCTTTGCCGTGCGATCCGTGTGATGGACGAGCTCAGCCGCGCCATCCAGCACGCAGGCGACATCGCGAAACCAGAGCCCGACGAGCGCGAGCCCGCGATCGAGCGCCGCGGTCTGGGCGCGCCGCGCCGCGCGCTTGCCTCGCTCGCCGGCCTCGCGCCGCATGCGCGCGTGGTCCTTGGTGATCGCGTAGCGCAAGTCGGACTCGAGCGCTTCCTCGACCTCTTTGGCGGCGCGGGCGCCTGCCGCGCGGGCCTGCTCGAGCAGCGCCGTCCACGGGCGGCCGGCGATCTCGTCGCGCAGCGTGCTGCGCGCGACATCCTGCGCGCCGGCCCGCAGCGCCGGCCCCGTCGCGAGCGCGAGCGCCGAGGCCCGCGCCGCGTCACCGAGTCCCAGGCGTGCGCAGGCGTCCGCGCTCTCCGGCGCGACACCCTGGCGCTCCAGTCGCGCGGCGATCTCCTCGACGCCGGGCGCGTCGAAGCGCACCGCCTGACAGCGGCTGGCGATCGTCGGCAGCATCTCCGCTGGTCGGCTCGTCAGCAGGACGAGGTGCGCGAAGGATGGCGGCTCCTCGAGCGTCTTGAGCATCCTGTTCGCGGCCTGGTCGTTGAGCTCGTCGGCATCCTCGATGACGAACACCCGCCGGCTCGCCTCGAACGGCGTGCGCGCCGCCCCCGCGACGACGGCCTCGTCGATGTCGCCGACGAGGATCCCGGCCGCGCTCGCGGGCGCGACCCACGTCAGATCCGGGTGCGCGCCGTGCTCGACGCGCAGGGCTGCACCCTCGGGATCGGGGGCGCCGTGGGTCAGCAGAGCGGACGCGAACGCGCGCGCGGCGGTGCGCTTTCCGCTGCCCGCCGGGCCGCAGAACAGATACGCGTGGCTCGGCGTGGCGCCATGGGCAAGTGCCGCGCCGAGGACGGCGCGGGCATGCGGGTGGCGCTCGGTACCGTGCAGCATCGGCGCGAACGGTAGCGTCGCGAGGATGAGTGGGAGGCTCATCACGATCGAGGGGATCGACGGTGCCGGAAAGTCGACGCTGGCGGGGGCCTTGCACGTCGAGCTCGAGCGCCGCCGGCCGGTCGTGCTGCTGCGCGAGCCGGGCGGAGTCGCGCTTTCCGAGCGCGTCCGCGAGGTCGTCAAGGACCCCGCGCTGCGCTGCGATCCGCGCGCCGAGGCGCTCCTCTATGCGGCGGCGCGGGCGCAGCTCGTGGACGAGCGCGTGCGCCCGTTGCTCGAGGACGGGACATGGGTCCTGCTCGATCGCTTCGTAGACTCCTCGCTTGCCTACCAGGGCGTCGCGCGCGGCCTGGGAGTCCAAGAAATCGCCGCGATCAACGACTTCGCGACCGGCGGGCTGACCCCCGACCGCACGCTGCTGCTGCGCGTCGACGCGAAGACCGCCCGAGCGCGGCAGCTGCATCGATCGCTCGCACCCGACCGTCTGGAGCAGGAAGCCGACCTGTTCTTCGCGGTGATCGCGGCGGCCTACGAGGAGCTCGCGGCAAGCGATCCGGGCCGCTTTCGCGTTCTTACCGGGGACGGTCCTCCCGAAAATGTGCTAGCGCTCGCCGTGGCCGCGCTGTCGGACCTAGACTCGCGCCTGTGAGCGGCAACGCGCCCCAATTCGAGGTCGAGCGTTTTGAGCGCGTGGCGGTCGGCACGGGGGCCGTGCTGCTGCGACTCGCCGGGGGCTGGCGAGCCGAGGGACGCGAGCGGCTCGCGCCGCCGATGCTGTTGATCGACGATGGTCGCCGCAGCCGCCGGCTCGCGCCCCTGCCCGGTCCCGACGACGCGTCGCCGATGGCGGGTCCCGATCCTCCGTCGTGGCGAGCGGCCTTCAACGCGCCGGCGGAGCTGCTGCGCGAGCCGCACCTCGCGTTCGCGCTGGAGACGAGCCGCGGCATCATCGATCTGCCGCGGCCCCAGGAGGTCTTGGCGCGGACGCCGAAGCCAGCGCCGCCGGCGCCGCGACCGCCGACGCCGCAGCGGCCGCCGCCTCCGGCGCCGGCGATCGATTCCGACATCCTGCGTGAAGAGCGCCGCCGGCGGGAGGATGCGGAGCGCGCCGCGGAGGGGCGCCGACAGGCGATGGCTGCGTTGGAGCAGCGGCTGGGGGCCGAGCGGACGGCGCGCGGGACGGCCGAGCGGGCGGCTCGCGAGGCGCGTGACGAGCTCGCACGGCTACGTGTGCAGGCCCAGGCGGCAGCACGGGGCGGCGAGCGCTCGGCGCGCGAGCTCGGGGAGCGGGTCGCGTTCCTTGAGCAAGCGCGGGCGAAGGCCGAGGAAGGTGCGCGGCTCGCGCGCCACGAGATCGCGGCCCAGCGCGCGGAGCTCGACGAGCGTATCGCGGCAGAGCGCGCGGCGCGCCAGCAGCTCGAGGCGGCGGTTGCCGGACGCGAACGCGAGCTGATCGCGGCACGCCAGGCGGCCGAGCAGACCGAACGCAAGGCCGAGCAGGCGCGCGCGGAGGCGCAGGCGGCGGCCCAGCACGCGCAGGCGGAGATCGCCGCGGCGCGCAAAGCGGCCGAGCAGGCGGCTGCGGTGGCCGAGGCCCAGAGCCAGGTGGCACGCGAGGAGACGCGCTCGGCGGCCACTCGGGCCGAGGCAGCGATCCAGGCCGTGCGCGAGGAGGCGCGCGAGACGATCGAGCGCGATCGCGCGACGGCACGCGAACGCAGCGAGCGGATTGCGGCCGAGGCACGGGCCGCCGCGCAGACCGCGACAGAAGCGGCCGCCGAGAAGGTTCAGCGGGCGGCCGCCGAGGCGCAGGCTGCCCGTGCCGAGCTGGCCGCCGCGCAGGAGCTGCGTGGGGCGGGCGCGGTCGAGCTCGACGCCGCGATCGCCGCTTCGTCCGACGTTGCGCGCGAGCTCGAGCGCGCGCGGGCGCAAGCGCGCGCGCTAGAGGATGCGCGCGCCGAGGCGCAGGCGCTCGCCGAGGAGCGCGCCCAGGCTCTGCGCGACGCGCAGACCAACGTCGTGGCTGCGAACGAGGCCAGCCAGCTCGCGACCGCGCGCGCGGCACAGACCGCCCGCGCGCTCGAGGCCGCGCGCCGCGTCGAACGCGAGCGCGACGAAGCCGTCGTAGCGGGCCGAACCGCGGCCGCGCGCGCCGACCGTGCGCTGGGCCGCGTGCGCAGCCTGGAGCGCCAGCTCGATGTCGCGCGTCGGGGCGCGCAGGCGGCCGACCTCGCGACGAAGAACGTCCGCGACCTCAAGGCGCGCGTAGCGGAGCTCGAGCAGGCGCGCCGCGCGGTCGCCGAAGTCGCCGACCAGGTGCCAAAGCTCGAGCAGGAGTTGGCGGCGGCGCAGGCCGAGCGCCTGGGCGCCCAAAACAACGCCAAGAGCACGCTCGCCGAGGTCGAGACCCTGCGCGCCGAGCACGCCGGCGCGCTGGAGGAGGTGGGTCGCCTCGAGCAGCAGCGGGTGGACTCCGAAGCGCTCGCCGCTCGCATCGCCGAGCTTGAAAAGATTGCGCAGGAGCGCGAGCGGGCGGCCGCGACGGCGGCGGAGGCGCATGCGGCTCGGCTGCGTGCCGAGCGCGAGCAGCTCGCCGAGCAGCAGCAGGAGCGTGAGCGGGCGGAGGAGGCGCTGCGCGCTGAGCGCGAGCGGGCCGCGGCCGAGCGGACAACTGCCGACGCGGCGCTCGAGCAGGCGACCGCGCAGCTGCGGGCCGCGCGCGAGCGGGCGGTCGCGCTCGAGCAGGACGCCAAGCGCCGCGTCACCGAGCTCACGACGCGCGCCAAGCAGGAAGCAGCGGGCGCGCGCAGCGCCACGGAGCAGGTCCGCACGCTCACGAGCCGCGCCACCGGTGCCGAACGCCGCGCGGGCGAGCTCGAAGCGCGTGCCGCCGAGCTCGGGCGCGCGCTCGCCGACGCAACCGGGAGCGGCGCAGAGCTGCGGGCCCAGGTGGCCTCGCACGCGCAGCGTGCCACCGAGCTCGACGCCCGCGCGGCCGAGGCTGAGCGACGCGCCGCGACTCTTGAGCGCAAGGTCGCCCAAGCGCGGGAGCGCTCCAAAGATCTCGAAGCTGCGGCGCAGCGCGTGGCCACGCTCGAGGTCGAGCTTGCCCGGGCACAGGAGCAGGGCGGCGCTGCCGCCGCCGCGGCGGCCGAGGCCGACGCGGAGCTGGCGAAGCTCCGCGGCGCGGGCGCGGCTGCGGCAGCCAAGGCGAATGATCAGCTGGCGAAGCTCCACCGCGACGCCGCAACCGCCGCAGCCGAGACGGACGCGGAGCTCGCGAAGCTCCGCGAGGAGCGCAAGCTCCTGCGCCGCAAGGTCACCGAGGCCGACCAGCTGCGCGAGAGCGACGTTGCCGGGGCGCTCGACTCGCTCAGCGAGCTGGAGTCCGAGCGCGATGCGGCGCGCACCAAGCTGGCCGATCTGGAGTCCGAGCGCGAGGCCGCGCGAGCCCGCATCGGCGAACTCGAAGCCGAGCGCGACGGGGCGCTGGCACAGGTCGCCCGGATCGAGGCGCTCGCGGCGGAGCGCGATGCCGCGCACGCCGATCTCGAGCGCATGGCGCGCCAGCAGGGAGCCAGCGCGCAGGAGACTGCCCGTGAGCTTACGGATGCCCGTGCCCAGGCGGCGGACGCCACGGCGCTCTACGAGCAGGAAGCCGCCGCGCGCGACGAGGCGATGCACCGCGCCGAAGCCGCGGAGGCCGGGCGCGATCAGCTCGCGCTTCGCGCCGACGAGGCGGCAGCGCACGCAACCGAGGCCGTCCGCCAGGTCCACGAGCTGCGAGCAGCCGCCGAGGCCGCCAAGCAGGACACCGCAACCGAGCGCGACGCCGCGCAGCGTGCGGCGCAGCAGGCGACCGCGCTGCGAGCGCGCCTGGAGCAGCGCATCGCCGAGCTCGAGCCGGTCCAGGACCGCGTTGGCCATTTGCAGAAGCGCCTCGACGAGGCGCTTACGTCGGCCCGTCGCATCCCCGAGCTCGAAGCCGAGCTCGCGCGGCTGGGCGAGCGCGGGGCCGAGCGCAAGACTGCGCTCAAGCGCGCGCTCGAGGATCGGCGTGCCCAGGCGCAGCGCGCGACCGAGCTGGAGCGCGAGCTCACGGCCGTGCGCGAACAGGCCATGCGTGCCGCCGACCTCGAGCGCCGCGTGGGCGAGCTCGCCGAGCGCGCCGCGGCGGCGGAGCAGCTGGAGTCCCAGCTTCGATCCACTGCGTCGAAGGCGGCATCGCGGACCCAAGAGCTCGAGCAAGCGCGCGAGCATGCGAAGGCGCAGGCGGCGGTTCTCGCCGAGCGCGACGCCGAGCTTCAGGCAGTCCGCTCGGAGGCGACCGAGCAGGGGGCGGCGATCGCATCGGCACGGGCGGCCGCGGGCGAGGCGGAGGTCGCTCTGCGGGAAGCGCGCCGCGAGCGCGCCGAGCTCGCGAGCCGGCTCGAGGCGCTGGAGCGCGCCAGTGCTGACGCGGGCGAGCGGCTGCACGCTGCGGATGAGCGAGCCCAGGCGCTCGCGGATGAGCTTGACCAGGCGCGGCGCGACGGCGATGGTGCCCGTGCCGCCGCGGAGCGCACGGCGGCCGCTCTTGAGCTCGCAAACGCGCGCGGCGCCAATCTCGAGCAGCAGCTCGTTCAGGCGCGCGACGAGGCGGTGGCCGGGGCGCAGCGGCTCAAGGAAACCCGCGCGCGCACGCAGGAGCTCGAGGCTCGCCTGAGCGACCTCGGCGGCAAGGCCCGCGAGCGCGCGGTCGCTCTGGACGCCGCCCAAGCCGCGAGCAAGGCTGCCACCGGCCAGCTGGTCACCGCGCGGGCACGCATCGAAGAGCTCGGCGGGCAGCTCAAGAAGATCGGCGGCGATCGTGCCGAGCTGAAGGAGCTGCTCGTCCAGGCGCGCGCGCAGGCGCAAACCGCCGCCGTCGCGCTTGCGGATGCCAAACGCCATCAGGAGCAGAGTGCGACCGAGCTGAACGCGGTGAAATCCGCGCGCGACGCGTTTGCCGCGGAGCTGCGGTCCGCGCGCGAGGGCGCGCAGAGCATCCGCCACGACAGCGAGAGCGCGATCAGCCGCGCGCGCCAGCTCGAGCGAGAGCTTGAGGCCGCACGCGCGAAGATCAAGGAGGCTGAGGCTGCCCGCGCCGAGACCGAGGCGGCGAATGAGGCGCTGACGATCGAGCTGCGCTCAACTCGCTCCGAACGCGAGCGCAAAGCCGCCGCTCTCGCCCGATCGCGTATCGAAACCCAGCGGACGGCGGCGGGGCTCGCGGCGGCGCAGGCAGAGACCGAACAGGCGCGCGAGCGCGCGTCCGGGCTGAATGCCGAAGTCACGACCGCCCGCGGCGAGCTCGAGCGTCTGGCTGCCGAGCTCAAGACGACGCAGCGCGAAGCCGGTGACATCCGCTCCGCACTCGGCGGCGCACGCGCCACGATCGACGACCTCGGCGAGCAGCGCGACCGCGCCGCGGCGCAGCTCGAGGCCGTCGAGGATCAGCGCGCGCGTAGCGCACGCGAGCTCGAAGCGCTCGCCGCGCAGCACGAAGCGCTCGTTGCCGAGCGCGACAAGGCGGCCGGCGACATCCGCAGGCTCACGTCGCGTCAAATCGAGGCCGAGACGAAGATCGAGGCGCTCACGGCCAAGCATGCGGCGGCGGTCGCCGCCGTCACCGACCTCAGCGCGCAACGCGATGGTGCGCGAACGGAGATCCAGGCGCTGATCGAGCAGCGCGAGGCCACCCAGGCCCAGATCCAGCAGCTCACCGTGCAGCGCGATCGCAGCCGCTCGCAGATCCACGCGCTGACGGGCACCCGCAACGAAGCGGACGCGCAGATCGTGCGCATGGTCGAGCGAGCCGAGGCCGCCGGCGCCGAGTTCGACGCGCTCACGCGTGAGCGCGACGACGCACGCGCCGAGTTGGCGAAGATCGCGCGCGAACGCGATGCCGCGCGCACCGAGATCGCGACGCTGCGCGAGCAGCGCGACGGCGCGGCGGCCGAGATCGAAGCGCTGACCGTCGCGCGCACGGCGGCCGACGCAGAGATCGTCGAGCTGGCAGCCCAGCGCGAGGCGGCGCACGCCGACATCCAGAGACTCAGCGAGCGGCGCGACGAGGCCGACGCGGAAATCGGCGACCTTGCCGCCCGGCTCGACGACGTCCGCGGTCAGCTGCACGAGCTCACCCGCGAGCGCGACTCCGCGCAGGCGCAGATCGCGCAGCTGGCCAGCGAGCGCGATGCCGCGCAAGCGCAGAATCGCGCGGTCGCCGGCGACCACGACGCGGCCAAGGCGCGGCTCGCGGATCTCAGCGGACAGCTCAACACCGCGCAGGCTGCGATCCAGCGGCTGTCCTCCCAGCGCGATGCCGCAAGCTCTGGGATCGCGCAGCTGACCGAGCAGCGCGCGGCGGCAACCGCCGAGATCGAGACGCTCACGGGCGAGGTCGAGGCCGCCCACGCCCAGATAGAGGAGCTCGTCGGCCGTCGCCACGTCGCGACCGAGCGGATCAACGAGCTGACGGCTGAGCGCGACGCCGCTCGCGGCAAGATCGTCGAGCTCGAGGACGAACGCGACGTTGCGCGCGCGCAGGTCGAGGAGTTCAGCGTTCGGTTCGACACCGCCGGCGCGCAGGTGCGCGAGCTGATGACCGAGCGCGACAACGCGCTCGCCGACGTCGCCTCGCTCGTCGAGCAGCGCACGAGCACGCAAGTCAAGATCGACGAGCTCGTCGCGCTGCGCGGTGCGAACGCCAAGCAGCTCGAGGCGCTGACAGCGCAGCGCGATGGCGCACGCAAGCAGCTCCAGACGCTCGTGGTGCAGCGCGACACGGCGTTCGCGGGCATCAGGAAGCTCTCCGCCGAGCGCGATGCCGCGCATTCGCAGATCGAGGAGCTTCGCGCGGAGCGCCAGGTGGCTCAGACCGGCCTGGAGGAGCTCGACGCGGCGCACCAGGCCGCTCAGGCCCAGATCGCGGCGTTGAGCGCGCAACGCGCCGGTGCTCAAGCCGAGCTCGACAAGCTCCACGCGGTGCATCGCTCGGCGCTCGCTGAGATCGAGAGCCTGTTGGTCGATCGCCAGGCCACGCAGGCCGACCTGCAGGCGTTGGTGACGCGGGATTACACCGCCCAAGGCGAGATCCAGACGCTGCTCTCCGAGCTGACGGCCACGCAGGCTGAGCTGGAGGCGCTGACCGCGGCGCACGAAGCCGCGCGCACTCGGATCACGGAGCTCACCGGTGAGCGCGACAGCGCCCGGAGCACGATCGACACGCTCGCGCGCGAGCGCGACCGGGCCCTGGCGGCCAACAACACGCTGACCGCCGAGCGCGCGTCTGCACAGTCGCTCGTCGAGTCGCTGGGTGAGCGGGTGCGCGGTTCACGCCGCGAGCGTGACGCCGTCGCGCAGGAGCGCGACGGTGCGCTCGCGCAGATCGAACGGCTCAAGGCGCTGCTGGGCGAGGTTCGCCAGCGCGGGGAGAACGGCGCCGACGTTCAGCGCGAGCGCGAGCGCGACGACACGCTCCGCGAAACGCTCGCCGAGGTCGAGCGTCGAGTCGCCATGGAGGCCAGCATCAAGCGCGAGCTCGACAACGCGCTGGAAGACGTCAGCCGCGCCACCGATCGGCTCGCCGCGCGAGAGCGCGAGCGCGCTCAGCTCAAAGCACGCCTCGACGCAGCTCTTGCGGCGGCGGCGGAGGCCGCCAAGCGCGCTCAGGTCGAGGCGGCGGCGCGCAAGGCGATCGAGGCTCGGATGGAGTCGCTGGCCGCCTCGGGCGATGTGGCCGCGAAGCAGACCAAGGAGGCTCAGGCATCGGCGCTGCGGGAAGCCGAGCGCACGGCCCAGGCCGCCCAGCAGCAAGCCGCCGCCGAGGCTGGGGCGCGCGCCGCCGCGCGCGCGCTCGAGGAGCAGGCCAAGGCCACCGATCTCGCCGCCTCAGCAGAGGCTCAGCAGCGCGTCGCTCGCCCGCGCACGGAGGACGAGCAGCGCCACGCCGCATCGGAGCAGGTGCGCCGCGAGCAGGAGGACTGGCTACGCGTGGCCGCCGAGCTGCGCCGGCAGGAGCGCGAGGCGTGGCGCCAGCAGACGACCGAGGCAGAGCGGGCGGCCGATACGCAGCGCCCGGAGGATGCGACGCCGCGGGCGCCGCGCGCGCCGGCGCGCTTGCGCGGCCCGGTCGCCGAGCAGCCCGTGCCGTCGCGGGTCGCCACGCTGCCGCGGGAGCGTGCGGGCCATATGCGGGTCCGGACGAGGTACGTGCCATCCGAGCTCGTGGTCGGAATCCTGCTGGTGCTGGTCGCGTCGGCTGCCGCGGTGCTGCTCGTGCTCGGCGTGCTGCAGGTGGCTGTGACGGGTTAGCTGTTGTCGACAGCGGCATTGGGCGGGTGCTCGCGGCGCGGGTCGGCGGATTGAGCGCTATGAGCGACGCTGGCAGCGCTTGACCGAGGTTCGGCCGCGCGGGGCGGTGTGATGCATCACTGGGGTGCTGATGTGACGCTGGGCGGCTCGGGTCGCCGCGAGGTGTCGCTAGTGCATCATGGGCCCACCCACCCGTTGCCCGGCCGGAAGGGTGCGCGTCATCCTCGTTTGTGCACACGCGGCAGGCGGTGGATGAACGCTCGCGTCCGGTCCTTCGACGCGCTCGGCTGGCCTGCGTTCGGTCAGCGCAACACGCTGAGCATCGGCATACCGCGCCGGGCCCGACGCCCCCCAGGTCAGTCAGACGGCCTGCCGCCCGTCGCTGCGCTGCTCGGGCCTGCCGGGAAGGCCCCGGAAGCGGTCCCCGGCGTGGTCGTGGTCCCAGGCGCCGGCGTGGTGGCCGTCCCCACACCCGGTGGCGTCCCCGCAGCACCTGGCACCGGCGCGGGCACGAACGCGGGCGCCCCCTGATACAGCGGTCGCAGCGGGGTCCCGGTCGCGGTTGGCGACGAGGCGGCCGGCGCGCTGAAGAGCACGAGCCGTCCCGCCAGCGCGCGCGCGCCCGATCCGACGGGGTCAAGCTCGAGCAGCCGATCGACGGCCGCTTTCGCGCCCGGCCGGTCGACCATCGTCAGCGCCAGACGCAGCAGCCGCTCCCACGCGATCGCGCTGTAGGGCTGGCGATCGACCGCCCGCAAGAGGTACCGGCGCGCGTCGAGCAGGCGTCCACGGCCCTGAGCGATCGCGGCCGCCGCGAGCAGCGGCCGCACCGCCGTCGGATCCAACCGCGAGGCGAGCTCGGCCTGGGCCGCAGCATGCTCGAGCTCGTCGTCGCCGGCGGTCGTGCTCACCGCCTGCGCCGCGCTCGCCTTGGAGTCGGCGATCATCGGCAGGGCTGCCGAGACGATCACGAGCCCCATAAGAACGCACACGAACGCCAGCGCGACCCCGCGCGCGCCGTCGGCACCGTCAGCCGGGACGTCGCGCGTCAGCCCCAGCCCCCCCGCCGCGCGCAGCGGCCGGGCGACGAGCACGCCGAGGAACAGCAGCGCCGGCACCGTGACACCGGGGATGTCCCAGTCCCAGTCCACCAGCCCATGCACGAGCCAGCCGCCCGCGCCCGCGAACAGGGCAACGGCGATGTCGCGCTCACGTCCCGGCATCATCGCCCTCACCCGGTCCAGCGCGCCGAAGAACAAGAAGCCCAGGCCGCCGAGCACGATCAGCGCCCCGATCACGCCGGTCTCAGCCAAGTACTGCAGCGGCATGTTGTGGGGCTGCACGACCCCCAGCTCGACCTTGCGGTACAGCTTGTGCGTTACCGCGAACGAGCCCGCCCCCCAGCCCTGAATCGGCTTGTCCCACCACGCGCCGGCCGCCTCCTTCCACCACACCCAGCGGTTGCCGGAGTTCGACGACACGATCCGCGCCGGGTCGGAGACCTTGTCCTGGCTGACCTTGGAGAACTTCTCCCACGCGCGATCGGCGACGCCGCGCGGCCCGCCGTCCGCCGTCACGACGGCCAGCAGCAGGAGCGCTCCGAGCACGGCGGCCGTCGCGGCCAGCCCCCGCCAGACCAGTCGCCTGCGCTCGTCGTCGAACTGGGAGCGCTGCTCGAAGCGCAGCAGGCCCCAGGCCGCGACAAACAGCGTGATGAGGCTGCCGGCCATGACGATGCCGAGGATGATTCCGTCGGGGATGCGCTGATCGAGCGGCACGTTGATCCCCTTCAGCGCGGGCCGACTGAACGACAGGCCCAGTGCCGGGATCGTGAGGATCAGCGACACACCGAAGACGCCGAGGCCGCGCAGGCGCGCGCCACCCAGCATGGTCGCGATCGCCAGGACGACGAGCACCGCGAGGATCGCACCGCGCGAGTAGGTCATCCCCAAGCAGACGAGCAACAGCCACAGCGCGGCGATCGCGGCGAAGCGCACCACGGGCCTGCGCGCGGCGTCCGTCGTCAGCCGCAGCGCGATCGGAACCGCAAGCACGACCACGAGCCCGAGCGCATTCCAGTACTCGAGCGGCGCGCGCAGGCGCGAGGCGACCTCGGTGTGGTTGAAGCTGATCCCGAGGATCTCGACGCCGGGGATGACCTTTCCCGCGATCGCGTACAGCGCGCATGCGATCGCCACGAGCAGCCAGCCGGTCGCCATTCGCTCGATCGCTCGCGGCACGCTGGAGGCGACCGCGATCGCGAGCACGACGACGAGGGTGTAGGCGATCCCGCGATTGACGTACGCCCACGTGCGCTCCGGCGCAACCGACCACAACAGCGTGATGCCGCACCAGACCGCGAAGGCGAGCAACAGCCCGACGCCGATCCAGGCCTCCGCGGGCGCGCTCAGGCGCAGCGTTCGTGAGAACAGCCACCCGACGGCTGCTCCGATCGCGACGAGCGCAATCCCGATCTGCAGCCGCGGCTCCTCGGGCAGGCCGACGGCGCCGTGCGCGAAGACGGCGTAGGCACAGACGGCCACGAGGGCGACGACGAGCGCGGCGCCAGATCGCGGCGTACGGACGACGCGGGCCGCAGAGACGTCCACGCGCGTTGCGACCCGCGGGCTGGCGGGGGTCGTGACGGCCATGGCTAAGGGCGGTCGATGCTAGCGTGACGCCCCGTCATGCGCCGCACGATGCCCTTCCTGCTCGCCGCCTTGCTGAGCCTCGTCGTCGTAGCTCCCGCTCGGGCGGACCTGTTCACGGACGTCCTCAAGGACTACGTCGCCGACAGCCGACTCGACGCCTGCACGTACACGCAGGGCCAGCTCAAGCAGCTCAAGGATCTCGTCCCGGTCGACCAGAACGCCTACTCGGCGGACTTCGTCGCCGCCCTCGATGACGCGATCGCTCGCCGCGCGGAGGGCGCCTGCAACAAGCGCAAGCAGGCGCAGGCGCTCACGCCGCCGCCCCTGAAGGGGCCCCCACCGTCGGGACCGATCCCGTCGGCCCAGACACCGCAGCCGGCGACAGCGCCACCCGCGACACAGAACGTCGCCGAGGCGCCGCCGACGCCTGGCGAGCAGCCCGCGCCCGCGCCCGAGACGGTCAGCGCCGCCCCGATCTCCGTCGTCGCGACCGAGACCGATCCCGCAACCGATGCGCCCTTCCCGGTGCTCGCGCTGGCGATCCTGCTCGGCATCCTCGCGCTCGGGGGCCTGCTCGTCGGCAGCATGCGTTGGATGGGGTGGGAGCCCGCTTGGGCGAGCCGCATGCGCCACGCCGCGGCAGAGGCGGGCTGGCGCGCGTCCTGCACCTGGGCGGAGTTCACGGACTTCGTTCGCTTCGGGCGCTGACCGGGCAGGGACGCTGAGACATGGCTCTGCTTCAAGATCGTCGGCTGCTCATCACCGGGGTCCTCACCGAGGGCTCGATCGCCTACGCCGTCGCCAAGCGCGCGCAGGAGGAGGGCGCGCAGATCGTGCTCACCGGCTTCGGTCGCGGGATGCGGATCACGACGCGGATCGCCAACCGCCTGCCCGACCCGCCCGACGTGCTCGAGCTCGACGTGACCGATCCCGCCCACCTCGAAGCGGTCGCAACCGATCTCGAGCAACGCTGGGGCGCCCTCGACGGCGTCCTGCACGCGATCGCCTTCGCGCCCGCAGATGCGCTCGGCGGCGAGTTCCTCGTAACGCCACCGGAGAGCGCGCAGACCGCGTTCATGACGAGCGCCTACAGCCTCAAGGCGCTCGCCGCCGGCCTGCTGGAGCTGCTCGAGAAGGGCGAGAACAGCTCGATCGTCGGCTTGGACTTCGACGCGACCGTCGCTTGGCCGGCGTACGACTGGATGGGCGTCAGCAAGGCCGCGCTGGAGTCCGTCAACCGCTACCTCGCGCGCGATCTCGGTCCCAAGGGGGTGCGCTCGAACCTCGTCTCCGCCGGTCCGATCAAGACGATCGCGGCCGGCTCGATCCCCGGCTTCGAGATCCTCGCGCAGGCGTGGGACGACCAGGCGCCGATCGCGTGGAACACCAAGGACGCTGGTCCCGTCGCCGACGCCTGCCTGTTCTTGCTGTCAGGTCTGGCGCGCGGGGTGACCGGCGAGATCGTCCACGTCGACGGCGGCTATCACGCCATGGGCGCGCCGCGCCCGCCCGCCGAGCCGGCCCCCAGCGCGTAGACCGCGCGCCACCACAGCTCGGCCAGCACCCGGATCGCCTCGTTGATGTCGCGCCCGTGGCGCAGCACCTCGACGGTGAGGTGGCGCTCGACCATCGCGCACAGCGCCTGCGCCGCGATCCGCGCGGAGATGTCCGAGGGTGCGATCCCGCGATCCTGATCGCGCTTGATGCGCGCCTCGGCGCCGTCGACGAAGCGCGCGACGTAGGGCTCCCACTCCGCCGGCATGTGTTCGTGCTCGCCGGCCAGGTGCGCGGCGAGCAACAGGATCGGCCCGTTGCGGTTGACGACCGAGACGAATCGCCCGAGCGCGAGCCGCATCTCCACGCGCGCTTCGCCGCGGCCCTCGAAGTACACCGACCCCGCGTCGTACATGTCCATGAACGCCCGCTGGATGAGACGATCCATGACGGCGCGCTTGTTGGAGAAGTAGAAGTAGACCGTCGTGCGGCTGACGAACGCCCGCCGCGCGATGCGGTCGATCGTGACCTGCTGGTGCGATCCCTCGACGAGCAGCTCGCGGGCAGCATCGAGGATCGCGTCCTCGGTCGCGTTGCGCGACGTCAGCTCAGCCGAACCGGCGCTCGCGCCGGGGCCGGAGCCAGGACCCGTCTCAGGCTGATCTGCGTGCTTCGAAGTGGGCAGCGATCCGCTCGCGAGTCTTGGCCGGGGTCACGATCTCGTCGATGAACCCGGCCTTCGCGGCGATCGCGACAGGCAGGTGCTCCTCCTCGTATGCCGCAGCCAGCTCGGCGGGGTCGCCCCCGGCCTCCAGATCGCGTCGCTTCACGATCTCGATCGCCTGCGTGGCGCCCATGACGCCGATCCGAGCGGCGGGCCAGGCAAGCGTGAGATCTTGTCCGAGGTCACGGCAGTTCATGACGATGTACGCACCACCGTACGCCTGTCGGAGCGTGACCGTCACCCTGGGCACCTCAGCGACCGAAAATGCCCGCAAGAGCTCGGCCCCGCGGCGCAGCACCGCCTCGCGTTCCTGGCGCACGCCCGGCCGGTAACCGGGGGTGTCGGAGAGGACGACGAGCGGGATCTGGTAGCGGTTGCACATGTTCACGAACCAGGCACCCTTGTCGGAGGCGGCGGCGTCGAGAACGCCGCCGAGGTAGCGCGGCTGGTTGGCGATGACGCCGACCGGATAGCCCTCGATGCGCCCGAACCCGACGGTCATGTTCTTCGCGTAGCGCTTGCCGAACTCCAGGAACTCGCCGCTGTCGAGCAGATGGCGCGCGACGTCGCGCACGTCGTAGACCTTGCGCTGGTTGGTCGGCACCGTCGCCGCCGGATCGCCGCCGGGCGGGTCGGCGGGCTCGATCGCGTGCGGCGAACCGCCGATGCGGTCGGGGAAGTACGACAGCGCGGCGCGAATGAGGTCCGACGCCTGGGCGTCGTCGTCGGCCTCGAAATGCGAGACGCCGCTCTTGCGGTGCACGCGCGGGCCGCCGAGGTCGGCGGCCGTGACGATCTCGCGCGTCACCCGCGCGATGACGCGCGGGCCCGTGAGGAACATCTGCGAGTCGTCGCCGACCATCATCACGAGCGTGCCCAAGGACGGCGAGTACGCAGCGCCGCCCGCACAGGGACCGCAGATCACGCTGATCTGCGGCACGTTCGCGCGCGACGTCGCGCGGAAGATCGACGCGTAGGCACCCAGTGCCGCAACTCCCTCCTGCAGGCGCGCGCCACCGGAGTGCAGGAAGCCGACCACGGGCGCGCCGGCCTTGTCCGCCGCCTGGATCGTCGACACGATCGACTCCCCGCCGCCCTGCCCGAGCGAGCCCCCCTTGTGCTTGACGTTCTGGGACCACACGTAGACCGGGCGCCCGCCGATGCGTCCGGCGCCGGAGATCACGCCGTCGCCTGATGCGCTGCGGGTGGCGTGGAAGGAGCCCTGGTCACAGAGCAGGTCGATCCGGGCCTGCGCCGGGACGGGCGCCTCGTGAACGACCTCGACTTCGCCGCCGGGGCCACCGCCGTTGGGCGATTCCTGCTTGGTCTGAGCCGGCGAGCTGGCCTCTGCGCTCACTATGCCCTCCTGAAAGCCAGGCACGCGTTCTGACCGCCGAAGCCGAACGAGTTGCTCAGCGCCAGCTCGAGATCAGGGGCCTCGCGCGGGCCGTCGGGGACATAATCCAGGTCGCAGTCGGGATCGGGCTCCTCGAAGTTCAGCGTCGGCGGCAGGATCCCTCGCTGTAGCGCGCCGACCACCGCGATCGCCTCCACCGCGCCGGACGCGCCGAGCAGATGTCCGATCGCCGACTTCGTGCTCGACACCGGCGGCGAGCCGCCGTTGAAGACGCTGTGGATCGCGTGCGTCTCGATCCGATCGTTGAACGGCGTCGACGTGCCGTGGGCGTTGATGTAGCCAATGTCCTGGGGGTCGGCGCCGGCGTCGGCGAGCGCGGCGCGCATCGCCTTCTCGGCGCCGCGGCCCTCCTTGTCGGGCTGGGTCATGTGAAACGCGTCGTTGGACGCCCCGTAGCCGACGACGTAGCCGAGAATCTCGGCCCCGCGCGCGCGTGCGTGGTCGGCCCCCTCCATCACGATCACGCCCGCACCCTCGCCCATGATGAAGCCGTCGCGGCGCGCATCGAACGGCCGCGATACGCCCTCCCGCGACAGCGCGCCCATACGCTGAAACGCCGCCATGCACAACGGCGTGATCGCGGCCTCCGTGCCGCCCGCGACGACGACGTCGGCCTCGCCGCGCTCGAGCATTCGCTTGGCCTCGCCGATCGCATGGCTGCCGGTCGCGCACGCCGACGACACGCTGAAGCCGGGCCCGTGGGCGCCGAGCAGCATCGCGATCGCGCCGGCGGCCGCGTTGGGCATCATCATCGGGACGAAGTGCGGCGACACCGCCCGCGCTCCGCCGTCGATGAACGCGCGGCACTCGTCCTCGAGCGTCTTCAGCCCGCCGACGCCGGTGCCGACGAGGATCGCCAGCCGCTCCAGGTCGACCTCGCCGGGCAGGCCGGCCTCCTCGGCGGCCTGCGAGGCGGCGGCGAACGCCAGCTGCGTATAGCGGTCCGAGCGGCGCGCGATCTTCGGGCTCATCGCCGAGACCGGATCGAACTCCGCGCACGGGGCCACACCGTCGACGATGCCCGAGCGGCGCTCGAGCAGCGCGTCGACGAACGCGTCCGCCCCCTCGCCGATCGACGAGACGACGCCGCGTCCGGTGATGGCGATCTCGACCTGGGGGGACGCGTGGGCGCTCATGCAGGTGCCCCCTCCTCGGCCGCGACGAGGCGCATGGTCAGCGAGATCGCGGCGCCGACGGATTCGATCGGCTTGAGGTCGTCGTCGGAGATCGTGATGTTGAAGCGATCCTCGAGCGCCTTGACGAGCTCGACCAGGTCCAGCGAGTCGACGTCGAGCTCGGCCCACGTGTTGTCGGGCGTCGCCTCGTGCGCGTCCGGGACCTTGATCGACTCCAGCTGGTCGCGGATCTCCTCCAGTACGTCCTGCTCGGTTACAGCCATGCTTCGCTCTCCCCTTTCATGCGGCCAGCGCGCCATCGACGGCGAGCGTGGCCCCGTTGACATATGCGGCGCCGTCCGAACACAGGAACGACACGGCGTGCGCGACCTCTTCGGGCTGCCCCAGCCGACCGGCCGGAACGCCGGCCAGCAGCTTGCCCGCGACGTCTGTCGTCATGTCCGTCTCGATGACCCCCGGCGTCACGGCGTTGACGGTGATCCCCTTGCGCGCCATCTCGCGCGCGACGGTGCGCGTGAGCGACAGCATGCCGGCCTTGGCGGCGCCGTAGTTGGCCTGGCCGGGATTCGCGCGCTCGGCGACGACGCTTGAGATGTTCACGATCCGCCCCCAGCGCGCGGTGAGCATGTCGTCGAGCGCCCGGCGCATGCAGTAGAAGGCGCCGTCGAGGTTGGTGTGGATGACCGATTCCCACTGCTCGGGGCTCATCCGGATCGCCAGGCCGTCCTGGCGCTCGCCGGCGTTGTTG
>DASVPU010000008.1:0-32980 GCA_036389475.1 Solirubrobacteraceae bacterium
CGTCGTGCACTGCGGCTCCACGCTGGGGCCGAAGTTCGGCACGACGCCGGCCGACGTGCTCGCTGCGCTGGGCGGGCCGGTTCGTCCCGATCCCGTCCAGTCGCTGGCGATGCTCGAACGCGCCGGCGTCGCGCTCGTCCATGCGGGAGCGGCGATCCCCGGCTGGGACGCGCTCGCCGCCGTCCGAGACGAGATCGGACTGCGCGGCCCGGTGCATAGCGCGGAGAAGCTCGTCGACCACCTCGGCGCGACGCACTTCGTCGTCGGCCACACGCACAGCTCGTATCGGGATCGCATCCTTGGTGCGCTGACGCTGCTCGGCGCGCCGCGCGCCGTGGCGGTTCGGGGAATGGAGGGCACCGACATCCTGCGCGCCGGGCGCCCGTCGGCCGCTGACGTGGATGGTCCGCTCGACATCCCCGAGAGCGCGGGCAGCGTTCTCCGCGGCGACGCCGACCCGCAGGTCGCCGCCGAGCTCACGCGCGCGATCGTCGACCGCGACGAGCACGGGATCGCCGCCCACACCGCAACGCTCAGCGCCGGACTGAGGTTGTATGTGGCGGGGCGCTGCGAGAGCGTCGCCGCAGGCGCCGCGGCCGCGTCGGATGCCGTCGCAGACGGCCGTGCGACGGCGACGCTGGCGGCGCTATTGGCTGCCTGAGAGGCCGCGGCGGGCTAGGCTGCGCAGCGAATGCGACGCCGCGGGTGGATCGTCCTACCGATCGCCCTGGTCGCGCTCCCCCTCTCGGGCGTTTCCGAGGCCAGGCGCGCGATCGGGTGCGACCGCCTGCGCGGCGCGGATCTCGCCCCCGGGCGCACGATCAAGCTCGTCATCCGCGCCAACGAGTACAACGGAACGGACCTCCTCGGCTGCGCGCTGCCGCGTGGCCGCGTGCGCGTGTTTGCCTCCAGCGGTGCCCAGGGAACGATCCGGCGCGGCTACGACGTGGTGCAGGTGGCGGGTGCGTTCATGCTCCTGCGCGCCGACGGCGTCACGCCGTCCGCCAACGCCGATACCGTCACGGTCAGGGACATCCGCAGCGGCGACTCCTACGAGATCGCCTACCGCTGCGCCCAGCTGGGCGGCAACGACTGTGGCCGCGTGGGCCGCAGCAGCTCAGCGCTCAGGGCCGTCATCAACGAACGTGGCCAGGCGGTCGCGGCTTTGAGGGTCGCCGGCTCGGGCGCCACGACGATCAGCGGGTTCTCCAGGCTGGGTGAGCGGCGCGATCTGGACTCCGGGCTGCCGACCGACATCCCTTCAGGATCGCTGAAGATCGTCGGCGACCGGGCCAGCTGGACGAACGCCGGCCGAATGTACGCAGCGCGGCTACCGGAGTAGGCGGCGCCGTGAAGCGCGGTCGGGCGGCCGCGCGACGGATGCTCGGCAACCGTGACGAGGTCAACCGAGGCGTCCTTGCGCGCGGCTGAAGCGCGAACTGTCGCCGAAGGCGCGTTGGTAACGTGCGCGGCGATGACCGCCAGCGAGTTCCTCGCAGCCTTTGCCGCGGAGGTGGGAGGCCCCGTCCCCACCGCAGACGAGTTCGACGCGCTGCTCGAGCTGGCGTCGATCGCCGCGCACGGATCCGAGCGACTCGCCGCGCCGCTGACCTGCTGGATCGCCGGCGCCAGCGGCCGCCCGTTGTCAGAGCTGATCGCCGCCGCGCAGCGCGTGCTGCCCGCCGAGGGCGCCGCCTAGGAGCGCGCGTGGCCGTCTCGATCGACGAAGCGCGCAACGCCGTGCTCGAGCACGTCAAGGTGCTTGGCTCCGAGGAGGTCTTCCTCGACGACGCGCTGGGCCGCGCGCTCGCCGCCGACGCCAGTGCGCCCAGCGACGTCCCGCCGTTCGCTGCCTCGGCGATGGACGGCTTCGCGATCCGAGCGGCGGACACGATCGACGGCTCCGCGCAGCTTCGGGTCATCGGCGAATCGAAGGCCGGCGCGAGCGCCGGCGTCGAGGTCCGCCGTGGCACCGCCGTGCGCATCTCGACCGGCGCGCCGATTCCGGAGGGCGCCGACGCGGTCGTTCCCCAGGAGCTGACGACCAGCGAGGACTCGACCGTCGCCGTCAACGGCCAGATCGCGATCGGGTACCACATCCGCGACGCTGGGGAGGACATCCGTGCCGGAGAGCTCGTGGTTCCCGCAGGCTGCCTGCTCGGTCCCGCGGAGCTCGGCGTGCTGGCCTCGATGAACATTCCCCGACCGCGCGTCGTGCGCCGGCCGCGCGTCGCGATCGCCGGTACCGGGGATGAGCTCACGGATCCCGGCAAGCCGCTGAAGCCGGGCGCGATCCGCGATTCCAACGGTCCTGCCCTCGGCGGCGCGGTGCATCGTGCGGGTGCCGAGCTTGTGACGCGCATGCGCGTGGGCGACGACCTCGAGGCGACGGTCGCCGTGCTCGGCGCCGGCCTGCGCGACGTGGACATGCTCATCACGACCGGCGGCGTCTCGGTCGGCCCCCACGACCACGTTCGCCCCGCGCTCAAGCGCCTGGGCTTCCGCGAGGTCTTCGCGGGCGTGACGATGAAGCCCGGGCGCCCGACGACGTTCGCCGTCGGCGAGGACGGAACGCTGGTCTTCGCGCTGCCCGGAAACCCCGTCTCGGCGCTCGTGGGCTTTCGCTTGTTCGTCGTCCCCGCGCTCGACGCGATGCTCGGCCGCGAAACGGTGATCCACCCGGTCAACGCGGTCGCCGACGAGGAGCTTCCGGGCTCGTTCGGCCGCACGACGATCGTCCGCTGCCGCACCACCCTCCACGACGACGGCTGGCACGTGCGCCCGACGAAGTCCCAGGACTCCCACATCCTCACCTCGATGCTCGGCGTCGATGCGCTCGCGCTCGTGCCCGCCGACCGGGAGCAGATCGCCCCCGGCGAGCCGGTGGAGATCGAGTTCGTGAGCTCCTAGCTGGTGGTCCGTGTAAGTCAGGACGCACCACTTGCCGATCTGCTCCGTGAAAAAGTACAACGCACCGGCGACGAGAGCTGCAGCGGGCAACGCCAGCAACCATGCGGTCGTTATCTGCGCGGCGATGTCCCAGCGGACGTCTGCCGCGCGCTTGCCCACTTCGGCGCTCAGGACGGCGCCGGCTGTGACATGCGTCGTGGAGAGCGGATAGCCGGCCTGGGATGCGGCGAGGATGACGACGGCGCTCGAGGTCTCGGCCGAGAAGCCCTGAAGCGTCTCGATCTGGGTGATCGGATACCCGAGGGTGCGAATGATGCGCCAGCCGCCGACATAGGTGCCAACGCTGATCGCGGTCGCCGCCGCGACCCGCGCGGCGGTGTGACGCGGCGTGTTCGGGACTCAGGGTCCGGCGGGCCTGGCACGAGCGGTCGGACCTGCGGACGCGGCCGCCCGCGCCCGCAGCCACTCTGCAAAGCTCGGGCCGTGGCGCAGTGCGCCGTCTGCCGGGACGAGTGCACCCGCGGCGAGCGACTCGCGCATGCCGCGGCGCATCGGCAGCGGGACCCTCGCACCACGGCGGCGGCCGGATTTCAGCCAGCAACGTGCGAGATCCGCGAGCGGCTCGGCTTGAGGCCCACCGACCTCGGCGACGCGACCGCCGGGACCTGCCTCGACCGCATTCGCCAGCACACGGGCCACGACGAGCGGATCCACGGGAGCCACGGCAAAGCTCCCGGACGCCACAACGCCGAAGCGCGCGGTCTTCCCGAACACCCAGTCCAGCAATTGGTGAAACTGCGTCGCGCGCACGATGCTCCACGGTACGTCGCCCTGTTCGATGGTTCGCTCCTGCTCGAGCTTGGTTTTGTAGTAGGAGAGCGGCATCTCGTCGATGCCGACGATCGAGATCTCGACGACGTGGGCGACGCCCTCTGATGCCGCCGCCGCGACGAGCTGCCGCGTGCCCTGCACGAGGACGGTGCGGGCGCGGCGGTCGTTGCGGTTCGCCGCGTCGACCACCGTGTCGACGCCGGCGAGCGCGTCGCGCAGGCCGGCGCCGGTTGTCACGTCCACCGCCCGGTGCTCGGCCCCCGCCACCGCTCGCTCGGGCGCTCGCCGTGACAGCGCCCGCACCGCGTGTCCGCGCCGCGCGAGCTCCTCCACGACAAGGCTCCCGAGCACGCCGGTTCCTCCTGCCACTGCGATCTGCACGGCGATCTCCTCACCTGATTGTGTTGCACCATGGACGATGCAGCATGCGCGGATGTGACATGCACGAAGGGCCGGTTCACGGGGCCGCTGCTAAGGTGGAGATGCGGTTTGGCCGCCCGCAAACTGCGGTTTATGTCGTCCTCGACCCCGTCCCAGCGGGGTCTTCTTGTCCGCCCCGACGCCTAGGATTCGCAAATGGAGATTGAGATCGGCCGCGGAAAAAAGGCCCGCCGAGCATACGGCTTCGATGACATCGCGATCGTGCCATCAAGGCGCACGCGCGACCCCGACGACGTGGACGTCTCGTGGAAGCTGGGCGACTACCGGTTCGATCTTCCGCTGCTCGCCTCGGCGATGGACGGTGTCGTGTCGCCGACGACGGCCGGCATCATCGGCAAGCTCGGCGGCCTCGCGGTTCTGAATCTCGAGGGCATCTTCACGCGCTACGAGGACGCCGAGGAGCAGCTCGAGCGCATCGCCCACCTGCCGAGGGACTCGGCGACCCGTGAAATGCAGGAGATCTACAGCCGGCCGATCGTCCCCGAGCTCATCGCCCAGCGGATCCGCGAGATCAAGGACCAGGGAGTTGTCGTCGCGGGCTCGCTGACGCCGCTGCGCGTTCGCAGGCACTACGAGCTCGCGATCGAGGCCGGCCTCGACATCCTCGTCATCCAGGGGACGGTCGTCTCGGCTGAGCACGTCTCCACCGACGAGTCGCGCCCGCCGCTGAACCTCAAGGAGTTCATTCGTGACGTGCCGCTGCCGGTTGTCGTCGGCGGCTGCGCGAGCTACCACACGGCTCTGCACCTCATGCGCACCGGTGCCGCCGGCGTGCTCGTCGGCGTGGGACCCGGCGCGGCCTGCACGACGCGCGGCGTGCTCGGAATCGGCGTTCCGCAGGCGACCGCGATCGCCGATGTCGCGGGCGCGCGCTCGCAGAACATGCTGGAGACGGGCGAGTATTGCCAGGTCATCGCCGACGGCGGCATGCGCAACGGCGGCGACGTCTCCAAGGCGATCGCCTGCGGGGCCGACGCGGTCATGATCGGCTCGCCGCTCGCGCGCGCCTACGAGGCGCCCGGCCGCGGCTACCACTGGGGCATGGCGACGTTCCATCCGACGCTTCCGCGAGGAGCGCGCGTGCGAACGGTCCAGAACGGCTCGCTCGAGGAGATCCTCGTCGGCCCTGCGCACCAGAACGACGGCACGTTCAACCTCATGGGCGGCCTACGCACTTCGATGGCCACCTGTGGATACAAGGACATCGCCGAGTTCAACCGCGCGGAGCTCATGATCGCGCCGGCCCTTCAGACCGAGGGCAAGCAGCTGCAAACCGCGCAGGGCATCGGCATGGGCGCGCGCGGCGCCAGCGCCGGCACGCCGGCGCCACCGGAGCCGGCGAACCGTAACGGCACCCCCAAGGAGCCGGTACTTCACGACTCATGACAGCGCGTCATTGCTCGACGACCGTGCGCTTCGTCCCCCGCCGTCACCGCTCGCGATGAGCGAGGGCGTCGTGACGGCGGCGACGGCCGCCACCGAGTTCGTCGAGGAGGACGTCCTCGAGGTCGCGGCCCCGCGCGCGGTAGACGAGGTCGTCGTGCTCGACTACGGCGGGCAGTACTCCCAGCTCATTGCCCGCCGCGTGCGCGAGCTCGGCGTCTTCAGCGAGCTGTTGCCCCACCATGTCGGCCCCGAGGAGGTGCGCCGCCGTCGTCCGAAGGGCCTGATCCTCTCCGGCGGTCCGGCGTCGGTGTACGCCGACGGCGCGCCGCGCCTGGATCGCGAGCTGCTCGAGCTCGGCATTCCGGTGCTCGGCATCTGCTACGGCATGCAGCTGATCGCAGCCGAGCTCGGCGGGAGGGTGGAGGGAGCCGAGGTGGGGGAGTTCGGTCGTTCCGAGCTTACGGTGCGCGAGCCGGGCCGGCTGTTTGACGGACTGCCGGCGCAGCAGACCTGCTGGATGTCACACCGCGACACGGTGTTCGCGCCGCCGCCCGGCTTCACCGCGCTCGCGTCGTCGACCGCCTCGCCGGTAGCCGCGCTGGAATCCGTCGAGCGCGCCATCTACGGCATCCAGTTTCACCCCGAGGTCATCCACACGCCGTACGGCCAGACGATCCTCGAGCGCTTCCTCGGCGAGATCTGCGGCGCCGATCGATCCTGGAGCCCGGAGGGGATCGTCAGCGAGCAGATCGCGAAGATCCGCGCGCAGGTAGGTGATCGCAAGGTCATCTGCGGGCTGAGCGGCGGCGTCGACTCGAGCGTCGCCGCGCTGCTCGTCCACCGCGCGGTCGGCGATCAGCTGACCTGCGTGTTCGTCGACCACGGCCTCATGCGCAAGAACGAAGGCGAGCAGGTCGTCGCGGCGTTTCGCGACTACTTCAAGGTGCCGCTCGTCGCCGTCGACGCAGAAGAGCGCTTTCTCGCTCGCCTGGCTGGCACGACCGATCCGGAGGTCAAGCGTAAGGCGATCGGCGCGGAGTTCATTCGCGTCTTCGAGGAGGAGGCGGCGAACCTCGGCGACACGACGTACCTCGTCCAGGGCACGCTGTACTCCGACGTCATCGAGTCCGGCGGCGGCACCGGCGCGGCGACGATCAAGTCTCATCACAACGTCGGCGGCCTGCCGGAGGACCTGCGCTTCGAGCTCGTCGAGCCGCTGCGCGCGCTGTTCAAGGACGAGGTTCGCGCCGTCGGCGCAGAGCTCGGCCTGCCAGAGCGGCTGATCTGGCGCCAGCCGTTCCCGGGACCCGGCCTCGCGATCCGCATCGTCGGCGGCGAGGCGACGAAGGAGCGCCTGGACCTGCTGCGCGAGTGCGACTACATCCTCCAGGACGAGATCCGCGGCGCGGGCCTGTACCGCGACCTGTGGCAGTCGTTCTGCGTCCTGCCCGACATCCGCACCGTCGGTGTCCAGGGCGACGAGCGCACGTACGGAAGCGTCGTCGTCATCCGCGCGGTGACCTCCGACGACGCGATGACCGCGGACTGGGCCCGCCTGCCCTACGACCTGCTCGAGCGGATCGCCTCGCGGATGATCAACGAGCTGCGCGACGTCAACCGCGTCGTGCTGGACATCACGTCCAAGCCGCCGGGCACGATCGAGTGGGAGTAGCGCCCGGCGGACGCGTCAGCGCAGCCCCGGCCCCGTCACCCGCTGCTCGCCGCCGCCGTCGCGCGTCTTGACGAACACCTGCCAGCTGTAGAGCGCGTAGACGGCCTCGCGGTCGCGGTCGATGAGGCGGGCGTAGCGGCGAACTGCGTTCACGTACAGCGGGGACGGGTTGTAGGCATGGAGTGCATGTGCGTAGTCGCCGGGAGCACCTGACCGGCGCAGGTAGTTCGCCGCGCCGAGGATCGCGTCGCGGGGATCGTTGATGTCGCCACCGAGCCCGTAGGCGCGCCACGTTGCCGGGATGAACTGCATCGGTCCGCGGGCGCCCGCGACGCTGTTGTTGCGCAAGCGTCCGAACGCCGACTCGACGAGGTTGACGGCGGCGAGGACATGGCGGCCGACGCCGAATCGACGCTGTGCCTCGCGGTAGTAGCCCAGCAGCGCCCCGAGCGGCTCGGGCGGACCCGTGCGGATGCGGTGCGGAGGCCAGCCCGCAGACAGCCGGCGCAGGTCGCGCAACGCGAGCGTGATCTCGCGCGTGCTGCGCGCGAGGCGCGGGGGGAGGCGCCGGATCGTCCGCTTCGCGCGCATGGAATCGCGCGAGAGCGTGCGCAGCACGCGCTGGACGTACAGCGCTTGGAGGATCACGTTCTGCGGCGGCGGGCCGTGGGCCGGGTTGCCGTGCAGCCGCCACGCCTCGATCGCGCGGCGCAGGCTCGCATCGGCCAGCGTCAACCGGGTCGCGAGCGGGTGTGGTTCGCGCGGGATCGGTGCGTCCGGCTCGGGGGCGACAGCGGCCGAGTCGCTGGATCCAGCGGCGACCAGGGCGAGCGCGGCGACGGCGGCCATGAGCAGGCGCAGGAACATCCACGCGCATGATGACCGCTGGTTGCGCATTTAGACTCGCCCACCTATGCCCGACGGGCTGCACATCCGGCCGGCCGCGCCGGGGGAGCGCGAGGCGCTGCAATGGCGCTTTTCGCGCGTGCACGTCCAGCACCGGCGCGACCTCGACGAGCACCCCGATGCGATCGCGCTCACGCCCAACGCGATCGAGGAGTCGCGGCTCAAGGTGGCGACGGCGCCCGCCGGGACGCTTTTCGCGGTCGGTTCTACGAGCGATTGGGCTTCAGCGGCAGGGAGAGGGCGCAAACGCGCTTCGGCCCCGCATTCCGGATGTGGCTGATCCTGCGCTGATCGAACGCGTCCTCACCCGGCGCGAGCTCAACCGCGCCGTTCTCGCGCGCCAGGACCTGCTGCGACGATCATCGTCCGCGTCGGTCCCGCGCGCGTTGCAGCGCACCGGCGGGCTGCAGGCGCAGTATGCGCCGTCGATGTACGTCGGGCTGTGGTCGCGCCGGAGCTGTTTTGAGCGCGCCGAGCTCACCAGCGCCTTGGAGAAGCGGTCCGCGGTGCAGGCAACGCTCATGCGCGTGACGATCCACGTCGTCGCCCGCGCCGACTACTGGCCCTTCGCGCTGGCGACGCGCGCGGCTCGGCGCGCGTTGTGGCTCAAGGCGCGCCGTGGTGCGGTCAGTGCCGAGTCCATGGAGGCCGCCGCCGCGCTCGTCCGCGAGCGTCTCGCAGCGACCGGCGTCCTGCAGCGCAAGGAGCTCGAGCAGCTCGTCGGCAAGGCGGACACCGTCGGCGTCGGCCTGTGGGTCGATCTCGTGCGCGTGCCGCCGTCCGGTACCTGGGAGCATCGCCGCGCTGACCTCTTCGCCGCCGCCGAGGACTGGCTCGGGGCGTCGGACGTCAGCGTTCAGGACGCAACCGACCATCTCCTGCGCAGCTACCTCAAAGGCTTCGGGCCGGCGTCGCGCGGCGACATCGCCTCCTACACCGGCCTGCGCCGGCACGAGATCGCCCCCGCGCTCGAGCGCCTGCAGCTGCGCCGCTTCTCAAGCGAGTCCGGTGACGAGCTACTCGACCTCCCGTGCCAGCCGCTCCCGGACCCGAGCACAGCGGCGCCCGTGCGCTTTCTGCCGACCTGGGACGCGACGCTGCTCGTCCACGCCCGCCGTGCTGGGATCCTGCCCGAGCAGCACCGGCAAAGGGTCTTCACCACCAAGAACCCGCACTCGCTGCGGACCTTCCTCGTCGACGGAGCCGTCGCCGGCGCATGGAGCTACGCCAAGGGCCAGATCGAGCTCGACCCGTTCGAGCCCCTCGACCGGACATCGCTCAAGGCGCTGAAAGACGAGGCCGATCGCCTAGTCGAGTTTCACGCTTAACCCGTGGGCTCAGGCTCAGATCGCCTTCGGATGCTTCGGCTCATAGAGGCCCAGCTCCGCGCCGCCGGGCACCCGCATCGCGGTCACCAGCCCGAAGCCCTGGTCCTTGACCGGCCCGATGAACTGCACGCCCTTGGCTTCGAGCTCCGCGACCGTGGCCTCGATGTCGTCGCACATGAAGTACAGCTCCTGCTTCTTGCCGGCCAACGTCGGGTGGGCGGCAAGCTCGGCCGGCGGCAGGGCGAAGATCAGCCAACCGCCGCCCGCATCGACGGACGAGAAGCCGAGCACGTCGCGAAAGAACTCGCGCACGCTCTCGGCGTCCTCGCTGAACAGCACCGCGTGGACTCCGTTGATCACTGCGCTCACCTCCGTTGAACTTGAAATCGAAGCTTGGGGACTGGAGCGGTCGCCTCGACGCTGATGCGGCGTGTCGGCCTCGGCAGGCTCGTGCGAGAGCCCCATGCGTAGCACGAGGCATGCCCCGCGGCCAGCAGTTCCTCTGGGCTCGTCTTGCCTGCGACCCGCTTGATCGGCGAAGCCCGGCCGACATCCGTCGCGGATAAGGCGCCGCTCGCGGGGGTCGTCATGCCGGATCCGTCGCTCAGGCGCCCTCCCAGGCCGTCGTGGCGCTGCTCGATACCGACATCCGCTGCCCTCCCCGGTTGCTCGCTCGGACCCTACACCGCCGTTGCGAGACTCCCGCGGGCGCGTCACGTCCCGGCCGGCGCCGGCATCCGGACCCTGCGCACGATCAGCCACGTCAGCCAGAGGCCGAGCGCGAAGACCGGCAGGCCCATTGCGGTGCGGGCGACGCCGAGCGCGACGACCGCGCCGGCGAGATAGAGCGGCAGCTGGACGAGCAGGCGTGCGAGGAACAGCCCGGCCCAGAGCCAGGTCGCCCGTGCGAAGGCGCGCATCCGGCGCGGGTCCGATCGCCAGCTGCCGTCACCGCCGTCGAGCATCGTGACGATGATCCCGACCAGCGGCCGGCGGATCGCCAGCGAGATGAGGAAGGCCGATGCGTAGGCACCGTTCGCCAGCAGGCCCGGCAAGAAGAAGTTCTCGGCCTTGCCGCTGCGGGTCGCGATGAACGCGGCGAAGCCGACGCCGATCAGCCCCGACAGCGCGTATTGCGGTGACTCGCGACGCGCAAGCCGGGCGACGGTGAGGACGAGCGCCAGGCCGACCGCGACGATCGCAGCGGTGTTCGTATTGGAACCCGAAACGGTGTACGCGACGACGAAGGCGACCGCCGGCAGCGATGTCTCGGCCATGCCCAGCGGACCGCCGACAGCGTCCGCGATGCTCGTGGGCGCCTGTCGCGCGGTGGGTTTGGCGTCCTGCTTGTCGTCGTTCACACGCACGATGATGGCGCACCGCGCCGGCCGCGCGTCAGCCCAGGGAACGACGGTCCGCTGGCTGCCGGTTCACTAGCCGCCGCGGGTCCGGCGCCGGCGCAGCACCCCAGGCCAGAGCAGGCCGATCCCGATCGCCAGGAACGGCAGCAGGTTGACCAGGTGGAGCACCAGCGCGTAGGACAGCGCCTCGGCCTGCGGGACGTCGAACGCGCGCAGCGCGACGACGGTCGCCGCCTCGAACACCCCCAGCGCGGCCGGCGAGGACGGCAGCACGAGCGACAGGTTGATCGCCACCGTCACGAGGATCCCCGCCACGACCGGCAGCTCCAGCGAGAACGAGAACATGAGGATCCAGTACGAGACGCCGAGGCCGATCCACGAGGCGAGCGTGATCGCCATGCCCCGCAACGCCACGCCCGGGTCGCGAACGGCGGTCAGGCCGCGGGTCGCGTCGACGACCGCGTGCTCGATCCTCTCGGTGACCCCCGGCAGGCGCCGCAGCGGAGACAGCAGCCAGCGCACCGCCCGCTCGTCGTAGCGCACCAGCACGAACACGAGCACTGCGAGCCCCACGAGCGCTCCCGCCCCGAACAACGCGGCCGTGTGCAGCCAGCTCACCTGCGGCAGCAGCGGGTAGGACGCAAACAGCAAGATCAGCAGTGATAGGACGTCGAAGAGGCGCTCGACGACGACGGTCCCGATCGCCTCCGCGCGGGGGGTGCCGGCGGCACTGTGCAGCGCGATGATCCGGGCCGCCTCGCCGGCTCGCGCCGGCAAGATGTTGTTGAAGAAGAAGCCGATGAACAGCGCACGCGTCAGCTGGCGCAGCGGCGGGCGCTTCTCGGGCACGAATACGGTCCACCAGCGGACCGCGCGCAGCCAGATCGCGACGGCGAACACGACGCCCGCCGGCAGGAGCCAGGTCAGGTCGCAGTTGGCGAGCGCGTGGCCGGCATCGTCGAGATCGACGCCGCGGACGGCGATGTAGGTGCAGCCGGCCGTGACGACGACGCCGGTCGCAACGAGCAGCGAGCGCACGGCATGCTTCGAGCTCACCGCCGTCGCAGCCGGACCTGGAAGAGCACCAGGATCGCCTTGAAGCCGTCGCGCCACGTGATGTTCTTGCCCTCGGCGTAGGTGCGGCCGTAGTAGGCGATCGGCATCTCGTATATGCGCAGGTTGCGCCGGCACACCTCTCCGGTGATCTCAGGTTCGATCGCGAAGTCGTCCTGCGTCAGTCGCAGCGAGCGAAGGACGTCAGAGCGAAACGCCTTGTAGCCGGTCTCCATGTCGCTCAGCGTCGTGTTGAACAGCACGCCGGTGAGCAGCGAGAGCAAGCGGTTTCCGATCAGGTGCCAGAACAGGTACGCGCGCTGCGGCGCGCCGCCGCTTAGCCGCGAGCCATAGACGACGTCGGCGACGCCGCGCTCGATCGGCTTGATCAGCGCGATCACATCGGCTGGGTCGTACTCCATGTCGGCGTCCTGGATGACCGCGATCTCCTTCGTGATGCGCGTCAACGCCAGGCGAACAGCCGAGCCCTTGCCGCGGTTGGGCTGACGCAGCAGCTCGACCTGCGAATGCCCGGCGGCGAACGCCTCGACGATTGCGGCTGTCCCGTCGGTCGAGCCGTCGTCGACGACGACGATCTGCGCGTCGAGGTCCAATGCGTCGATGCGCTCGAGCACCTCGTGGATCGTCGTCGCCTCGTTGTAGGCCGGGATGAGGAAGGAGACGCCGATCGGCGCATTGAACTGCACGCGACGGCCGCGAAGACCGTTTCAGTACATTCGCCGCGATGGCTCCGGCGCGCGAGGACCGCCAGGTCGCGGTGAGGCTCGGCGGCGCCGTCGCGCTGGCGCTGCTCCTGCTCGGCCAGGCGCAGGTGACGGTTCTCGACGGCAGCTCGATGCTTGCGGTCGCGCAGTCGATCGTGCATCACGGAACACTCGCGGTGCCGGCGCCGCTCGGCGTACCCGGCCACGACGGACTGTCCTATTCGAAGTACGGGCTGCTGCTGCCGCTGCTCAGCGTGATCCCGGTGCTCGTCGCGCAGCCGCTCGGCGCGCTGATGGGCCGCCTCGATCTCTGGGAGGCAGCGCTCGCCGCGTCGATCATGCCGCTTGTCGCGGGCGCCCTGGCGGCTGCGCTGTACGTGCTCGGGCGCCGACTCGCCGCGACGCGTGCGGCGGCTGCGCTCGTCGCCGCCGGGATCGTGCTCGGCACCTACCTGCTGCCATACGGCCGCGACTTCTTCACCGAGCCGCTCGTCGCGCTCGGCCTCGTCGTGATGGTCGAGCGCGCGTTTGCCGGGCGCGAGCTTGAGGCCGGGGCGGCGCTCGCGTTCGCGGTGCTCGCGCGGCCGCAGTCGGCGCTGCTGGCTCCGCTGCTGCTCGCCTTCCTGCTCGCGCGCGGCGTGGGACCGCAAGGAATCCTGCGCGTGGTTGCCCCGCTCGCCGTCGCCGCGGCGATCACCGTCGCCTACAACATCTACCGCTTCGCCGATCCGCTCGAGTTCGGCTACAAGCCGCCCGCCGATCCCGGCTTCACGACGCCGCTGCTGCACGGCGCTGGCGGGTTGCTGTTCTCGCCGGAGAAATCGATCTTCCTCTTCGCCCCCGCGATATTGCTCGTGCCGTGGGCGGTCGTCGCGCTCTGGCGCCGCCAGCGGGCACTGGTGGTCCTCGTGCTCGCGCTGTTCGCGGCGACGTTCCTGCTCGCGGCGACATGGCATTCGTGGCAGGGCGGCTGGAGCTGGGGGCCGCGACTCGTCATCCCCGGCATCGTCCTCGTGCTCGTGCTGCTCGCGCCGTGGATCGCGCAGAGCAGGGCGCGGATGCGGATCGTGGCCGTGCTCTGTGCCGCCGGGTTCGCCGTGTCGCTCGCGGCCCTGTTCGCCCCCGTGGGAACACAACTGCTCAACAAGATCCCCGGCGTCGACGGGCCGCAGATCGTGCGCCAGTACCGGGAGCTGCCGCAGCTCGCCAGACGCTCGGTCGAGATGGCGAACGATCCGGCCGCTCGCCACGACGACCAGCGCCGCTACCTCGCAACGTGGCAGGCGGGGATCGTGCGTCAGGTGGGAGTCGTCGCAATCGTGCCGGCGGTGCTCGGAACGCTTGCCGGATTGCTCGCGCTGTGGTGGGTCGCTCACCCCCTCACCGGCCTGGTCCGGACGCGGTAATTTCGACGTTCCGGCCATTCGCGTCCGGCCATCCAGCCGCTATCTTTCCCCGCTCGGCCGCGACGACGGAGGGAGACCCATATGGCACGTCCGATCATTCTCGGCGTCGTCGGTGATTCAGGGACTGGCAAGTCCACGGTCACAACAGGCCTCATCGAGATTCTCGGGCGCGAGAACGTCACCCGCATCACGATGGCGGACTACCACAAGTACGACCGCGCCGAGCGCGGCGAGCTCGGGATCACAGCCCTGCATCCCGACTGCAACTACCTTGACATCATGGCGCAGCACATCCGCCAGCTGCGCAACGGGGAGCCGATCCTCAAGCCGGTCTACCGCCATGAGGACGGGACCTTCGGCCGTCCGGAGTACGTCGTGCCGAAGTCGTTCGTGGTCATCGAGGGGCTGCTCGGCTACTACTCGAACGAGTTGAGCTCGCTGTTTGACGTGCGCGTGTACCTTGCACCGCCGGAGGAGCTACGGCGCGGCTGGAAGACCAAGCGCGATCACACGCGCCGCGGGTACAGCGCCGAGCAGGCGCTGCGCCAGCTGACGCTCAGCGAGCTTGACTCCGAAGCCTTCGTGCGCCCGCAGGAGCAGCGCGCCGACCTTGTCGTGTCCTTCCGCCCCGGGGCGCTCGGCGACCCGGCTCACCTCGACGCGGTGCTCACCCTGCGTGAGGGCCTGCCGCATCCGGACCTGTCGGTTCTCGTCGGAGACGATCTCGGCGACGGCATCACGCTCGAGGAGCGCGGTCGCGAGCGCTGCCTGTTCATCCCGGGCGACGTCGACCGCGCCCGCGGTGCCGCGATCGAGGAGGCGATCTGGCAGCGGATGCACTTCGCCAGTCACCTGCGCACGGAGCGTCTCGGCGTCTTCTCGATCGGCACGGTCGCCCACCGCTCCGAGTCCCTGGCGATCGTCCAGGTCCTCATCCTGTACCACCTCGCCACGGCCAAGGCGATCGTCGCGCTGGGCGGCGACCAGGCGACCACGCGCCCCGGCTGGAGCCCCAAGTCGCCACCTGCGGCACGGCCCCGGGCGGTCGAGGCGCCCGCTGCTGCGGTCGCGCCGGCGCAGGCCTGACGCGGACACGGTGGAGCGCCGTCCGTGGGGTGCGTCCTCGCGAGGCGTCGTGCTGGGCACGACGGCATCGGAGCCGAAGATGTCTTCCGCACGTGTGTTCATCCGTGCCCGACCCGGTGCCCGCGCGGCGAGGCGAGTCGGCCGGATTGCAAACTGACACTTCGGGTGAACCGGCTCGGTGAGGTGTCGGGGTGTGCGTCTGGGTGATGCAGAAGTGGCGCTTCGCGCGGACCCGCTCAGCGCGGATGTTGCGACCCTGCGGATCGAAGCCGCGCTCATGCCGATCGGTCCTCCTCCCCGATGCCGCCGTTGGACGGAGGCGCCCGACGCAGACATCCACCTCGCCCGCCTGGTGACGCACGCCGCGAACCCGCCCGAAGAATACCGCAAACGAGAATCATTCTCTGCTAGCGTCTGCGGACGATGATCCCCCGCTGGCTCATCGCCGTGCTCACAGTCACCCTTGCCGCAACTGGCCTCGCTGCGTGCGGTGCGGGTGACGGCGGCGCCGTCGGCTCCCCGAGCATCGTCGCCACCACGACGCAGGTGGGCGATTTCGCCCGCGAGGTCGCCGGTGACCGCGCGCGCGTTCGTCAGATCCTCAGTTCGAACTCCGACCCCCACGAATACGAGCCGCGACCGAGCGACATCCGTGCGGTGAGCAATGCTCGGATCGTGCTGCGCTCGGGCGGAGACCTCGATGAATGGCTCGACGACGTCCTGCGCAACGCGGGCTCCAACGCGAAGACCGTGACGCTGATCGACGCTGTGGACAAGCGTAGGGGGCAGGGCGGGGTGGACCCGCACTGGTGGCAGGATCCACGCAACGCGGTGATCGCCGTCGGGAGGATTCGCGATGCGCTGATCGATGCGGATCCTGGGGGCGCAGCGGCGTACACCGTCAATGCGCGCCGATACCTCGCCGAGCTGCGAGCGCAGGATCGCGCGATCGCCGCCTGCATCGGTCAGGTCCCGAGGTCGCAACGCAAGCTCGTGAGCGATCACGACGCACTGGGCTACTACGCCGATCGCTACGGCATCCAGGTCATCGGCACCGTGATCCCCGCACTGTCCACCCAAGCGCAGTCCTCGGCCGGCGACGTCGCGCGACTCGTGCGCACGATCCGACACGCGGGCGTATCGACGATCTTCTCGGAGAGCTCAACCAACCCCAAGCTCACCAGAGCGATCGCACGAGACGCCGGCGCCAAGGTCGGCCCCCCGCTCTACGCGGACTCCCTTGGGCCGGGCGGGTCGCCCGGCGCGACCTACCTCGGCTCGCTGCGCGCAAACACGCGCGCGCTCGTCGCCGGCTTCACCGGCGGGCGAACGCGCTGCGATCAGCTGTAGGAGTCCCAGACCTGCAGTGCGGGCAGCGGGTCGATCGGTGCGCCTCCGGCCTGCCACTGACCGCTCCAAAGCTCGAAGTGCAGATGACACCCGACCGCGTCGCCGGTATCGCCGACGTAGCCGATGAGCTGCCCGGTATACACGCGCGTACCGGCCGGCACGGGGGACGGCTCGCGCAAATGCATGTAGACGTAGTCCAGCTTGCCGCCTTCGCCATCGATGACGACGTAGTTGCCGGCGCGCGCCTCCTGTGCGCTGACCTTCACAACGCCGCCGCGCGCCGCGACGATCGGCGTCCCGCACGGGGCGAAGATGTCCTGGCCCTGGTGGATGTGCCCGTTGCGGGGCGCGCCGAACGCGGCTATGGCGCTGCCGAAGTCGTGCTTGCCGCGAACGGGGAACTTGTGGTCTACGAGGTCGAACGAGCCGGAGGCGAGCGGTGCGGGAGCCCCGGCGGCCTGGGCGGCGGCGACCGCGTTGTAGATGCGGAACTCGTAGCGGCCGGCGGGCTGCACGACGCCGCCGAGCTTGCCATCCCACGTCACCGTCCGCACGACGCCCGGGACAAGCGCGCCAACCGGAAAGCCCATGACGAGGGCGCCGTCGGAGCTGCGGACCAGCGCCACAGCGATGCTCATCGGCTGACGCGCGAGCAGGTCGATGCGCGCGGGGCGAAAGGCAGCGGCGAACACCTGCTGGCCGACGACCCGCAGCTGGAGTGCGTCGGTGCTTACGGCCTTCCTCGCGATCGAGATGACGACTCGACTCGGTGCCGAGCGCGAGCCATCGGCTTTGACCGCACGCAAGCGCCCGCTCGAGGCAGACGGGGGCACGATGACCTCGGCCTTGTCCCCAGCTGCCCTCAGCACGCGCGCGATCGTGTTGTCTGAGTTGCCCGCGCCGCCGATGAACGTGACCTCGCTGAGGTCGCCCAAGTTCGTGCCCGCGATGCGCAGCAGGCTACCCGGCTGAGCTGCATCCACGCTCGCGCAGCCGGCCACGCATGAGACGGCTGTGATCGCCGCCGGGGCAGATGCGAACACGCCCCCGGACCTGGTCGACGCACGCACGCCTCCGGCGGCTGTCAGCGCAGGAAACGCGCTAGCGGCGGGCGCCCCCGCAGGGGGCGTCGTTGCCGCGGGCAGGGCCGCAGCGGGCACAGCCGCGCCGACGGCAAGCCCAAGCCCGCAAAGCACTGCTACGACGCCAGGTTTCAGCTTGACCAACCCCCTTGTGTGCGGCCTACGGGGTTAGCTGACGGGCTCGCGCGGCCAAGGTCCGCGCTACCAAAGTGGTCTCTGGATTCGCCCCACAACACTCACGGCAAGCCGCGAGTGCCGATGGTTCCCCCGCTCCGCCGGTACCCGCCCGCGGACTCGGCCATCTGCTGCGCGGAACCGTACATGATTTGGTTCCAAAGCGGGACATTAAGCGTCGCTTTCCACGCGCGTTCGCGATTCCCTATGCTTCCTCGACGCCGCGCGCCACCCGCGTGGCCTTTTTCACGCCATGAAGACCTACGTCGCCAACGCCAACGACCGCGAGCGCAACTGGCTCGTCGTGGACGCCAACGGCCAAACGCTCGGGCGTCTTGCGACGCAGATCGCCGACGCGCTGCGGGGCAAGCGCAAGCCCGTCTACACCCCCCACGTCGACACCGGCGACTTCGTCGTCGTCGTCAACGCGGAGAAGATCTCCGTGACCGGCAACAAGCGCGCTGCCAAGAAGTACTACCGCCACTCCGGCTATCCGGGCGGCCTCAAGACGCGAACGCTCGACGAGATGCTCGAGCGCCGTCCAGAAGAGGTCCTGCGGCTCGCCGTCAAGGGCATGCTGCCCCGCAACCGGCTCGCTCGCAAGCAGCTGACGAAGCTGAAAATCTACGCCGGGCCGGAGCATCCCCACCAGGCCCAGAAACCGCAACCGATGGAGATCCACCGCTCGTGATCGACGAGAATTCCGGGCCGACCGAGGAGACGCCGGCCGACTTTCCTGAAGAGGCCGCCGCCGCCCCCGCGTCCGACGTTGCGCAGCCCGCCGACGTCGCCGGTCCGGACGTTGACTTGCAGGACGACGCGGACGACGAAGAGCTCACCCCGCGCGTCAAGCCTGCGATCCCGGGCGCCGACCTCGAAGTCGACATCGTCGCCGAGGGCGCCGACCCGCTGGCCGGTCCCGACGAGGACGACGAGGCACAGGCCGAGGCGGTCGCCGAGCAGGACCGAGCCGACGAGCAGCCCGTCGCCGCGGTCATCGATCTCGCCGCGGGCGCGCGCTATCGCGCGACCGGCAAGCGCAAGACGGCCGTCGCGCGCGTCATCCTTCGGCCCGGCACCGGCGCGTACACGATCAACGGCAAGACGCTTGACCACTACTTTCCGCGGCCGGCGCTGGGACGCAACATCCGCCAGCCGCTGGAGGCCGTGGGCTATGACGATCGGATGGATGTCGTCGCCCGCATGCACGGCGGCGGCGTCAGCTCGCAGGCCGGCGCGCTGCGTCATGGGATCTCGCGTGCTCTGCTCGAGGCCGACCCAAACCTGCGCGGTGAGCTCAAGCGGCGCGGCTTCCTGACGCGCGACTCGCGCGTCAAGGAACGCAAGAAGGCCGGTCTGAAGAAGGCCCGCAAGCGGCCGCAGTTCTCCAAGCGCTAGCGGTTGGTCGGATGCGGACCTGCAGGACCAACCGCTAGTTCGCATCCCTTGAGCGCTGCAGCGCGCAAGCTGTTCGGCACCGATGGTGTGCGCGGTGTCGCGGGCGAGGTGCTGTCCGCCGAGCTGGCGCTGTCTCTGGGCGCGGCGGCGACAAGCGAGATCGGCGGCGAGCGCCCGCGCGTGCTCGTGATCCGAGACACGCGCGAGTCGGGCGGGATGCTCGAGGCGGCGCTGGCGGCCGGGATCGCCTCTGCCGGCGGCGAGGTCCTGCTCGGCGGCGTGCTGCCGACGCCGTCCGCACCGCTGCTCATCGGGCGCTACGGCTTGGATCTCGCGGCCGTCATCTCGGCATCGCACAACTCGTTCGAGGACAACGGGATCAAGTTCTTCGGAGCCGACGGATACAAGCTCTCCGATGCGACCGAGCTGGCGATCGAGGAGCGGTTGGAGGCGCCGGCGCGCGGTGCACCCGGCCGGATCGGGAGCATCCGCACGATGCACGGCACGCGCGAGGACTACCTGCGCGCGCTGCAGGAACGCTTCGAGGGGCTGGACCTCAGCGCCGTCGACATCGTGCTCGATTGCGCCAACGGGGCGACCTACCGCGCCGCCCCGGAGATCTTCCGCCGGCTGGGCGCTTCGGTGACCGTGCTCGCCGATTCGCCCGACGGCCGCAACATCAACGACGGATGTGGCTCGACGCACATGCAGTCGCTCGCCGCCGCGATGCGCGACGGCGCTCATGACATCGGTTTCGCCTTCGACGGCGACGGCGATCGCGTGCTGGCGGTCGATCGCAACGGCGAGATCGTGGACGGTGACGAGCTCGTCGCACTGGCAACGCTGCACCTGCGCTCGCAGGACCGATTGACCGGCGGCGGCGTCGTCATCACGGTGATGACGAACTACGGCTTCCACACGGCGATGGCGGCCGCGGGAATTTCGGTCGTCACGACGAACGTCGGCGACCGCTACGTGCTCGAAGAGCTGCGCGAGCGCGGCTGGACCCTCGGAGGCGAGCAGTCCGGCCACATCATCGACATGGGCTTCGTCCCGACCGGCGACGGGATCGCCAGCGCCCTGCTGACGCTGGAGGCGCTCGCAGGCAGCGATCTCGCCGCCCGCGATGCGATGGACAAGCTGCCCCAGAAGCTCGTCAACGTCCGCGTGCGCGATCGAAACGCGGCGATGGCGAACGCTTCGCTCGCGCAGGCGACCGAGCGGGAGGCGGCGGCTCTGGAGGGCCGGGGGCGCGTGCTCGTGCGACCTTCCGGAACCGAGCAGCTCGTGCGCGTCATGGTCGAGGCGCCGACCGACGAGGAGACCGATGCGGTCTGCGGGCGCCTTGTTAGGATCGTGGAAACCCAGGCGCTGACCTAGACGACTGGGGGAGGAACGACCTCCGAGACAGCGCCTACTCTCTCTGCATGTGTGGAATCGTCGGTTATGTCGGTCAGCGGGCGGTGCAGGAGATCCTCTTGGCCGGCCTGGAGAAGCTCGAATACCGCGGATATGACTCAGCCGGGGTCTCCGTGCTCGTGGAAGGTGAGATCGCTTCCGTGCGGGCGGTGGGCAACCTCAGCAAGCTGCGTGCTGCGGTGTTGAGCGCGAACGGCGCGCGAGCGCAGGCCGACGGCGCCTCGGTCGCGACGATCGCGCGGCCCGCGACGATCGGGATCGGCCACACGCGCTGGGCGACCCACGGGCGGGTTACCGAGTCAAACGCCCATCCGCACTTCGACACGACGGACCGCGTCCACGTCGTCGTCAACGGGATCGTGGAGAACTACCTGGAGCTGAAGAAGCGCTTGAGCGACATCGGCGCCGACTTCACGTCCGAGACCGATGCCGAGGTCATCGCGCACCTGATCTCCCACCACATGGCGTTGGGCAGCCTGGTGGAGGCCGTCCGCGCCACGTACGCCGATCTTCAGGGCCACTACGCATTCGTCGCGATGTGCGCCGACGAGCCGGACACGCTGGTCGGCGCGCGCAAGGAGTGCCCGCTGATCGTCGGTCGCGGCGACGGCGAGCAGTTCCTCGGCTCGGCGATCCCCGCCTTTCTCGCGCACACGCGCGACGTGCAGTACATCGAGAACGAGGAGATCGTCGTGCTTCGCCCCGGCGGCGTGGACTTCCTCGCCGCGGACGGCACGCCGATCGAGCGTGAGATCACCCGCGTGAACTGGGACCAGGCCACCGCCGAGAAGGGCGGCCATGAGACCTTCATGCTCAAGGAGATCAACGAGCAGGCCGATGCCGTCGCCGAGACGGTCGCCGACCGGACGCTGCGCACCGACGGCGTCGATCTGGGCGAGGCCGAGCTTGACGAGTCGCTCTTCGAGGGCATCGACCGGATCTTGATTCTCGCCGCGGGCACCTCGTTTCACGCCGGGCTGATCGGCCGCTATGCGATCGAGGAGTGGGCGCGGCTGCCGGTCGAGATGGACATCGCGTCGGAATGGCGCTATCGCAACCCGATCGTCTCGCCGCGCGAGCTCGTCATCGGCATCACCCAATCGGGCGAGACGGCGGACACGCTGGCGGCGATGCGCCTGGCGCGCCAGCGCGGCGCAAAGGTGCTCGCGTGCACGAACGTCGTCGGCTCGCAGGCCACGCGCGAGTCCGACGGGGTCCTGTACACGCGCGCCGGTCTCGAGGTCTCCGTCGCCGCGACGAAGACGTTCGTCTGCCAAGTCGCGGCGATGTACCTGCTTGCGCTGCGGCTGGCGGAGCTGCGCGGCACGCTCGAGCGTCCGCGGATCTGCGAGCTGGTGGCCGAGATCAAGCAGCTGCCGACGAGGATCGTCGAGCTCATCGAGCGCCTCGACGGGCCGGTCAAGGCCGCCGCCGAACGGCACGCGTCGTCGGAGTTCTATCTGTACCTTGGCCGCCACGTGGGCCGGGCGGTCGCACTGGAGGGTGCGCTGAAGCTCAAGGAGATCTCCTACATCGCCACCGACGCCTACGCCGGCGGCGAGATGAAGCACGGCCCGATCGCGCTGCTCGACGAGTCAACGCCGGTCGTCTGCGTCGCGACGGACATGCCGATCCTCGACAAGATGATCTCCAACATCCAGGAGGTCCGCGCCCGCGGGGCGCATGTCATCGCGGTCGCGACCGAGGGCGACGACCGCCTCGAGCCGGTCGCCGAGGAGGTCATCTACGTCCCGCGCACCGACTGGATGCTGCAGGCGCTGCTGGCGGTCATCCCGCTGCAGCTGTTCGCCTACTACGTCGCCCGCAAGCGGGGGCTGAACGTCGACCAGCCGCGCAACCTGGCCAAGACGGTGACGGTGGAGTAACGCCCGTACGAGGTCGTCGACTTCATCACGCGGAGAGGATGCGGACCACATCGCTGGCAACGAACAGTTGGCCTCCGCGGGAGAACCGGAAGGGGGCCGGTTCGAGGATGTCGAGCTGGATCAGTGTGTTGATGGCGTTGCTGGCCCCTTGCCCGGACAGCGAGTAGCGATCTCGCACATCACCGCGACTCACGTACGGGTGTCCGACGAGATCGGCGGCTAGGCGCTCTGCGACTCCCCGTTTCCCGGCGGCCTGCACACGAGAGCGCAGTTGCGCCTGTATCTCGACCAGCCCCTCGACCTTCCGCTGCGACTCCGCGGCCGAAGCCGCGACTCCCATCGTGAAGAATGCGATCCAGCGGTCCCAGTCGCCGCTATAGCTGAGCTCCAGGAGCGCGTCCTGATACTCGTCTCGTCGTTGCTCGAACCACGGCGACACGACAAGCAGGGGCTCGCGGATCAGTGCGCCCCGAAGGAGCTGGACGATGACGAGAAGCCGCCCGAGGCGCCCGTTCCCATCGGAGTACGGGTGGAGCGTTTCGAACTGATAATGCGCGAGGGCCGACTGAACGACGGCCGGCAGGTGCGGCGGGTCCGCGATCCACGCCAGCAGATCCTCGACTCCGGCCCGCAGCTGATCACCCGGCGGTGCCGGGACGAATCTTGCCTCGTCAAAACCGCGACCGCGCGCGCCGATGACCACGATACGGTCGCGTAACCCTCCCGAGTCGCTGAGCTGCCCTCGCGTGCCTCTGACCAGGACACGTTGCAGCTCGCCGAGCATCCCCAACGTGAGCGGCCGCCTCTCCGGCCATGAAAAGGCCAGCTCGGCCATCTCCTCGAAGTTGAGGACTTCTCGGACTTCGGCCGTCAGATGAACGTCATGATCTCGATCCGCTGCGAGAACATCGGCGAACGGCGCGAAGGTGCCTTCCAACGCGCTCGTGCTCTGGGCCTCGCGCCTGAGCGCCGGGCGACGGAGCAGCTGGGGGTTGGGAATGAGCCGGGCGGCACCGTCAAGCCTGGCAAGCGCCGCCGTGGCGGAGTTGATCGTCGTCCATGTGCTGGTCGATAACGTCAGATCTCGGGGCAGCGGAGCCGGCAGATAGGCGTGGACGGCGATGATCTCGTGTGTTGCGGGGTCTGGCCCGGTGATCGGGATGACGCGGCCGATCGGGCTGGCCTGAAGCCTGTCCAGATCCACAAACGCAACTATATCGGCGAAAACTTGCTTCTAGAGTTTGGGACGCAAGTTCTCTTGAGCCGCTGCCGGCAGCTGCCGGTAGGCGAGCGATGGGGTCGATTCAGCACGTGTCTACGATTGCCCCATGCCCGTCGGGATCGACCTGCTGGAGATCGAGCGGCTGGAGCAGGCGCTGCAGCGACGGCCGGGGCTCGCGCTGCGGCTGTTCACCGACGGCGAGCGGGCGTATGCGGCGAAGCGTGCGCGGCCCGGGCAGCATCTGGCGGCGCGCTTCTGCGCCAAGGAGGCGGTCGCCAAGGCGCTGCGGCTCGAAATCTGGAGCCATCACGACATCGAGGTCGTGGGGGAGGGCGCCGCTACCGCGGTTGCGCTCCACGGTCCGCTGGCGGCGCTTGGCGTGCAGGTCGACGTGTCGCTGACGCACTCAAAGCTCACGGCGGGCGCGGTCGCGCTGGTGCGCTGATGGCGCTGCCGGACTGGGTCGATCCGCTGCCCGGCGCGGAGCAGATGCGGGCGATGGACCGCTGGGCGATCGAGGAGTGCGGGATCCCGTCACTCACGCTGATGGAGCGCGCAGGGTCGGGACTCGCGCTCGAGGTCGATCGCGTGGCGCGTCGCGGGCCCGTGGCGATCGTCTGCGGCAAGGGCAACAACGGCGGCGACGGCTTTGTCGCCGCTCGGCTGCTGTACGAGTTGGGGCGAATTGTCCGCGTCTTGAGGCTCGCCGAGCCGCGGGAGTACCGCGGCGACGCGGCCGAGAACATGCGTCGCCTGGAGGGCATGCATGAGCCGTTCACGGTAGACGCGCTCGGCGGCGCCGCCGTGATCGTCGACGCGATCTTCGGCACGGGCTTCGACGGCGAACCACGGGGGCTGGCAAAGGACGCGATCGAGGCGATCGCCGAGATCGAAGCACCGGTGGTCGCGGCCGACATCGCCAGCGGAGTCGATGCGTCGACGGGCGAAGCCGCGCGCGTGTCCGTCTGGGCTACGACGACCGTGACGTTCGCGGCAGCTAAGCCCGGGCACTGGATCGCGACCGGCAAGCAACACACCGGCGAGCTGCGCGTGATCGACATCGGAATCCCGGACGGCACACCGGTGACGCCGGACGTCGGGCTGCTTACGGCGCGCGTCCACGCGCTCGTTCCGGGACGCGAAGCGAACGCGACGAAGTTCACCTCCGGGCATGTCGTGGTAGCAGGCGGATCGCGCGGGTTGACAGGCGCGGCCTGCCTGGCCTCCGAGGCGGCGATGCGGGCGGGCGCCGGGTACGTCACGGCGATCGTGCCCGCCTCGCTTGAGCTCGTCTTCGAGACGCGCCTGCTGGAGGTCATGACCCGCGGCCTGCGCGACGACGCCGGCGCGCTTGTGCCCGCCACCGTGGACGAAGCGCTCGAGGCGTCCGCGCGCGCGGGCGCCCTCGTCGCGGGTCCCGGACTCGGACGCAGCGACGGCGCGTTCGCCTTCGTACGCGAGCTGGCGGCGCGCGCGCCGGTGCCGCTGCTGCTCGACGCGGACGGTCTCAATGCGCACGCCGGCGTGCTGGACTCGCTTGCCGCGCGGACGACGCCGACCGTCCTGACGCCCCACGCCGGCGAGCTCGCCCGGCTGCTTCAGACCACGAGCGACGAGGTCAACCGGCGGCGCCTGCGCAGCGCGCGCGACGCCGCCCGCCGCGCCAACGCGATCGTCGTCCTCAAGGGCGACGACACGATCGTCGCATCGCCCGACGGCATCGCCGCCGTCAACGGCCTCAGCGCTCCGGCGCTCGCGACGGCCGGCACGGGCGACGTGCTCAGCGGCGTCATCGGCGCGTTGCTGGCCAAGGGCCTTGACCCGTTCGCCGCGGCATGCGCGGGCGTGCGCCGCCACGCCGCCGCCGGGCGCGTGGCGGCCGACGAGGTCGGTGCCGCCGGCGTCATCGCCAGGGACGTCATCGGGGCGCTGCCGCGGGCCCGCGCCGGCGAGCCGGGCGAGTAGCCTTCGCGCCGCGATGAAGGTCCAGGACGACGTGGCGGTGCGCGCGCTCGCCTGGGTGAACCTGGCGGCGATCGAACGCAATGTCGCGCGGATGCGGCGCGAGCTGCGGCCGGACGTCAACCTGTGCGCGGTCGTCAAGGCCGACGGCTACGGGCACGGAGCGCTGGCTGCCGCGCGCTCCGCGCTGGCCGGCGGAGCGTTGTTGCTCGCCGTCGCGGCGGCGACCGAGGCCGCCGCGCTGCGCGACGCGGGCATCGACGCGCCGATCCTCGTCATGGGCGCGCTGACCGCGAGCGAGCTCGACATCGCGCTCGGAGCGGTCGCCGACGTCGTCGCGTGGAACGAGCGCTTCGTCGAGCTTGTCGCCGAGCGCGGCGGCGGTGCGGTGCACGTAAAGCTCGACACCGGGATGGGCCGGCTCGGAACGCGCGATCCCGTGGAGGCCACGCGCGTCGTGGAAGCCGTCGCAGCGGCCCGCGGCGTGACCCTCGCCGGCGTGATGACGCACTTCGCCACCGCCGACGAGCGTGGCGATGCGTTCATGGGCGAGCAGCTCCAGCGCTTCCTTTCGTGGGTGACGCCGCTGCGGGCCGCGCACCCGCAGATGGTCGTCCACGCCGCCAACAGCGCCGCCATCTTGCGCGATCCAGCCACTCACTTCGACATGGTGCGCACGGGCGTCGCGATCTACGGCCTGGATCCGTTCGGCGAGGATCCAGCGTTGCGCGAGCTTGAGCCCGCGCTGGAGCTGCGCTGCCGCGTCGCGGCGGTGAAGGGGATCGCGCCGGGGCAGAGCGCCGGCTACGGGCGGCGCTTCGTCGCGCAGCAGCCGACCAACCTGGCGACGCTGCCGATCGGGTATGGCGACGGCGTGCGCCGCGGGCTGACGAACAATGCCGACATCCTCATCGACGGGACGCGGCGGCCGCTCGTCGGGACTGTAAGCATGGACAACGTGACCGTCGACGTCGGCCGCCCGACCGCGGTGGCAGCCGGGGACGTTGCGGTCCTCATCGGCGAGCAGGGCGACGAGCGGATCACCGCCGAGGAGCTTGCGCGGCGGCTGGACACGATCAACTACGAGATCACCTGCGGGCTGCTGCCGCGCGTCCCGCGCGCCTACCACCGCGATGGTGAACCGGCATGACCGATGCGCTCGCGGCAGCGCGCGAGGCGCTCGCGGGGCGGTCGGTGTGGATCGTCGGCGGCGCCGTTCGAGATCGGCTGCTGGACCGGTCGACGTTCGACCTCGATCTGGTGCTCGAAGGTGATGTCGCGAGCGCCGCGCGTGCGCTCGCTCGCGCGACGCGTGCTGCGGCGTTCCAGCTGTCCGACGACTTCGGCTCATGGCGCGTCAGCGGCCGCGACGGCCCCTGGCAGGTGGACCTCAGCCCGCTGCGCGGCCCCACGCTCAAGGACGACCTCGCGCTGCGCGACTTCACCGTCAACGCGATGGCCGAGCCCCTCGCCGGCCGCGGCGAGCGGATCGACCCATATGGCGGCGCCACCGACCTCGCCGAGGGGCGCCTGCGCGCGGTCGGATCGCGCGCGATGGCCGACGACCCGATACGCGCGCTGCGGCTCGTCCGCATCTCAGCGGAGCTCGGACTGGAGCCGGAGCCGGAGACGATCGCGCTCGCGCGCGCGCAGGCGGCATGCGTCGCCGCCGTCGCACAGGAGCGCGTCTTCGCCGAGCTGAAGCGGATCCTCGCCGGCGACGGCGTGCTGCGATCGCTGCAGCGGATGGACGAGCTCGGGCTTACCGCGGCTGTTCTGCCCGAGCTCGATGCTCTGCGAGGCATCGAGCAGAACCGCTACCACCATGCCGACGTGCACGCGCACACGATCGAGGTGCTCGAGCATGCGCTCGCGATCGAGCGCGATCCGGCCGCGGTCTTCGGCGACGAGCACGCCGGCGCGATCACCGCGCTGCTGCGCGAGCCGCTGAGCGACGAGACCGACCGCGCGTTCGCGCTGCGGCTCGGCGCGCTGCTGCACGACGCCGCCAAGCCCGCCACGCTCGGCCACCGCGACGACGGCTCGCCGACGTTCATCGGTCACGATCGCGCGGGCGCCGCGCTTGCCCGCGACGTGCTGACGCGGCTGCGCGCGAGCGAGAGGCTGAAGTCCCACGTCGCCGCGCTGACGCGTCATCACCTCAGGCTCGGCTTCCTCGTTCATGAGCGGCCGCTGTCGCGGCGCGCGCTGTATCGCTACCTGAAGACCTGCGAGCCCGTCGAGGTCGACGTCACGCTGCTGTCGGTTGCGGATCGGCTCGCCACGCGCGGGCGCAAGGCCGGAGAATCGATCGCCAAGCACCTCGACCTCGCGCGCGAGGTGCTGCCCGCGGCGCTTGAATGGCGCGCCCAAGGACGCCGCACGCCGCTCCTGCGCGGCGGCGAGCTCGTCGCCGCGCTGAAGCTCTCAGACGGACCGCAGCTCGGGCAGCTGCTCGCCGAGATCGACGAGGCGTACTACGCCGGCGAGATCGCGACGCCCGCAGAAGCCGTCGCGCTCGCCACACGCCTGCGCGAGACGGCCGGTTAGGCTCCCGGCCCATGAGCGCCCAACCCGACTGCCTGTTCTGCAAGATCGTCGCCGAGGAGATCCCCGCGACGATCATCGCGCAGGACGAGCGCACGATCGCCTTCATGGACATCAACCCGGCCACGCGCGGGCACGCGCTCGTGATCCCGCGCGCGCACGCACGCGACGTGCACGAACTCGATACCGAGGACCTCGAGGCGGTCGCCGCCGTCGCGCAGCGCATCGCGGCGAAGGCGCGCGAGAACCTGTCGGCCGACGGCGTGACGCTCCTGAACTCGAACGGTGCTGCGGCGTGGCAGACGGTCTTTCATTTCCACATGCACGTCATCCCGCGCTACGAGGGCGATCCGCTGAAGCTCCCCTGGGTCCCCGCCCCGGGCGACATGGACGACATCGCCGCCGCCGGCGCGCAGCTCTCGACGTAAGCCTGCGTCCCTCGCTCGTACACGCACGTCGCGGTGGGCGGGAGCTTGCGCTGTCTCTTCCGCTCGCTCGGTTCGTCATGCTTGCCGGATGCGGGGATTTCGTGAGCATGGACGACGAACGCGCGATGCGGCTGCAACGCAAACTCGTCGTCAGCGCCTGCTCGTCGTCGGACTCCTGACCGCCGCTGCCGCTCCGCTCGCCGTCGCCGCGGCGCTCGCGGCGACCTCGAAGCCGTTACGCATCGTCGACCCGACACAGGAGACGACCGGTCCGCTGGACATCCTGAGCGCCCACATCAGCCGAGCCAAGGACGGGCGCCTGCGCGCGATCGTGACGTTCGCCGCCAAGATCGCGCCGAAGACGCTGCTGGCGCCCGGCGGACCGCCGGGCTCTGCCTGCCTGCGCATCTGGACCGCCCCCGACACCGACCCGACGGCGATCCGGCCCGATCGTCTCGTGTGCGTCACCGCCCGGTCGGAGGATGAGCTGCGCGGCGGCGTCTACCAGCAGCCCGGGCCAGGTCTGCCCAAGCGGGTCGCCGATGCCTCGGCGAAGGTGAACAAGACCGGGCGCAGCCTGATCATCCGGCTGTCGCAGAGCGCGCTCGGCAGGCCGAAGCGCATCCTCGTCGCGGTCGAGACGACGGCGCCCGGCTGCGATCGCATCGGCTGCATCGACTCGGCGCCCAACGACGGGTCGACGCGCCCGTTCCGGCTGCGCTGAGCCGCCCGATCGGGCGTTCCGACGAACTCGCGATCACGCGCCCTGGCGGCGCATCCCGCGCACGGCGAGCGAGCCGAAGAATACGATCAATCCCGAGACGGCCAGCAGCGCCGGCCACGTCGTCGCCCATGTGACGTCGCCGACGAAGCCCTGGCGGACGCCCTCGAGCACGTGCGTCACGGGGTTGACGTCGGCGATCGTGCGCAGCCAGTCCGACAGCAGCTCGCGGGGCGCGTAGGCGGTCGTGAAGAGGATGGCGATGAACGTACCGACCTGCATGAGCGGCGCTGCCTGCTGGGTGCGAAAGCGCAGCGCGAGCAGGATCGCGTAGCAGGCCGCGGCTGCCGCGAGTCCCATCACGAGCATCGCGGCGAGCGCGATCGCGAGCAGGCCCGGCCAGTCCACACCGAGCGCGAGCGCCACCGTGAGCAGGAAGGTCGCCGGCAGCAGCGCCCGCAGCGAGGCCGATCCGACGACGCCCGCGAGTAGCACGGCACGTGGCGTGGGCGACAGCAACAGCCGATCGAACCAGCCCCGCTCGATGTCGCGCGCCAGGTTGACGCCGGTCGCAGCTCCGGTGAAGCCGGCGCCCTGCAGCATCCCGACGCCGACGACGAACGTCAGGAAGTTGGCGGCGTCGTAGCCCGGCAGGCGCGCCGCCTTGCCGAACACCGCCGACAGGCCGAGCATGAAGATCGTCGGCGCGAGCACGCCGGGCAGCGCTCCTCCGGGGACGCGCAGGATCTCGTTCAGGCCACGGCGCATGAGCGCGAAGATCGATCGCAGCTGGTGCTTCACGCTTGGCGCAACCTTCCGCGCAACGCCTGCAGCGACAGCGCGACCGCGAAGATGGTGACCGCCGCCGCGGCAATGAGCCCTTCGAGCAGCGCCACGACGTCGTTGGAGAATGCGATCGGGTGGCGCATCCCCTCTGCGATGTACGACAGCGGGTTGTAGGCGGCGACCGCGTTCGCCGGCGAGGACAGCAGGTCGGCCGGGAAGAACGCCGACGAGACGAACAGCACCACGAAGACGAGCGGGAAGATCCCCTGCACGGTCGATGCGTTGCGGGCGCGCAGCGCGATCAGCACGCCGATCGCTCCAAAGCCGGTGCCCGCGAGGATGCCGATGGCGAGCACGGTCAGCACGCCGAGGACGCCGCCCTTGACGTCGACGCCGAAGACGGCGCCGAGAACCAGGAAGTAGCTGACCTGGAACGCGGCGATGATGCCGGCGGCAAGCACGCGGCCGAGGACGATCGCCGCGCGCGGGGCGGGGGACGCGACGAGCCGGTCGAAGAACCCGCCCTCGATGTCCAAAGCAACTCCGATCCCGGCTGACACGCCGCCGAGCAGCAGCGACTGCGTGATCCCTGCGGCGAGCTGGAAGTCGAGGAATCCGTCGACCTTCGGGAAGCCGGGCAGGGTCGTCGTGTGCCCGAGGCCGCCGACGTTCAGCGCGAGAAACAGCGTCGGGAAGAGGACGAGCGGCGCTAGGAACTGCGGCCGGCGCGCCGCCGTGCGCAACGCCCGCCGGGCGAGCACGACGATCGAGGCGCGCACGTCAGACCGGCTCCGGCTCGGGCTCTTCGGCGCCCTCGAGATGCTCGCCGGTCTTGTCCAGAAAGACGTCGTCGAGCGTCGGCTGCTTGAGCTCGAGCTCGGCGACGCCGAAGCCGGCGTCGTCGAGCGCGCGCAGGATCGGGGCGATGTCGGCGGCGCCGCGCTGCAGCCCGATCGACAGGCTGCAGTCCTCGCTCGGCGGGCGCTGCACGCCATAGCGCCGAACGACCTCGCGCGCCAGCGCGACGTCAGAGCCGTCTTCGAGCACGAGATCGAGATGCGGGCGTCCGACCTCGGCCTTCAACGCAGCGGGTGTGCCCGAGGCCACGATCTTGCCGGCCGCGATGATCCCGAGGCGGTCGGCGAGCTGGTCGGCCTCCTCGAGGTACTGCGTCGTCAGGAAGACGGTCGTGCCATCGTCGCGCAATCGGCGCACCTCGCTCCACAGCGTCAACCGCGACGTAGGATCCAGGCCGGTCGTCGGCTCGTCGAGGAAGAGCACCTCGGGCTCGTGGATGAGCGCCATCGCGAGGTCCAGCCGCCGGCGCATGCCGCCGGAGTACTGGCCGACGCGGCGATCGGCTGCCTGACTGAGCCCGACGCGCTCGATGAGCTCGGCGCCGCGGGCACGAACCGCCCGCGGCGGCATCCCGTGCAGCGTCGCCTGCAGCTCGATCAGCTCCGTGCCCGTCATGAGCGGGTCCAGCGCGGCCTCCTGGAGGGCGACGCCGATGCGCTTGCGCACCTGCGCGGGGTGGGTTGCGACGTCGTAGCCGGCGACGCTCGCGCGTCCGCCGGTCGGAAGCAGGAGCGTGACGAGCATGCGCACGGTCGTTGTCTTGCCCGCGCCGTTGGGTCCGAGGAAGCCGTAGACCTCGCCCGCCGCGACCTCGAGATCGATGCCGTCGACGGCCTTCAGACCTCCCTTGAACTGGCGCTCCAGCCCGATGACCTCGATCGCTGCGATCGGGCGATTCTATTGCACGCGCAACTTGTTCTGGCACCGTACGCAACAACAACCGCGTGCTCGTGTTCAATGCACCACATGACACCCCATAGAGGATCTTTCAGCTCAGCCGTGCTGGCGGTCGTCGCCACGCTCGCGCTTCCCGCGGTCGCAGCCGCGAAGCTCTCGGAGCTGGGAGTCATCCCAGACGGCATCCGGGGAGCCTGTCCGGACAATTGCCAGGCCGTCAGCCGGACGACGGGCTACCAGGCCAAGGTCGGCCCCGACCGGACCCTCTACCAGGCTCCCGCCGACGGCCGCATCGTCGCCTGGACGATCGCGCTCGGCAAGCCGGGACCGAAGCAGACCGCGTTCTTCACCGAACGGCTCGGAGGCGAATCGCAGGCCGCCATCGTCGTGTTGAACCCGGGCAAGAAGCTCGCGCGCGAGGTCGTCGACAAGGCGCCGCTGCAGAGGCTCACCGACTACTTCGGCCAGACCGTGCAGTTCCCGCTGGAGCAGACGCTATCGATCAAGAAGGGTCAGTTCGTCGGCCTGAGCGTGCCCTCCTGGGCGCCCGCGCTGCAGGTCGGCCTGCCGTCGGACACGTCGTGGCGCGCGAGTCGCGCCGCCGAGGGCTGTGGCGACACCGCGACGCAATCGGCGCTCGTCGGCACGCGGCGCTCGGTCGCGTTCGCATGCCTGTTCAAGACCGCGCGCCTGACCTACAGCGCGACCTTCATCGCAAGTCCTGTCGCGGAGAGCGCTCCGACCAAGGAGCCAACCGCCACCACGACGACGCCCACGACCACGACGAAGCCGCCCACGACGACGAAGCCTCCCACGACGAAGAAGCCTCCCACGACGACGACGAAGCCGCCGACGGCCACCAAGCCGCCCAAGAGGTAGCGCGGCGCTACCGGGGCCGGCTCGGACCGAGCACGACCGCGGAGAGGACGCTTTCAGGTCCTACGTCATCTGTCAGCACGTGACGCCCGGGTTCTGTGCGCAGAAGTTGTCGAACTCACCGCCGCCGGCCTGAGCGCCGCCGGTCGTGGACTGGCCCTGAGGCGCTTGGCCGCCGGTGGTCGCGGCTCCGGCCGGTGCCGCGGGCGGTGCCGCGGCAGGGGGTTGCGCCGGGGCGGGCGCGGACGAGGAGCTGCCGGTCGTCGTGC
>DASVPU010000009.1:0-5808 GCA_036389475.1 Solirubrobacteraceae bacterium
AGTGGCCGCCATCGCCGGCGTCGAGAACCTCATGCAGGCGCTGCTCGACGCGGCCGAGCGCCATGTCGACTGGCCGCTGCCCGGCTACACCCACCTCCAGCGCGCTCAACCCGTGTACCTGTCTCACCACCTGCTGGCCTACGTGTGGATGCTCCTGCGCGACCGCGAGCGCTTTGACTTCGTCGAGCGCGGGACGGCCGCGCTGCCGCTCGGTGCCGGCGCCCTCGCGGGCGTGAACTTCGACACCGACCGCGCCGCCGTCGCGTCCGAGCTGGGCTTCGAGCGAGTCACCCCCAACTCGATCGACGCGGTCTCAAATCGCGACTTCGTCCTGGACCATCTGGCCGCGGCCGCGACCTGCGCCACCCACCTCAGCCGCCTCGGAGCCGAGCTCGTGCTCTGGTCCAGCGAGGAGTTCGGCTTCGTGACGCTGCCGGACGAGTGGACGTCCGGCTCATCGATCATGCCCCAGAAGAAGAACCCCGACGCCGCCGAGCTGCTGCGCGCCAAGGCGCCGCGGATCGTCGCCCATCTCAGCGCGCTGCACGGCGTCATGCACGGGCTCCCGCTGACGTACAACAAGGACATGCAGGAGGACAAGGAGCACCTCTTCGACGCCGTCGACACGCTCGAGCTCTGCCTCGCGGCGGCCACCGGCATGGTCCGCGGCGCGCGCTTCGATCGCGACCGGATGGCCGCCGCCGCATCCGACGACCTCATCGCCGCGACGGATGTGGCCGACCTGCTTGTCCGGGCGGGCGTGCCGTTTCGCGAGTGCCACGGCATCGTCGCCGGCCTCGTCCGCATCGCCGTCGACTCCGGGCGCTCGCTCGGCGAGCTGAGCGACGAGGAACTTCAGGCCGCCTCGCAGCGCCTCGATCCAGCGGCGTTTCGCGGCGTCCTAGCTCAGGGCTCGTGGCTTGAGTCGAAGGTCAGCGAGGGCGGAACGGCCCTGGCGCGCGTGCGCGAGCAGCTCGACGCCGCACGCAGCGCCCTCGCGACGTGAGCGATCAGCACCTGCGGGCACTCGAGCTGCCGGTCCTCGAGGCGGCGCGGATGCTCGTCGGCTGCACGATCACCCACGGCGAGGGCAGCGGCGTGATCGTCGAGACCGAGGCCTACCACGAGACAGAGCCCGCGTGCCACGCCTTCGCCGGGCTGACGACCCGCACCTGGCCGCTCTTCGAAGCGCCCGAGATCGCCTACGTCTACCGCTCCTATGGCGTTCATGCGCTGCTGAACGTCGTCGTCGAGCCCGCCGGCGTGGGTGCCGCGGTCCTGATCCGCGCTCTTGAGCCGCTCAGCGGGGTGACGCAGATGCATGCGCGCCGCGGTCGCGAGTGCTTGACGGATCTCTGCTCGGGTCCCGGCAAGCTCACGCAGGCGCTCGGGATCGGCCTCGATCTGAACGCCACCTCGCTTCTGGACGGACCGATCCGCCTCGGTCCGCCGCCGCCCGACCGTCCGGCGCCGAGGGTCATGGTCGGGCAGCGCATCGGCATCACGCGGGCAATCGAGCTGCCGTGGCGCTTTTGCGTCGCGGGCAACCGCAACGTGTCGCGGCCCTGGCCACGGGGGCTGCTCGCCGTAGGCGGGGGTTAGGAGGAGCTCTGTGTACCGTCGCTGGGCGTCGGCGGTTTTGGTGCTTGAGTCAGCTACGGCGGCGCCGGTGCTCCGCCCGCCGGTGGCGGCGCAGGCGCGGGACCGGGCGGTTGCGCAGGAGCCGGCGGGGGCGCGGGCGCGGGAGCAGGGTCCGGAGCGGGCGTCTGGGGTGGCGCCGGCGCCGTCCCCTCGGCAGGCGCGGTGCCGTCAGCACCGCCGGCCGGAGCTGGACCGGCCGGCGTCCCGCCGTCGCGGACGATGCTGGGCGCCGTCGTCGTTCGCTGCGTCCCGGCCGACGGCGCGCTCGCCGCCGGCAGCGGCGTCGTCGCCGTCGGGTCTTTCGCCAGCCCCGCCTCGAGGCAGCGCTTGGACGGCATCTCGTCGGGCTTGAGCTTGTCCTGCTCGAAGGCACACTCCTTCTCGAGGCGCTGCTTCTGGGTTTGCAGCACCGTGAGCATGAAGTCGTGCCAGATCTGCGCCGGGAAGGTCCCGCCGGCAACGGGCTCTCCACGGTACTCGGTTCGCATCGGGCGCAGCTCGTTGGGGTATCCAACCCAGACGGCAACCGTCAGCTTGTCCGTCGCGCCGACGAACCAGGCGTCGCCGTAGTTCTCGGTCGTGCCGGTCTTGCCCCAGGCGACCACGTCGGGAAGCTGCGCGACGCGCGCGGTGCCCACCTTGATCACCGACTCGAGCAGGTGCGTCGTCTCGTCGGCCACGCCCTTGGGCAGAACTCGCCGGGGGCGCGGCGAATTTCGCGCCCGCACCTCGTCGCGCTTGTCTCGCAGCGTGACACGCCGGATCCCCACCGGACCGCGATTCGGTGCGCCCAGGGTGCCCGACATCTGGATCCCACCGGTCGCAAAGGTCTCGTAGGCGTGAGCCAGGTCCAAAGGCGTGACGCCATGCCTCAGGCCGCCGAGCGAGATCGCGTAGTTGCTGGACACCGGCGTCCGGATGCCCATGCGCTTTGCGGTCCGGGCGATGCGCTTCGTGCCGGTCTTGATCCCGACCTGCGCGTAGACCGAGTTGTCCGAGAACGTCGTCGCGCGCGCGAGCGTGCTGATCCCTGAGTAGTTGCCCTCGTAGTTGTTGACCGTGAACTTCTCGCTGCTGTTGGGGATCTTGATCACCTGGCGCTTGGACGTCCACGTCGAGTTCGGCGAGATCCCCTGGCGCAGTGCGGTCGCGAGCACGAACGGCTTGAACGCCGAGCCCGGCTGGCGCTGGCCCTGCGTGGCCAGGTTGAACGGCACCTGCGAGTAGTCGCTGCCGCCGACCATCGCCCGCACCTCCCCGGTGCGGTTGTCGATCGCCACGAGCGCGGCGTTCGGACCTGCGGGCGGGTTGCCCAGCCAGCGTGTGACGGCGTTCTCGGCCGCGCGCTGAAGCCCGAGATCGAGCGTCGTCTGAATGCGCAGCCCGCCGATCAGCGCGGTCCGAGCGCCGAAGCGGTCGACGAGCTGCTGGCGCACCCAGGTCGTGAAATATGCCGCTGACTTGCTCGCCGACTGGACGCCAGGAGGCTTGATCATGTCCCTCGACGGGAGCTGCTCCGCGCGTCCGCTGAGGTATTCGTCGCTCGTGAGGTAGCCCTGCTCGAGCATCTTCGAGAGCACGAGATCGCGGCGCTTCTTGGCGTCGACAGGGTTGGCGATCGGGTCATACGCGCTTGGCGACGCCACCATGCCGGCCAGCAACGCGGCCTCGTGTGGCTTGAGCTGGCTCGCGCAGCGGTTGCCGATCTTGCCACAGCCCAAGTGGTTGACGTCCTGGCTGAAGTACGTCCGGGCTGCCGACTCGATCCCGTAGGCGCCGTTGCCGAAGTAGATCGAGTTCAGGTACTCAGTCAGGATCTTCTCCTTGGACCACTTGCGCGTGAGGTGGTAGGCGAGCGCGGCCTCGCGCACCTTCTCCAAGACCGTCCGCCGGCTCTGTGCCTGCGTTGCGTTCTTGACGAACTGCTGCGTGATCGTCGAGCCGCCCTGGACCGCCTCGCCGCTCGCGACGTCCTGCCACAGGGCCCGGCCGATGCCGCGCAGGTCGACGCCGTCGTTCTGGTAGAAGCGCTGGTCTTCGACGGCGATGATCGCGTGCTGCATCGCCAGCGAGATGTCCCTGGACGCGACGATGATCCGGCCGTTGTCGGCGAGCGTCGCCAGGTACGTGTGATGGACGTCCGTCAGGACGGAGTTCTGTGCTCGCTTGAACTCGGTGCGGTTCTCGAGCGCCGGCAGATCGGAGGCGACCGCCATCATCATCCCGAAGGCGGTCGAGACGAGCGCGAGGATCGACAGGCCGAAGAGGATCAGCGCAAGACGCAGCCGCTTCAGGCGCGGCCGTCCGAGCGGTGGGTCCGACAGGACCGGGATGTCGAGGCGTTCTGGATCCTTCATCCGGCGAAGGCGGGAACGTCGCTTCCATGCATGCAGGAGACTCGCGGCACCAGGAATGGCGACGGGCGGCAGCCACGCCACGGGCGCGCCGGACTCTAGCATTGGCCCCGTGACGAATTCAGCGGCCGACGACGCTCGCTTTCTGGCCCGCGACGCGGTCGACTGCCTACCCGCGGGAGCGCTGGAGCGCAAGCTCGCGTCGGGTCGCCCGCTGCGCGTCAAGCTTGGTCTCGATCCGACGGCGCCGGACGTGCACCTCGGGCATACGGTCGTGCTGCGCAAGCTGCGCGAGTTTCAGGACCGCGGGCACGTCGTCGTCCTCATCATCGGCGACTACACCGCGCGCGTCGGCGACCCAAGCGGGCGCTCGTCGACCCGGCCGGTGCTCTCGGGCGAGCAGATCGACGCCAACGCGCGCACGTACGTCGAGCAGGCGGCGAAGGTTCTCGATCGCGATCGCATCGAGCTGCGCCACAACTCCGAATGGCTGGACATGCGCATGGAGGAGCTGTTCGCGCTGACGCGAACGACGACTGTGGCCCAGCTGCTCGAGCGCGACGACTTCGCCAAGCGCTACGCAGCCGGCGAGCCGATCTCAATCCTGGAGCTGCTCTATCCGCTGATGCAGGCCTACGACTCCGTTGCCGTACGCGCGGACGTCGAGCTTGGCGGCACCGACCAGAAGTTCAACCTCCTGCTCGGCCGCGACGTGCAGCGGGCCTACGGCATCGAGGAGCAGGTCGCGCTGACGATGCCGATCCTTGCCGGACTCGACGGTCAGCGCAAGATGTCCAAGTCGCTGGGCAACCAGCTCGGCGTCAGCGAGCCGCCCGACGAGATGTACGGCAAGACGCTCAGCCTGCCAGACGCGGCGATGGGCGGGTGGTACTCGCTGTTGCTCGGCGAGCGGACGCCCGAGGATCTGACCGCCCGCGACGCCAAGCACGCCCTGGCGCGCCGGCTCGTCGAGCGCCTGCACTCGGCGCAGGCGGCGGATGCTGCGGCCGCGCACTTCGACCGGGTGTTCGTGCAGCGCGAGCTGCCCGACGAGATCGAGGAGGCGCGCTTTGAAGCCGGGAACGGCACGGTGCACATTCCGGCGCTGGTCGCCGAGATCGCCGGGCGGTCACGCTCGGATGCGAGGCGGATGCTCTCGCAGGGAGCGGTCAAGCTCGACGGAGCGGTGCTGGCAGAGGACGACCTCGAGCTGCCGTCCGAGCGCCTGGAAGGTGCCATCTTGCAGGTCGGAAAGCGCCGGATCCGCAGGCTGCGGGCCGCGCCGTGACCGGCCGGCGCGGGGTCCGTCCGCGCGAGCTGTCTATACTGCGCGCCGAGCCGGTCCCTGCGCTTCGACCAGCCCATCACAAGGGCCCTTCGGAGCGCTATACTGGCCCGTCCTGTCTGCGATCGGCCTATGCTGTCGCTAGAGCGCAGGTTCTGGGAGGAGTCCCCTCCACGGGAGCGCGCGACGGTCTTTGAAAACTCAACAGCATGCGCACCGGGATCGAATACCTAGCGATCCGGTGTGCGTCCAGGTTCGATCCCTCGCTACCCAGCCGGGCGCGAGGGACCTGAGAAATAAGAACCCGTCATAGATCGCGGTGCCGCGTGTATTGGCACCGCACATGGTCATGACAGCTCTACGTGACGAAGGGTCGGCCCTTCGGGTCCAGCCCTTCAGCAGTTCTTCACGGAGAGTTTGATCCTGGCTCAGGACGAACGCTGGCGGCGTGCTTAACACATGCAAGTGGAGCGACGAACCAGGGCTTGCCCTGGGGCAGAGCCGCGAACGGGTGAGTAACACGTGGGT
>DASVPU010000010.1:0-1741 GCA_036389475.1 Solirubrobacteraceae bacterium
CTGCGAAGGACGGGCTGCTGGCGTTGAGCGTCGGTGTCGGCCTGGGCGTGTTGAGCACGCTGATGGAGGAAGAGGTCACGGAGGTCGTCGGGCCGAAGGGCCGTCACGACCCCGATCGCACGGCGGTCCGTCACGGCCGCACCGGCGGCGAGGTCACGCTCGGCGGCCGGCGCGTCGCCGTGCCGCGGTCACGGGCGCGCTCGGTTGACGGTGACGAGATCGAGCTTGCGACCTATTCACTCTTCGCCGATCGCGACCCGCTGACCAGGGTCGTGCTGGAGCAGATGCTCGCTGGCGTCAGTACCCGGCGCTTTGAACGCAGCCGTGAGCCGGTCGGCGAGGACGTCCATGAGGCGGAGCGTTCGGCGAGCAAGAGCGCAGCGAGCCGCGCGTTCGTCGGCAGGACCGGCGAGCATCTGCAGGCGCTGATGTCGCGCTCGCTGGCCGACATCCGGCTGGCGGCGTTAATGCTCGACGGGATCGACCTGAAGGGCCGCTGCTGCGTCGTCGCGCTGGGCGTCACGACGGACGGGGTGAAGGTGCCGCTGGGGTTGTGGGATGGCTCGACGGAGAACAAGACGATCACCGTCGCGCTGCTCGCCGATCTCGTCGACAGGGGCCTGGATGTCGAGCAGGGTGTGCTCGTCGTCCTCGATGGCGGCAAGGCGCTCAGAGCGGCAGTCAACGACGTGTTCGGCCCGGTGCCCGTCCACCGTTGCGTGAGGCACAAAGAGAGAAATGTGCTCGATCACCTCCCCGACCGCGACCGGCCGAAGGTCAAGCATCAGCTGCGCGCCGCATGGGCCCAAGACGACCACGGTCGCGCGCTGGACGGCCTGCGGCGCCTCGCCGCCGAGCTCGATCACCACCATCCCGGCGCCGCGAGTTCGCTGCGCGAGGGCCTGGAGGAGACCGTGACACTCACGCGCCTGGGGATCACGGGGAACCTCCGCACGACCCTGCAGTCGACCAACGCGATCGAGTCGATGATCAGCATCCTCAGACGTACCTCAAGAAACGTGAAGCGCTGGCAGAGCGGCGACATGTGCTTGCGCTGGACGGCCGCCGGGATGCTCGAAGCCGAGCAGCAGTTCCGCAGGATCATCGGCTACGGCGATCTCGCCAAGCTCGCTCTCGCCGTCGAGCGTGACGTGGCCGCCAGCCGTTCGTCGACTGCCTCACTCACGACCGCCGAGCCGACCGCTACGCTCGTCACCGCCTGACCATCAACCGCGGACCGTCACCGCAAAGTTCCACAGCCTCCGGGGCATCGTCCCGAGATCCTCGCCGACGTCTTCGCGTCGGGCAGCCGCGACCCCACGGCGCGCAGCGACGCCTACTTCGAACCCGCCGGCCAGCGGCTGCTCACCAACCTGCTCCTCGCCGCGGCGCTCGCCAAGCGTCCGCTCACCCAGGTCTACCTCTGGCTCTCAGACCCGACCGAAGAGGAGCCCGTCGGGATCCTCGACGAGCACGGCTACCCGCTGCTCGCGGCCGCGTTGCAGTCGGTCATCAACGCCCCTGAAAAGCAGCGCGGCGGCGTCTACGCCACCGCGCAGCAGATCTCGTCGTTCATGACCAACCGTGAGGCGATGCGCTGGGTGACCGCCGACGGCGCGCCCGCGCCGAGCTCGCCGCGCGCCGCCAACCCGTCGGTCACGACGACGCGCCGCGAGTTTGATCCGGACGTGTTCGTCAAGACCAGCGACACGCTCTACAGCCTGTCCAAGGAGGGTCGCGG
>DASVPU010000011.1:0-4539 GCA_036389475.1 Solirubrobacteraceae bacterium
CCAGGCAGGCGAGCGGCCCGGGGAATCTGCCGTTCGTCTGCACGATCCCCGTCTCGAGGTGCTCCTTGACATCGTGCAAGAGGCGCAGGAGCATCATGTTGACGCGCAGATGATCACGGTAATGCGCGCTGTCGAGGTCCAGGTCATAGCCGAGCTCCCGAGCGGCGGCGACGAGCGCGATCGCGAGATCGTTGTTGATGTGCGCGTTCATCCCCGCGAGTGCAAGTCCAAGAGGCGCGATCCGGGTCTCCGAGCGCTCTTGAAACAGCGGCGCCCACGCACGCGACACCGAGCGCTCAGCGACGTTGCGCTCTACGGCGTCGAAGTAGCGGTCTGAGAAGATCGCACCCAGCCGCGACAAGAACGCCGGATCCTCGAAGTAGCCGTTGGCGAACTCGACGGCCACAGAGCGGGTCACGGCAAGATACAAGTCGTTGAAGATCCGGACACCATCTTCCTCGGACATGGTGCTTGCGAGGCACTCCATGTGCGCCGCGATGGCGTCAAACGGATTGAACGAACGGTCACCGCACGTTTTCGGTGCGCTGACCTGGATCATCGCGCCGAGCCCCTCCCCAGCCGCGACGGCGGCGCTGGCGGCCACGCAAGCCGCTCTTGCGGCGTATAGGCAGCGATGGCCAGTACTCCAAGAACGTGCGAGCCTGACGGCGCTTTGAAGATCGCCGCCATACCACGAGCGGCTGACCGTCCCATTGGCTGTCCCCCTCCGCTGACCGGGCCTGTCGGCCTGGCGCCGCGGAACTGCGGCTGCGGCGCGGCCGGCTCTCACGCGACGATTGCCACGAGGATGCACAACACGACGACCAACATCCTCTGGGCATGGCAGGTAAGACACCGGCGGGCTGGCCAGTTTGCCGGCAAGCCAGAAATCCCGACGGGCGCGCGGAAGCGCGATTGCACTGTACAACAGTAAATCGGGCCATGACAGACATGGAGCCCTCGCGGCCTGTTCGAGAAAACGGCACGCGAGGGCCCTCTAGTCAGAGGGGCCCCGCGGCATACGGGGGGAGGGCGCGCAGGACCCCTCAGGCGCACACCCCGAGGGGCGAACGTCTACGCACCGTCAACGCTAGCTGACGTACGGTCAACCTGATGAACAGGCTCTCAAGAGCACAAGTTCACCGAGCTATCCACCAAAAAGGCAGCAGTCTCGGTTGCGGCAGCAATCTTCTCTTCACAACACGTACACTCGTGTGGGCAGCGTTGCAACGGGTGTGCGAGCCCGGCCGCCCCCAAGACACAGCATTTCTGTGAAACGTACCGCGCGGCCGGCTGGCGTTCGACGCGCGGTGCCAGCTTGGGACGATGCCGTCGAGATCGCAACGCGCTTTCCTCTGCGTCGAGGTCGGGACATCGTTTCGCGGGCCCGCGTCTATGCGTACCAGGGGCTGCGGATCCGCATGCTCGCCCGGTCCACTTGGCCCGTGGAGGCCTGGTAGCGGCGGCTCGCCGCCGCAGGTGCGCCCTACACTGACGCGAACACATGATCAGCACCAACCAGCTCAAGAACGGGAACCACATCGAGGTCGACGGGACGATCTTCAAGGTTCTCGACTTTCAGCACGTCAAGCCCGGCAAGGGGGGGGCATTCGTGCGTACGAAGCTGCGCCGCGTCAGCGACGGCAACGCGATCGACAGGACCTTCCGCGCCGGCGAGAAGTTCCGCTCGGTGCGCACCGAGGCCCGCAAGATGCAGTTTCTCTACGCCGATGGCATCGACGCGCACTTCATGGACTCCGAGACCTACGAGCAGCTCGCCGTCCCACAATCGTCGATCGCCGACGCGTTGCGCTGGACCAAGCCCAACGACAGCGTCGACGTGCTGTTCATCGACGACTCGCCGCGTGACCTGCAGCTGCCGGCGTCCGTCGAGCTGGAGGTCACCGAGACCGAGCCGGGGCTCCGCGGCGACACCGCCTCCGGCGGCGGCGACAAGCCGGCGGTCCTCGAGACCGGGGCGAAGGTCCGCGTGCCGCTGTTCGTCAGCATCGGCGACCGCGTGAAGGTCCAGACGGCCACGGGCGACTACATGTCGCGCGCGTAGCTCGCGCCTCACCTTGTCGCGCCGTACCGATCAGCGCCGAGCCGCCGTCTTTGCCCTCTATCAGGCCGATGTCACGAGGCGTGAGCTGGAGGACGTATTCGAGCACGACGCCACGCTGTTTACGCGGGCGCTCGCGCACGCGGCCGAGGATCGCGGGGAGGAGCTCGACGGGCACATCGCGCGGCATGCGAAGGGCTGGTCGATCGACCGCATCGCGCCGCTCGAGCGCGCCATCATGCGCGTCGCGCTGCTGGAGATGCTGCACCCCGACGCCGCTCCCGCGGACACGCCGATCCCGCCAGAGGGCGCGATCGACGAGGCCGTCGAGCTCGCCAAGGTCTACTCGGGCGCCGACGCGCCGAAGTTCGTCAACGGCATCCTCGCCGCCGCGCACCGCGCGATGGGCCAGAATCCGGCGACGCCATGATCTCGGACTCAAACCTCGACGAGCTCATCACCCGGCTGGAGCGCGCCGCCGAGCAGCTGCGTTCCGGCGATCTGAGCGCCGATGCGGCCGCCACGGTCGTCGAGGATTGCGCGGCCGTCGCCTCACAGGCCTCGGCTGAGCTCGAGCGTCGTGCCCGAGAGGCCGAGCGCGAGCCGCTTCCGGGGCAAGACACCCTTCTGTAGCGGGTGAGTGGTCCGTCCGCTGGTGGTTCGTGACTTGCAGGACGGACCACTAGTGCCCTACCCCGAAGAGCTGCGGCTACAGATCGAGGACTATCTCGAAGGACTGGTCTTCTCCGCCGAGCCGATCACCGGCAGGCTCGTCCAGGCGATGCGCTACAGCCTGCTCGCGGGCGGCAAGCGCATCCGACCAGTGCTGGCACTGGCCACTGCGCGCGCGATCGGCCGCGACGCTGACGAGTTCCTCCCGCTGGCGGGCGCGATCGAGCTCATCCACACCTACTCGCTCATCCACGACGACCTGCCGGCGATGGACGACGACGCGCTGCGCCGCGGGCGCCCGACCAACCATGTCGTGTTCGGCGAGTCGGTCGCGATCCTCGCCGGCGACGGGCTCTATGCCGAGGCGTTCCGTCACGTGCTCGTCCATCAGCAGGGCCAGGCCCAGCACGTTCTTGGCGCCGTCAGCGAGCTGGCCGCGGCGACCGGCGTCGACGGGATGGTGGGCGGGCAGTACGTCGACGTTGCCGGGCTCGCACCCGATAGCTGTGACGTGGCGGCCTGGCTGCGGCGCCTGCACGGGCTCAAGACTGGGCGGTTGATCGGCGCGTCAGTAGAGTGCGTATTGCTTCTAGCCGGAATGAATCCATCAGATACATCCGACTATTGCGAGTTCGCTGCCGAGCTCGGCGTCCTGTTTCAGATCGTCGACGACATCCTCGACGTGACGGGCACCGACGACGCGCTCGGCAAGCCGCAGGGAAGCGACGAGCGCCACGGAAAGCGCACCTACGTCACGGAATTTGGGTTAAACGGGGCGCGCAAGCTCGCGGCACGCTCACATCGCAAGGCGCGGGCATCATTGGCGGCGGCTGCCCCCGGGGGTGCCGCCGAGCTGGAGCAGATCACCGACTTCATCGCGACCCGTACCTCATGACCCTCCTACAGCGCATCAACGCCCCGCAGGATCTGCATAGGCTGTCCGAGGACGAGCTCGCCCGCGTCGCTCAAGAGGTGCGCGAGCACATCATCTCGACCGTCGGACAGATCGGCGGCCACTTCGGCGCGAACCTCGGCACCTGCGAGCTTGCGGTCGCGCTCCATTCGCTGCTGGATTCGCCGCGCGACAAGATCCTCTGGGACGTCGGCCACCAGGCCTATCCGCACAAGGTCCTCACCGGCCGGCGCGACCAGCTCGCGACGATCCGCAAGTATGAGGGCCTGGCGCCGTTCTGCTCGATCGCCGAATCCGAGCACGACATCATGGGCGCCGGCCACGCCTCGACTTCGATCGGCTACGCCGTCGGCCTGGCCCAGGGCATGCGCTCGCTCGGCCGCACCGTGCCGGGCAAGGTCGTCGCCGTCATCGGCGACGGCGCGATGACCGGTGGCGTGGCGTTCGAGGCGATCCACCAGGCCGGCGGAATGGGCACGCCGATGGTCGTGGTCCTCAACGACAACGGGATGTCGATCGCGCCGAACGTCGGCGCCCTGTCGCGATACTTCACGCGCGTGCGGCTGAACCCGCGCCTCTGGCACACGCGCGAGAACGTCGAGGAGCGGTTGAGCGAGCTGCCGGGCATCGGCCGCCGGGTGGAGCGCTTCGGGCCCCAGATGAAGGAGTCGATCAAGGCGTTCTGGGCTCCAGGCCTGTTCTGGGAGGAGCTCGACTGGGCCTACACGGGCGTCATCGACGGCCACGACATTCGCGCGCTGCGGATCGCGCTGCGCAGTGCGCTGGCGGCCGAGAGGCCGGTCGTCGTCCATGTCGCGACGGTCAAGGGCAAGGGCTTCGCGCCCTCCGAGCAGGGCGGCCTGGAGGGGATGGAGCGCTGGCATGCGGCGAA
>DASVPU010000012.1:0-3327 GCA_036389475.1 Solirubrobacteraceae bacterium
CGATGACGACGCCGTCGTTGACGACGACGTGCGCCCCGAAGGCGACGCCCGCGCCGACGGAAGCCGTCGGACTGAGCACGAGTCCGGGAGCTCCGGCGGCGTCGGTCATGCCGGCAGGAGCCTAGCCATCGCAGCGGCGACCCGTTCGCCCGCGTGCCCGTCGCCGTAGAGCTCGGGTCGCGCCGCCGGCGCCACACGTCGCAAGGCCGCTCGCGCGGCGTCCGCATCGAGGTCGACGAGCGTGTTCCAGCCGGTCTCGACGGTCTCGACCCATTCCGTCGTGTCGCGCAGGGTGACGCACGGGACGCCGGCGAGGTAGGCCTCCTTCTGCACTCCGCCGGAGTCCGTCACGACGGCGCGAGCCCGGATCAGAAGCGAGGTGAAGGCGACGTAGCCCAGCGGTGGGCGGACGATCGCGCCCGCCGCCAAGCGCGTCATCAACCCCGCCTCGTGCAGCCGCCCGCGCGTGCGCGGATGCAGCGGCAGGACGACCGGCGCCCCGAGGCCGAGCAGCAGGTCCACCAAGCGCTCCAACCGTGTGGGATCGTCGACGGTTCCGGCCCGGTGTGCGGTCGCCAGCACATACTCCCCGGCGTTCACTCCGGCGTCGACGAGCGGTGTGCCGTCGGCGCGCGCCCGCGGTGCGACCATCCGCGCGACGTCCACCATGACGTCGCCGGCGACCTCCACGGCGCCCGCAACGCCCTCGCGCGCGAGGTTCTCCGCCGCCAGGTCGGACGGCGCGAGCAGCAGGTCCGACACGTGGTCGGTGAGCACGCGATTGAGCTCCTCGGGCATCGCGCGATCGAACGAGCGCATCCCCGCCTCGACATGAGCGAGCGGGACCCGCGCCTGCGCCGCCGCCAGCGCGCCCGCGAGCGTCGAGTTCGTATCGCCGTAGACCAGCACCGCATCGGGACGCTCGTCGCGCAGCAGCTCGCCGATCGCGCCGAGCATCCGCGCCGTCTGGTCGGTGTTCGTCCCACCGCCGAGACCAAGCTCGATGTCCGGCCGCGGGACCCCGAGCTCCTGCACGAAGATCGTCGACAGCTCGTCGTCGTAATGCTGACCGGTGTGGACAAGCAGCTCGTCGTGCGCCGCGCGCAGCGGAGCGCAGACGGCCGCGGCCTTCACGAACTGCGGCCGGTTGCCGATGACCGTGACGACCTTCAACGACCGAGCGCGGCCTGGATGTGCTCGCGCACGCGCACGGCGGCATCGGCCGAGATCGGTCCCGGCGCAGCCGCGACCGGCGTCCCGTCGATCGAGCGGACCGGTTGCACCTCGCGCGCCGAGGACGCCAAAAAGGTCTCGCTCACGGCGGCGAGGTCGTCGCGGGTCGTGATGCGCTCCTGCGCCTCGGTCACCGCCAGCAGCACCCGGCGGGTGATCGAGTCAAGGATCCGATCCTCCAGCGGCGGGGTGAAGAGCTTGCCGTCCAGGACGTAGAAGAACGATGTCACCGGGCCCTCGAGGACGCGTCCGTGCGGAGTGACGAGCAGCGCCTCGTCGGCGCCCTGCTCGCGCGCCAGGCGGGTGGCGAGCATGTTCGCCGCGTAGGAGAGCGACTTGACGCCGTCGAGCAGGCGCGTCGGCGAGTACGTGATCGTCGCCAGCGCGATCGTGTCGGGGAGCTGCGGGAGCCGCTCGACGATCCCGATCCTTCGCCCGCCGCGCGTGGCGAGGAGTCGCAGCGCTGCGTCGGCCGGCTCAGTCGCCTCGAGCAGGGTCTCGACGTCCGAGCGGATGGCGTCGAGGTCGATCGGCAGGCGCAGGGCCGCGGCGCTATGGCGCATCCGCTCGAGGTGCTCGTCGAGGGCGAACGGCTGCCCCTCGTAGAGGTGAATCACCTCGAAGACGCCGTCGCCGCGCAGCAGCCCATCGTCTGTGACGGGAATTTGCGCCTGGGCTGCGTCCATCACCGCACCGTCGAGAATCGCCTGGCTCATGTCGCGCGAGGGTAGCCGTCTTCGCGGCTAGGCGTTCGCAAGCTACTGCCGGCACGAATGGCCTGCATGCCTTCGAAGGAGCGCTCAGCGCCGCCGGCGCCGTGCGGCGCGCGACGGCTGCCGCGCGGGGCGAGCCGGCGCGGGGCGAGCCTGCTCGTCCCATGCCTCGGGTAGCGCGGCCAGGGCCGCGAGCAGATCCTCACGCTTGAACTCACGTCGCTCATGCATCGCCGTCCAGATCTCGGTGGAGGCCACGGAGCCCAGCATGTGCAGCACCTCGTGTGGGTCGCGGCCCAGCGCGAGCAGCCGTCGCGCGGTGTCGAAGACCTCCGGCGGATCGTCATCGATGATCTGCGTCGCGACCATCTCGTGGATGATCAGATGCAAGCGCGGGTTCATCGGCATCCCATCCACAAGCAGCTCGTCGACACCCTGTTCGATGGCCTCATCGAGGTCGGGATGCGCAAGGCGGATCAGCAAGGCGCGCTCGTCCGGGTCCTCGGGGTCCAGCAGCTCGAGATGCCAGTCCTCCGCGATCGCCCTGCGGCGGGCGCGATCGTCCAGAGGCGGCAGCGCGAATTCGAGGCGCGCCATCAGACTCGGATCTCCCCGTGTCACGCCTAAACCGTACCGCGCGGCGCGCTCGGCCTCTGGAGCCATCGGTGATGCATCTTCGGCCGAAACGCGGCTGATCATCGGGGTGCCCGATCCGCGACGCCCGCGCTCAGGCCGCGACCGCAAAGCCATCGCTGCCCACCGTCTCGATCAGCGTCTGCATGATCTCCATCGGGTCATCGTGGGGGCCGGCGACGTACAGCGGCCGGCCCTCGCAAACGAACGTAATCGCGCACGGCTCGTCCAGCTCGCCGATGAGTCGCCGCACGGACTCGAAGTCGGGGTGCGGCTCGCATCCAAGACCGGCCGAGAAGGCGACGGCGCCGAGCACGAGATGCTGTGCCAGCTCGATCGGGACACGCTGCACCGGCCAGGGGAACATGGCGAAGTGCATGCGCACGAGTGCCGGCAGGTCGCGGTCGCGCAGCTCCAACGGGCCGGTCACGTTCTTGACCCCAAGGCAGAAGGTGTCCACGAGGTAGATGCCTGCCGTGACCCTGTCGTAGCGTCCGGCCCGCGCGACGAGCACGACGGCGATGCCCGCCGGACCACCCGCACCGACGTCGACGTCGTTCCAGCCCTCGCGAGGCTCGACGATCAGTCCGTTGCTCCAGCCCGGGCTCACCCAGCACCCGGCGACCTGCGCCTCTTTGGTCGCGGACTCGGGGCGACGGGCGGCGATCTCGCGGACGAGCGGAGCGACCGCGGCGGGACGGATGCCCAGCACGCGCGCGATGTCCTTCGGCGAGGCGCCTTCGCCGCG
>DASVPU010000013.1:0-28242 GCA_036389475.1 Solirubrobacteraceae bacterium
CTGATCGAGACCAGGACGTTCGGCTCGCGCGTGATCTACGAGCGCTACGGGCGCGCCCGCGATGAGTCGGACTGAACGCGGCGAAGCCTCTTCCTGTCCGGCGGTTGCTTAGGCACAGCACGGGCGCTCTGACCAGCAGCGCCGCGTTCCCCCTCACGGCCCCGCTTCCGCTCGCCTGACAGGAGCGGCGAGCGCCGTCCGCCAGGTCGACAACATCGGGCCGCTGCGCGCCGGCGTGGACGATGTGAGGCTCCAGCCAGCCGACCGCTAAACGCCTAAACGTGAACGGGTCGTGCTCCAGCTTAGAGCGCTGGAGCACGACCAACTCAGCGCTTTATTGCAGATAATTGTCGCTGAAATCGGTTCGTCGAGGTGTGATGTACTGGCCTAATCCACACCCGCGAAATTCCGTATGGCGCACCTCGCAGCGAGCTCATGACGTCGCCGAGCGTCGCTCCGGCGATGCCCGCGGTCGATCCCGCGGCCGCGATCCCGATCGCCGACTGGGGCAGCCTCGTGTTGCGCGCAAGCCGGCTCGGTCCGGTCCTGCCGCACATTGCGTGGTTGCTGCGCTTTCCGGATGCCGTCGCACGCGACGTGCTCGAGCAGGAGGCGCGCCGGCTCGCCGCGACGCCCTACGGCCTCGGCCGGCGCATCGCGCCGGCGCGGTTGCCTGGCGGCCGTCAGCGCTGGAATCCGGCCTGCGTCCCCCCGCCCGTCGCGATCGCCGAGACGCCAGCGCTCGGACCGGTCGGCCTTGCCGCATGGCTTGACCGCCAGCTCGGCGTGCTGCTCGATCCTGAGCATGACGCCGGCTGGAGGCTCGCAGCCACTCCAACCGACGGCGGCGGCACCGCGGTCCTCGTCGTCTGCCATCACCTGTTCGGCACGGGACGCGGCATCCTCGGCGCGCTCTACGGCAACGGCGACGAGGACCCGACCATCGGCACGACGGAGACGCCGTTCACGAGCGCAAGCACCTTCGGCGTCTGGGAAGAGGCGCGTGGCATCGGCGAGCGCTTCACGCTCGGGATGCGTGGCGCGGCGCAACTCGCCGGCGAGGTGCCCTCTGCCCTGCGGGGCTTTCGCCGGGGCGCACCGCCGGACGGTCCGGCGCCGTTGAAGCGGCCTCGCGGGCGCGACCGTACTCGCCGCCCGCCCTCAAACCTGCGCGTCGCCGCAATCGCCTGCATGGCTGCTTCGGCCTGGGACGATGCCGCCCTTCGCCGGGACGGCAGCGGCAACACGCTGCTGGCCGCGGTCGCCGCGAACCTCTTGCGACGCGCGCGAATCGCTCGCGGCGGTGCGCCCCAGAGAACCCTGCGGCTATTGCTGCCGATCGATCTGCGCGATCGCGATCTCGAGGACCAGCGAACGCTCTTTTCCGGCCCGGCGGCGCAGATGAACACCGCCGCCGTCCTGCTGCCCGGCGGGCCGCCCGCCCACGGTGCCTTGCGCGAGCTGCGCGGGCGCATGAAGGCTGCGTTCGTCGCCGACACCGGGACCGCGCCTGTCGTCCGCGGAGCCGGTGACGCGATGCGTTTGCTGCCCGAAGCGCTGACGTTTCAACTCGCCGCCCGTGCCGCCCAGCAGTTCGACGGCTGCGCATCCAACATCGGCCCGGTCCCCGACGGCATGTTGCGCGTTGGGCGCCACCATGCAAGCGACGTGGCGCTGCTCGGCTTCCCGATCGGCAACGAGGCGCTGACCGCGCTGATCCGCTACCGCGACCGCGTCACCGTAAGCGTCGTCACCGACCCAGTGCGGCTCGGCCCCGCCGCGGACCTGCGCGAGTGGCTCGCGGCGGAGCTCGATGCCTGGGGGCTCGTCGACGTCGTTTGGTGAACGCCGGGCGTTCACCGCTGGGAGCGAGTGCGCCGCGCCCGGTTCGTGGTCATGCAGCTGCTCTGAGCGCAGGCACTTCACCGGCGAAGGAGTAGCTGCCGCTCCTGGCGACCGAGGTCAGGATCTCGCGACTCTGCTCGATGAAGGTGCTGACGGCCTCGTGTCCCACGTCGGTGCCCGGGTACCGGCACGTCACGTAGAGCCCGTTGACGGTCCGATTTACCCACAGATACGCTTCGTCTCCGTACGAGACCTTGCCGAAGCCGTGCGCGTGCCAATCGCGCCAGTCGTGAGCTCCGGGAACCATCCTCCCGTCCATATAGGAGATGATGGACATCGGCCGCACGACAGTACCCAGCAACGTGCAGACCTTCCCGAACGGCACCTGCGCGACCGCCTTCGCCGCGCGTACCGCGTCGTGCGCCATGCGGACGAGGTGGTGAAAGTCTCGCGCTTGGGCGGTGGCAATCTCGATCGGCGCCAACGCGATGTACCAGCCGAGCGACGTCGCCCACTGCTCCTCGGAGCGGGTGTGAAACGGGATGACGGTGCGGTAGACCGGCTGATCGCCACGCTCGTAGGCGACGATGCTCGCAACCGCCAGCACACCCGCGAAGAAGTTCCCACCCGCTGCCTTGCAGGCAGCAGCGAAGCCCTTCGCGTCGGGTAGGTCGAGCAGCCACTCGCACACCCCGTTCTGAGCGGGCCGCTCGCCCGGCGCGACGCCGAGGTCCAGCGGGAATCCCGGCAGGCCGCCGCCACAGCTCTCGACGAAGTCTCGCCAGCGCAGCACCGATTCGTGGTTGGCATCGACGTGGTCCGCGGCCTCGCGCTCGACCCTGCTGAACTCGACGTAGCTGCCGACCTTGGAGAGCACCGCGGGGCGCTCCTGGACCGCCGCTGCATACAGCTCGTGAAGCTCGTGCGGGATATGGCAGATCGAGTAACCGTCGACATTGCTGTGGTCAAACGCGAGGTAGACCGTGAACGCGTCTTCGCGAGCGACTGTCACAAAGAGGTAGGGCGGCCAGGTCAGCGGATTGGTCGCATCGTCGAAGCGATCCTCCAGGTAGCGCAGCACGTCCGCACCCCGAGAGAATTCATCCACCACCGTGGGATCCAGCAAGACGTCCTGCGGGCTCAGTGTGAAGCGCTCCAACTCGTCTCCTGCCAGGCGCAGCCCGCTGCGGAGCGTCTCATGCCGCGTCATCCACTGCAGCAACGCCGCCTCCAAGGCGTCGTGGTCCATCGCGCCCGGGATGTCAAACGCCGCCCCCAACCACGTCGGCGCGTCGACGCCCATGTCGTGAAGGAACGCGGCCGTCCTCACATGTCCTTCCTGCATATAGGAGGCCGGCCTTGGATCCTGCGCCGACTGGGTCGCAGCGGCGATTGTCGTCGGGTGCAGCCTCCACTCGATCAGCTGACCCGGCTGCGCCTTATACTCCGAAATCCACGTCAACTTCATGCGGTTTCGCCTCACTTGAACGAGAATACGTGCACGCCGAAATGCCTACGGGCATGCCGAACAGGTAGACGGGCATTTGCCACACCATTGGGAGCCGCGGCGCGCCTGTCGTTCCATGCGAACCATCGGCTGTCAGATAGCGGTACTTGAGCCCGATCAAAAGGAATGTCGATCGGCGTCATCGACTGTCAGCTCAGGAAGTCGATCAAGAGCCGCAGGCGGTGTCGCGACGATTTTCGGTGTGACGGACCTTCAATGTGCGTCGAGGCCGAACACGCGCAGCGGCTGATCGTGGGCCAGGTCACGCGCGATCGCGGCCGCGTCGGCTAATGAGATTCGGTGCTCGCAGACGAGCTCCGCGAGGAACGCGCAGTCGACGCGGCGAGCGACCTCGTGGCGTGCGGGGACCGAGCACAGAGCGCGCGCGTCGTCGACGAATCCGGCCGTGCGGTGAAAGCCGACGGTGTCCGTGACGGCGCGGCGGAAGCGCAGCATTCCGGCCGGCGAGTCCAAAAACCACCAGGGGGCGCCGAGATACACCGACGGGTAGAAGCCTGCGAGCGGCGCGAGCTCCCGCGAGAACGTCGTCTCGTCGACCGTGAACAGCACGATGCGCAAGCGCGGATGGGTTCCGTAGCGCTCGAGCATCGGGCGTAGCGCCGAGGTGAACTCCGCGCGCACGGGGATGTCGGCGCCGGCGTTGGGTCCGTAGGCCTGGAGCGTCGGTCTGTGATGGTCTCGCTGCACCCCCGGGTGCAGCTGCATGACGAGCCCGTCGTCGCACGACATGCGGGCCATCTCGTCGAGCATATGGGCGTTGAACGCCGCGGCGTCCTGCGGCTGAGCGTCGCCTCGCAGCGCCGCGGCGAATATTCGGCGGGTCGTACGAACGTCCAGGCGTTGCGTCCAGAGATTCTGGACGCCATGGTCGGTGGACGTCGCACCGTGCTCCGCGAAGAAGCTTCGGCGCCGCTCCAGCGCCGCGACGAAGTCCTCGTACGTATCGATCGCCATGTCCGCCGCGGCGGCGAGACGCTCGATCTGCGCGGGCCAGCCGGACCCTGAGAGATCGAGGTAGGCATCGGGGCGAAACGTCGGGATGACGCGGCCGGCCCAGCGCGGGTCCGCGGCGAGAGCGCGATGGTGGCGCAGGTCGTCGGCCGGGTCGTCGGTCGTCGCGAGCACCTCGATCCCGAAGCGCTCGTACAGAGCGCGCGGTCGATACCCGGGAGCCGCCAAGCGCTCGGACAGCTCGTCGAAGAGCAGGTCGGCGGTGGCCGGCGAGGGAGCGATCCGCACGCCGAGCACGTCGTGCAGGATCAGCTCGAGCCACAGCCGTACGACCGTCCCGCTCAGCAGCGGCCAGTGCTCGCACAGATGGCGCCAGATGGAACGTGGCTCGGCCGGCGGACGCAGCTCGTCCAACGAGAGGCCGTGGGCGTGCAGGAGCCGCGTGACGTAGTGGTCGGGGGTGACGAGCAGCGCAGCGGGGTCACCGAACGGGGTGTCCTGCGCGAGCAGGGCCGCCTCGACGTGCCCGTGCGGAGAGACGATCGGCGCCTCGGCGACCTCCGCGTAGAGCTCGACCGCGACGCCGCACGCGGGATCGGATGGCGGCAGCAGGATGTGCGGGTGGATCGCCAGCGGCTCGCTCATGAGAGCGCGGCTTGGATGGCGGCGTGATGATCATGCGTGGCCAGGACGGCGTGCAGCTCGGCGACCGCCGCGACGAACGCGCTCGCCTCCGCGACCTGCGGCGCGAAGATCCCCAGCTCGAAGACCGCCTCCACGAGCTCGCGCGAATCGCGCGCCCGGCGCCCCAGATCCTCCAGCCGTTCGCGCTGGGGGTCGGCGATCGAGCCGAGCTCGGCGGCGGCGTACGCGCCGGGGGTGGCGAGGCAGCGCACGAAGGCGGCGACCGCCAGCGCGAGTCCGCGAGGCACGATCCCGCGCTTGGTGTGGTGCAGGATCGCCGCAGTCATGCGGACCGGCAGCTTGGCCGAGCCGTCGGATGCGACCTGGCTGGTGCGGTGATCGATCGCGCGGTTGGCGAAGCGCTCGAACAGCTCGTCGGCGTAGCGCGCGACGTCGACCTGCGTGGGCGCGTCGAGCGTCGGCCGCAGCTCGGCGTGGACGAGGTGCTCGGCTGCAGCGCGGATCTCCGGCCGCGCGATCGCCTGCGCGATCGAGCGCGCCCCGGCGAGCAGGCCGAGATAGGCGATCAGCGAATGGGTCGCGTTGAGCAGGCGCAGCTTGAGCTGCTCGTAGCGCTGCACCTCGTCGCTGAAGATCGCGCCGGCGGTCTCCCAGCGTGGCCGACCGGCGGGAAAGCGATCCTCGAGCACCCACATGCTGAACGGCTCGGCGACCACGAGCGCCGCGTCGTGGAGCCCGAGCAGCTCGTCGCCGCGCGCGCGATGCTCCTCGCGCGTCGCGGGCACGATCCGGTCGACCATCGTGCACGGGAAGGCGATCGACCGCTCGATCCACCCACTCAGCTCGGCGGCGTCCGGCTCGCGCAGCAGCCCGACGAACTCCAGCACAAGCGCCCGCGTGTGCTCACCGTTGCGCCCGACGTTGTCGCAGCTGACGATCGCCATCGGCTCACCATGCCCGCGCCAGCGCCGCTGCAGCCCCCGCGCAAGCAGGCCGATCGTCGTGCTCGGCGGCGCACCGGCGAGGTCGGCCTGTACCGGGGGGGACTCCGTATCCAGCGCGCCCGTCGCGGCGCGCGCGGTGTAGCCGTTCTCTGTAACCGTGAGGGTCGTGATCCGCGTGCCCGCGTCGGCGAGCGCGTCGACGACCGCGAGCGGTTCGCCGGCGGCGACGAGCAGCGCGGTATGGACGCCGACGACGAGCGGCTTTGGCTCGTCGCCCCCAAGCTCGAGGACGCTGTACAGACCCTCCTGAGATCGCATCGCATCGGTGATCCGACGCGACCGGCTGGCGACGCCGACGATCCCCCATGGTCCGCTCTCGCGCTGCAGCGCGCGGGCGGTGTACAGCGCCTGATGGGCACGGTGGAAGCTTCCCAACCCAAGATGGACGATGCCCCCCTGCTCCGGCGCGTCCGCAGGGATCGCAGTCCGCCCGCCGAGGCCGCGGCGCGTCAGTCGTGCCGTCGCCGCGCCCTTCACCAGTCGTGCATCGTGCCGTCGGTGAGGCGGTTGACGGGCAGGTACGCCGCCGAGTACGGGTGCTCTGCGGCGAGCGTCTCGTCCAGCGTCACGCCGAGGCCCGGCTCGTCGCCCGGATGCAAGCCGCCGCCGGCGAAGCGGTAGGCGTGCGGGAAGACGTCGTCGACGAGCAGCTCGTGGCAATGGTGCTCCTGGATGCCGAAGTTCGGGATCGCGAGCCCGACGTGGAGCGCGGCGGCCATCCCGACGGGCGAGATGTCCGTCGCGCCGTGGCAGCCCGAACGGATCTGCGACAGCTCTGCCAGCGCGAAGATGCGCCGCAGATGACTGATCCCGCCGGCGTGCGTCGCGGACGTGCGAATGTAGTCCACGAGCCTGTCGCGGAGGATCGTGCGGCAGTCCCAGATCGTGTTGAACACCTCGCCGATCGCCAGCGGCGTGACCGTATGCTCGCGCACGAAGCGCAGGAGGTCCGGGTTCTCGGCGGGTATGACGTCCTCCAGCCAGAAGAGGTCGTGGGGCTCCAGCGCGCGCCCGAGTTGCGCGGCCTGCAGCGGCGTCAGCCGGTGGTGGGCGTCGTGCAGCAGCGCCGGCTCGGGACCGAACTGCGCGCGCAGCGCGGCGAAGACGGCCGGGATGTGACGCAGGTACGCGCTCGCGTCCCATGCCTCCTCGACCGGCAGCGCACCGCGCGCGGCCGGCTCGTAGGCGCCGCGCTCGGCAGCGACCCCATAGACCTTTCCCAGCTCCGGCACGCCGACCTGCGCGCGCACGGCGCGGTAGCCGAGCTCGAGCTTGGAGGCGACGCTCTCGATCAGCTCGTCCACGTCGCGGCCGGAGGCATGGGCGTAGACGAGGCAGGCGTCGCGGCACGCGCCGCCGAGCAGCTGGTAGACGGGCAGGCCGGCGACCTTGCCCTTGATGTCCCACAGCGCCATGTCGACGGCGGAGATCGCCGCCATCGTCACGGGCCCGCCGCGCCAGTAGGCGCCGCGGTATAGGTACTGCCACGTGTCCTCGATGCGGTGCGCGTCGCGGCCGATCAGCAGCGCCAGCAGATGGTCGCGCAGGTAGCTCACGACGGCCAGCTCGCGGCCGTTGAGCGTCGCGTCGCCGTAGCCCACGACGCCGTCGGAGGTCACGATCTTGAGCGTCACGAAGTTGCGCCCGGGGCTCGTGACGATCACTTCCGCGTCTTCGATCCTCAAGGTTCCTCCCGCAGCCGGGCGACGAGGTTCGTGGGGTTGACAAAGCTCAGCGCCGCCACCAGCAGCATCAGCATCAGGCCCATGTAGATGACCGCCATCGCGTCGATCGACTGTGACGCGCGCACGCCGGGGGCGAACGCGGCGTAGTACAGCACGACCACGAGCGGCTGCGTCCCCGGCCCTGCCGTGAAGAAGCTCAGCTCGAACATGCCTACCGTGCGCACGAGCACGAGCAGCCCGGCCGCGAGCATTCCCGGTACGAGCAGCGGGGCGAGGATGCGGGCGAAGATCGTGAGGGTCCCGGCGCCGAGGGTCCGCGCGGCAGCCTCGATGCGCGGGTCGATCTGCTCGATGAACGGGGTCATCGTGAGGATCACGAACGGCACGCTGGGGACAAGATTGGCGAGGATCACGCCGATCAGCGTGCCACCGAGGTCGTGGCGGAGCAGGACGGTCGCCAGCGGGATGCCGTACGTCACCGGCGGGAGCAGCAGCGGGACGAGGAACGCGAGCATCACGAACGCGCGACCGGGGAAGGCGCGGCGGGCGAGCGCGTAGGACGCCGGCACGCCGATCAGCAGGGAAAGCGCGACGACCGCCGCGGCGATCTCGATCGTCACGAGCATCACCGAGGTCAGCCCGAACTCGCGCCAGGCGTCGCCGTACCAGTGTGTCGTGTACCCGTCGGGCAGCCAGTGATCCAGCCAGCGCGTCCCGAGCGAGTTGACGAGGACGGCGGCGACGAGCGCGAGCATGAAGACGAGGAAGAAGCCGACGAACCCCCACGCCAGCCACGCCAGCGGGCTTGTGACGACCGGCCGCCGGGCAATCGCGGTCATCCCTTGCCCCCGCCGCTCGGTCCGCGGTACAGCCTGCTGCGCACGCCGAGCACGATGACGACGACGGCGAGCTGAACCGCGCCCATGATCATCGCGATCGCGGAGGCCATCGAGGCGTCGAACTGCTCGTAGGCGGCGCGGTAGGCGACGATCGAGATGACGCGCGTCTTGCCGGCCGGCTCGCCCACGAGGACCGCCGAGGGGAAGACCGCGAACGCCAGGACGAACGTGAGGATGAACGTGATCGCCAGCCCGGGCAGCAGCAGCGGGAACGTGATCCGCCAGAAGCGCTGGCGCGGCCCCGCGCCGAGCGTCGCGGCGGCGCGCTCGAGCATCGGGTCGATGCCGCCGAGGTAGGCCAGCGTCAGCAAGAACGCGAACGGAAAGCCGGTGATGACGAGCGTCAGCAGCACGCCCCAGTAGTTGTTGACGAAGCGCACCGGATCGTCGACGAGTCCGAGGTCCAGCAGCGCCCGATTGACCCAGCCGCGGGCGCCGAGCAGCGTCAGCAGCCCCTTGGCGATCAGCACCGTGCCGAGCGTGATCGGCATGACGAGCAGCCCGATCAGCAGCCGCTTGCCGCGAAAGGCGCCGCGCATCCGGTAGGCGATCGGCACCGAGGCGATGACGTTGAACAGCGACGCGGGGACGGCGAGGCCAAGCGTGATGGCGATCGTGTCGCGCAGGAACGGGTCGGCGAAGAACTGCTGGTAGTTGCCGAAGGCGCCGACGTATCGCTCGGGCTCAAAGGACAGCACGAGCCCGTACCCGAACGGGTACAGAAAGATCACGACGACGAACGCGATCGCCGGCAGGAGCAGCAGCAGCGCGCGGTCGATCCCGTGAGCGGCGAGCCGGCGGCGCACCCTCATCCCGTTCCCGTGAACAGCAGCACCCGGTCCGAGGAGGCGCGCAGCGTGACTGCCGCGCCGATCGGCACGGCCGCAGCCGACGTGCCGCGCAGGCGCTGCCTCGTGTCCGTCAGTCCCTCGACGACGAAGCTGCGGCCGCGAAACTCGACGGCGTCGACCGTGATCTCGAAGGCGTTCTCCCCGGCACCGCCGACGACGAGGTCGTCGGGGCGGATCGCGAGCGTCACCGGTCCGCTCGATCCCACGCCCGCCACCCTGCCGCGGGCTCGCAGCCCGTGCCCGCGGGCGAATCCGACGTATCCGTCGCGGCGCTCGAGCGTCATCGCCAGCGCGTTGCGAAAGCCGACGAAGTCGGCGACGTAGGGGTTCGCGGGGCGGTAGTAGATCTCGTCGGGCGCGCCGACCTGCTGGGCCACGCCCTCGCGCAGGACGACGAGCCGGTCGGCGAGCGAGAACGCCTCCTCCTGGTCGTGCGTGACGTAGATCGTCGTCAGCCCCAGCTCGCGGTGCAGGCGCCGGATCTCCGTGCGCATCTCCAAGCGCAGCTTGGCGTCGAGGTTGGACAGCGGCTCGTCCATCAGCACGAGCGGCGGCTCGATGACGATCGCCCGGGCGATCGCGACACGCTGCTGCTGGCCGCCGGAGAGCTGGCTCGGGTAGCGGTCCGCGAGCCCCTCGAGCCGGACGAGCGCGAGGGCCTGCGCGACGCGCTCGGCGACGCGCTCCTTGGGCAGACGGCGCATGCGCAGTCCGAACGCGATGTTCGCGCGGACGGTCATGTGCTGAAACAGCGCGTAGCTCTGGAACACGACGCCGAAGCCGCGCTTCTCGGAGGGCGTCCCGTCGAGCGAGCGACCGTCGAGGAAGATCGTGCCGCCGGTTGGCTCGATCAGGCCGGCGATGCAGTTCAGCGCGGTCGACTTCCCGCAACCCGACGGCCCGAGCAGGGCGATGAACTCGCCGCCCTCGATCCTCAGATCGAGGGCGGCCAGCGCGATCTGCTTGCCGAAGCTGCGGCTCAGGCCGTCGAGCACCAGCTCGCGCAGCCGCGGCTCCGCGGTCACTCCTTGACCTTCGATCCACCCACCTCTCGGTCCCACTTGTCGAACATGTAGACGATGTCGTCGACGGCGAGCTGCGTTTCGACGGGGATCGTCGCGAACAGCTTGTCGTACTCCGGCCGCGCGAACTCCTTGACCACCTTCTGGCTCTTCGCGGGGGCGAGCGAGAGCGGAACGTCATTCACGGCCGGACCGGGATAGAAGTAGCCCTGGTCATAGGCGTACGCCTGCGCCTTGGGCGTGAGCATGAACTTCATCAGCTCGAGGATCACGGCTTGTTCACCTGCGGGCACGCCGCGCGGGATCGCCGTGTAATGCGCGTCGGCGACGAAATGGAAGCCGTCGAACGGCTGGATCTTGAAGTCCTTGGGGACGACGCCGAGCGCGCGCGGGTTGACGTCCCAGCCGGTCGTGCTGGCGATCATGTTGACGGCCCCCGACGTCAGCTCCTCCATCGTCACACCGGTGCCGGACGGGTAGTGGTCGATGTACTCGTCGAGCTGCTTGAGGAACGCCCACGTCTTGTCCCAGCCCTTGTCGGGGTCGCGCGGGTTCGCGTCGCCCAGGATGTAGGGCAGCCCCATCAGCAGCGTTCGCCCAGGGCCTGAGTTGGCCGGCCGCGCGTAGGTGAACTTCTTCGGGTTCGCCTTGGCATATGAGAGCAGCTGCTGCGGCGTCTTCGGCGGTGTCTTGACCTTGGCCGGGTTGTACTCCAGCAGCGGCCCGTTGGGGTTGTAGTAGCTCGTGAGCGCATACCCGTGGATGAGACGGAACATCTTCAGCGCGCCGTCCTGGTACTTGCTCGCGACGTCGCCGAGCGTCTTCGAGAAGTTCGGCAGCAGCTTCTGCCAGAGGCCCTGCTGGGCGCCTGTCGCGATCTCGCCATAGCCCGCGACGACGAGGTTGTACTGCACCTTGCCGGCATTCTGGCCGGCCTGGATCTTGCCCGCCAGCTCGGGGCCGGTGGACTTCGAGTACGTGACCTTGCTGACGAGCTTCGGGTTGTCCTTGACGAACTCGTCGATCGCCGGCTGAGAGAGCTGCAGATCGCCTCCGCCGTCGATCACGTTGAGCGTGATCGGCTTGGTCGGCAGCGCGGGTGGACTGGAAAGCTCAGCGGGCGCGTTGCTCCCCTTGGAGCTTTGCGTCTTGGTCTCGGGCGAGCCGCACGCGGCCAGCGCGGTAGCCACGGCCGCCGCGACCGCGGCGATGAGTGATCTTCGACTGATCTTGCGCATTGGACCTCTTTCCTACTTTGGGGCGCCGCTGACGGATCGGCTGGTGTTGACCATCTCAAAGGTCTCGCCGAGCTGCCGCGACAGGCGCCGCACGGCGCCCTCGCCGCCGGCGCGATGGGCGGCGTGCAACTCGCCCGCCATGCCCAGGGCCTGCGCACCGGCATCGAACCAGCCGGCGGCGTTCGCACTGCTCACCCCGCCGGTGGGGATGAACGCGATGTCGGGAAACACCGACCGCAGCGCCCGCAGGTGCGCCGGGCCGGCGGTATCCGACGGAAACAGCTTGAGCGCGTCGAGCCCCAGCGCACGGCCCGCCATGACCTCGGTCGGCGTAAGCGCTCCCGGCACGACCGGCACCTTCGCCTCCACGCAGCGCTCGACGACGAGGCGATCCAGACCCGGCGACACGACGAACTGCGCGTCCGCGGCGAGCACGTCGTCGAGCTGCAGCAGCGACAGCACGGTCCCGGCGCCGACGAGCACATCGGCGGGAAGCGACGCACGAAGCGTCGCGATCAGCGCCGCCGAGCGTGGAACGGTGGTCGTGATCTCGACGGCGCGCAGGCCGCCGGCCGCGACCGCGCGGGCGATCTCCTCGGCGACGGCGTCATCGTCGTGGCGTACAACGGCGATGATGCGCCGGTCTCCGAGCAGCGCGCGGAAGCTTGGCGGCTGCGGGCTCATCGGTCGACCGCCGCCGTGAGGCCGTGCCAGGCGTCGTAGTCGGCGCGGTCGGGCAGGCCCTCGTAGTCGCCCCTGTGCGCGACCACGTGCCCCGCCGCCCACGCGCCCGTCGCCATCGCCGCCTCGAAGCTCGCGCCGCGCAGGCGCTCGAACAGGTACCCGGCGGTGAACGCGTCGCCGGCGCCGACGCAGTCGACGACCGGTCCGGCGGTTTGTGCCTCGATCTCGACGCGGACGCCGCCGGCGATCCCGACGGCTCCTTCGGCGCCGCGCCGCACGACGACCCGCGCGATCCCGCGAGCGGCGAGCCGGAGCAGGGCGTCCTCGAGTTCGCCGGCGTCCGCGACGGCAAGCGCCTCGCGTTCGCTGAGCAGCAGATCGTCGACATATGGCAGCACCGCGCGCACCGCGACGACGGCTTCGTCCAGCGACCAGAGCTTGAGGCGGATGTTGGGGTCAAAGCTCACGCTTGCTCCCATCGCACGCGCCGCCGCCAGCAACTCACCCACCGCCGCCGCGGGGCCAGAGCCGAGCGCGAGCGTGATCCCCGTGGCGTGCACGCGGCGCGCGAGCGGCACCTCGCCGACGCGGTCGAGCTCACTCGCGGCCGACCCCTGGCGGTAGTAGTGCACGCGCACGTCGGTGGGTGAGCGCAGCTCCTTGACCATGACTCCGGTGGGCCGCGTTGGAGAGCGCTGCACCCGCGACACATCCACGCCCTCGCCGCGGAGCGTGCGCACGACCTCGTCGCCGAACGGATCGGCGCCGACGCGCGAGATGTAGCCTGGGCGCAGACCCAGCCGCGCGAGCCCGATCGCGACGTTGGCCTCGGCACCTCCGATCGACTTCGCCAAGCTCGGAGATGCGGCCAAGCGACCCGCGGCCGTCAGGCAGATGAGCGGCTCGCCGACGGTCAGCAGATCGAGCATCTCGTCCAGCGGTGCCGTCAGAGCCGTGGCGGACGCCGCCGCCAGCGCGTGCAGTCCCTGCCCTGCTGTGGACACCGCTTCCCCTTGCCTGTTCCAGCTCGCCGTCCCCGACCAGGACGGTTCATCGCCGTTGCGACGGCCGTACGTGACCACAGATCGACGGGCGCTGTCAAGCCGAGCAGCGCGTCATGCTCGTAAGCGCACGGTGCGCCGTCCGATCACGTCTGCCCGCAGACCAGCCAGGGTCCTCACGGCGCCTCGACGTTGCGTCGCAGGTTTCGGTGGTACTTCGCGAAGTCGCGCGCTATCACGCGCTTCACTATGGGCAGGAACAGCTTCATGGCGCCCTGCAGCTCGCCCCAGGCTTCGAACCGCACCCGCGTCCCATCGCCGTCGGGCTCGAACGTCCACCTCCCGTCGATCGGGGTAGGGCCTTCGACGATGTGCACGGCCAAGCGGCGCGGGCGCTCGAACTCGACAAACTCCACGATCTGCTCCCACTCCTTGCGCCCGGGCACCTTCGTGCGCTCGCGCAGGCGCGTGCCAAGCCGCGGCGGTCCCTCGGTGATCTGCTCGACGAACGTCTTCGACGTCTGCCAGTCGGCGAGGTTGCCAGCCTGTATGACGTAGTCGAAGACGACCTTCGGCGGGCGCGCAACGCAGAACGTCTCTTTGATGCGCATGCCGTCGCGGACCTACTGCGCACCTTCGAGGTCGAGCCGCAGCGCCCGCGCCGCCCCCAGGTACACGTGGCGCGCGACGTGGTTGTCGGGCGCGTAGTAGTGCATGAGCACGCGGATGATGCGTGGCAGCGCGCCCGGCACCGGCACCTCGCGCGCGCACAGCAGCGGTACTTGCGAGAAGCCCATGTTGCGGGCGGCAACCGCCGGGAACTCGGCGTTGAGGTCGTCGGTCAGCGTGAAGATGCAGCTGACGACGTCGCTCGGGTGCAGGTCGTTGAGCTTGAGGATCTCGCGCAGCAACCACTCCGTCGCGCCAAGGATGGCCTGGACGTCGTTGCGGTCGACCGACGAGGCCCCGCGCAGGGCGTAGAGCCGCATGCGTTGCGACTCTAGTGGTCCTCCCGCACGAAGAACGTGTCGAGCGCCAGCGCGAAGCCGGGCAGCGACGGCGAAGTGAGGATGTCGCCGGCCCTCCTACCGCTCGCCCCGACGCAGCCGCTCCACCTCGGCCGCCTTGAGCCGGCGGTGCGCTCCCTCTGGCAGATCGTCCAGCCGCAGCGGTCCGAAGCGAACCCGCTGGAGCGTGCGCACGCGGTGGCCCACCGACTCGCACATGCGGCGCACCTGATGATTGCGGCCCTCGTGGATCGTCAGCTCGAGCACGCCCGGACGCGGCTGGCGCACCTTCGCCGGCGCCGTCAGGCCGTCGTCGAGCTCCACGCCCTCGCGCAGCGTGCGCAGCGCGTGCTCGCTGACGGGCGACGGCCGCACGATGGCGCGGTACGTGCGCGGGACCTCGAACGAGGGATGCGTGAGGCGCTGGGCAAGGTCGCCGTCGTTGGTCACGAGGATCAGGCCGCTGCTGTCGGCGTCCAGACGTCCGACGGGGTACAGCCGCGCGCCGCGCGAGGGCACGAGGTCGACGACCGTCCGCCGGCCGTGCGTGTCGGCGGCGGTCGAGAGCACGCCGACCGGCTTGTGGAGTACGAAGACCATCCGCTCCTCGGCAGCCTCGATGAAGCGCCCGTCGACGGCCACGCCGCTGTCGACATCGACGTCGCGGGCCGGATCGGTGACCGTGTCGTCCCCGATCGTCACCCGTCCGGCGCGGATGATCTCCTCTGCGCCGCGCCGCGAAGCGACCCCGGCGTGAGCGAGAAATTTGGCGAGGCGCACGCATACGATGGTCGCATGGTCATCCCGAACCCGTTCCTCCCGGAGATGACGGCCTTCGCGCTGCCGCTGCACGCCCTCCGCGAGGAGCTCATAGCGAGTGCGGCCGCGTGGGCTGAAGAGCACCAATGTGTTCGTCTCGCCCGAACGGTTCTTTCAGACGTACGCGGCGATCGCCGTGCCGGAGGGTGCGGATCTCGCGGCGGCGATCGGCGAGCTGGAGCCGATCCGCCGAGTCTGCCTGCGGCGCGGGCCGTTCTTCGAGGGCGCGCGATCAACGAGCGCCGGCACCTCGTGCGCAACACCGAGTGCCTCACGATGGTCCTCGAGCCGGTCACCGACGACGGACTGCGCTCGATGGCGATGACCTCGCGCATGGGCAACGAGGAGCGTCTGCGCGAGTCGGTGAAGCTCGTCCGCGAGGCGGCGTTGCAGATGCACCGCGGTGCGCAGGCGGTCGAGCCCGAGCACGGCGGGCGCCAGGAGGTGCCCGCCACTTCCATACCCAGCGCGCGCGCGATCTCGCCGCGGGCGGCGTTCGGATGCTCTCGGCTGCCGGCAGCGTGAGCTTCGAGTTCTACGACCTGGCCTGGCGTGGCGACTTGTCCATGCATGTCATGCAAAGAGCGTCCCGGCCGGCGGCCCTACGATGGGACGATGGACCTCGACCTGCTCGAGCGCACGCTCGCCGATGCCGGCCAGCCCGCGTTTCGGGCTCGGCAGGTGTGGCGCTGGGCCGCTCACGGCGCGACCTCCTACGAGGCGATGACCGACCTGCCGGCGCCACTGCGCGCGGAGCTCGCCGGCGAGGTGCCGTTCTCGACGCTGACCCTCGCCGACGAGGCGCACGCGCGCGACGGCACCGTCAAGTCGCTCTTCCACACCCACGATGGTCGCCCGGTCGAGGCCGTGCTCATGCGCTACCGCGACGGACGCCGTTCGCTGTGCCTCTCCTCGCAGTCTGGCTGCCCGCTGACCTGCACGTTCTGCGCGACCGGCTCGATGCGCTTCGGGCGCAACCTCACGGCGTCGGAGATCCTCGACCAGGCGCTGCATTTCCGGCGCATGGAAGACGTCGACCATGCGGTCTTCATGGGGATGGGCGAGCCGATGATGAACCTCGATGCGGTGCTCGCCGCGTGCCGGCGCCTGCCCGACGCCGGCATCACACACCGCCGCACGGCGATCTCGACGGTCGGCTGGATTCCCGGCATCGAGCGCCTGACGCAGACGGACATGCCGATTCGCCTCGCGCTGTCGCTGCACGCCGCCGACGACGCGCTGCGCTCGCAGATCATGCCTGTGAACGAGCGCTACCCGTTGGCGGATGTGCTGGCGGCATGCCGGCGCTTCCACGCCGCGAAGCGCAGGCTCGTCTTCGTCGAGTACGTCATGCTCGGCGGCATCAACGACCGCTTCGAGCAGGCCGTCGCGCTGGCCAAGCTGCTCGACCCGAAGGTCTTCAAGGTCAACCTCATCCCGTACAACCCGACCGACTCGCCGTATGACGGGTCGAGCCGCGAGGCGATCGCGGCGTTCCAGGCGGTGCTCGAGGAGCACGGCGTGCGAGCGACGGTACGGCTGACGCGCGGACGCGACATCGCGGCGGCCTGCGGGCAACTGGCCGTCACCGCGTCGTCGTAATCGTTGAGCTCGGTCCGCTCGCTTGTCCTCGGCGGCACCCTCGGCGCTGGGGATAGCAATTGCTCCATCCGCCGGGCGCGCAACGATTCAGGGCTCATGGGCCTCGTCAAGAGTCTGTTCAAGCGTGTGGAAGACGATGACGCCCCCCCCTCCGTGGTCGGTGCGCCTCATCATCGCCGCGCTCACGCTGGCGGCGCTGCTGTTCGCTGCGACCGCAGACACGCCCCAGAAGCTTCCGAGCGTCGCATTGAAGCAGGAGTTCGTCTATCGGGGCGAGCTGTTGCTGGCGGTCTTGTACGGCGGCCTGCTCATCGCGACGCCGGTTCTCCGCGGCGTTCTCTCCGGGCTGCTGCCAACGGAGATCACGGCTCGTGGTGCGAGGTACGACGCCGAACAGGTCTCCGGCGGCCTCAAGCAGACGGAGGAGCGGATCGATCAGCTCAGCGACGTCATCGAGGCGAGCAGCGGGCATCTGGGCCGCCTTCGAGTGGAGCTGGCTCGCCTGCGCGATCGCGTCGAGCAGATCGAAGACCCATGAGCCCTCGTCGAAATGCGCGACTCAGCGCTCCGGCTCCCATGACGCCTCGACGATGTAGCCGTCGGGGTCACGACACTTGACGCTGACATAGTCCGGCTCGTCGTACTCTTCGACGAGTTCGACGCCGTCCGCGACGAGGCGATGGCGCAGGGCGACGACAGCATGACGGTCGGGTAGACGAACACCGAAATGCATCCAGGCAGGTGGATCGATGGGGTCCTGGGCAGGGCCGAGGGCGAGCGCGAAGCCGCGGCTGTCGTAGAGCATGAGGACGTTGTCCTCGTAGCGCCGCGCCGGGCGGTCCCCGAACCCGAAGTAGCGCTCATAGAAGCTGCGAGAGCGTTCCTGGTCGCGCACCGGAATGGCTAGATGGTCCATTCCCGCAAACGCTACGCAGGCTCAACGCGAACTGCCAGCCGCGCGCCCCATGCATACAGCGCTGTTAAGCGGCTTCTAGGATCTTTCGACGTCGACGAGCCATGTCGGCATGCCACTCGTCTTCTGTCTCGTGCAGCTTGACGACGCCCTTGGCCATCCGGACCATCGTGGGGTCCTGATCTCCGAGCGCGATCTTGGCCTCGTCGACGGTGATGCCGGTCGCGCCCGCGAAGGCCTCGGCGAGCTCGTTGATCTGGTCTTCGCTCATCGTGCGTGTGAACTCTAACGTAGGTATCGGCTTCTGTCGCTCATTACCCAACCTATGTCCTCAGGCAACCTATGGGCCACGGCGCATGCCGGCTCGTCGCCTGTTGCAACGCCGTCAGGCAGCCGACGGGTCGGCTGCCCGCTGCTCGCCGGCCCGCAGCAGGCGGTCGCGCAGCTCGGCCTCCTCGTCGGGCGTCGGATCCCATTCGACCACGCTCGGCAGCGCCTTGATCGAGTCCAGGCCGAACAGCCTGAGGAACAGGTCGGTCGTCCGGTATAGGATCGCGCCGAACTGCGAGCGCCCCGCCTCCTCGATGAAGCCGCGCTCCTCGAGCGTCGCGGTCGCCGACTCGGCCGCAACGCCTCGGATGCGCGTGATCTCGGGGCGCGAAACGGGCTGCAGGTAGGCGACGATCGCGAGCGTCTCGGCCTGGGCGGGCGTCAGCGGCGGCGTGCGCGGCTTGGCGAGCAGGCGCCGCGCCGCCTCCTCGGCCAGGGGGTCGGTCGCGAGCGCGACGCCGCCGGCGACACGCTTGAGCTGCAACCCCCGCGCGCCCGGCGCATATTCGCGGTCCAGCTCGGCGAGCGCGGCGGCGAGCTCGTCGTCGTCGCAGCCCGCGGCCTGCGCAAGATCGCTCGGTGCGACCGGGTCGGGCGACAGGAACAGCAGCGCCTCGACGATGCGGGCCAGTTCGCTCACCCGGTCATCCTCTTCTTCCGCCGCGCAGGCTTCGGCACGGCGTGAACCGCCTCGCGGCACAGCTCGCCGATGAGATCGCGTCGTCCCGGTCTGGGGTGTTCCGAGTTTGTCGTTGTGAGAGCGACCAAGCCGGAACACCCTCGACCGCAGCCGCGGCCCGCTCCGGCGCTGACCCCCCGATGCGGCACTTCGGCGCGGCCGCCACCTGAACCTCAGAGCTCGCCCCCGACGAAGTCCCGGATCTCCGCCAGCACTGGCGCCGTGTCATAACGCCGCTGCCTCGTGCCGCGGCGGGGAAGCCCCGGGCCGGATCGCGATCTCGCCGAAGGGCGCCGGCTGGGTCCACGTCGCCTCGCCCTGCTTGTACATCTCCAGCAGCGCGAACAGCGTCACGGCGACCGTCACGCGGTCCGCGCCGCGCACCGCCTCGTCAAAGGTGCATGCCCCGCGGCGCAGGAGCGAGCGCAGGTGGGTCAGGCGCTCGGCGACCGTCACCCGCGCAGAGGTCAGGTGCTCGAGGTTCAGCCGCGGCGGCACGCGCAGCAGGTCGCCGATCGCTCGCCCCAGCCGCGCGGGCGCGTAGACGGCGCCGGCGTCGGCGAGGTTCGTGCGCCGCAGCGCGGGCGGCAGCGGCGCGCTGCGGTAGCGGATGCCCTCCTCGCCGGCCAGCCGCGCGCTCAGATGCTCGGCAGCCCGGCGGTAGCGGCGCGCCTCGAGCATCCGAGCGAGCAGCTCCTCGGCGGCCTCGCCGGGCTCGAAGTCCAGCAGCTCCTCCTCTTCGCGCGGGAGCATGAGCCGCGACTTGAGCTCCAGCAGCGCGGCGATCAGCACGAGGAACTCCGTCGCGACTTCGAGATCCAGCTCGTCGCGCTGCTCGAGATGGTCGAGGTAGGCGATGACGATCTCGGCGAGTTGCACTTCGAGCAGGTCGATCTCCTCGCGCAGGACGAGCGTCAGCAGCAGATCGAAGGGCCCGGAGAAGACGTCGAGGTCGAGGTCGAGCGAGGCGACGGTCACTTTGAGCAGGCTAGCGGCGCGCCCTGACGGCGTCAGCGCCGCGGCGGCCCCACGCCCATCGCTTCGCGCACGTCGGCGAGCGTGTCGGTGGCGATCACGCGGGCCTTGGCAGCGCCGGCGGCCAGGATCTCCTCGAGCGCGGCCTCGTCGGTCCGAATCTCGTTGTAGCGTTCGTTCACCGGCGCGAGCGCCGCGACGACGGCCTCGCCGACTGTGACCTTCAGGTCGCCGTAGCCACGCGCGCCGGCCAGCGACTCCTCGACCTCCTCGGGCCTCTGCTCGCGCATCGCGGCCAGGATCTCGATGAGGTTCGTCACGCCGGGCTTGTCTTCGCCTCGCCGCAGCACCGGCGGCTCGTCGGAGTCGGTCACCGCTCGCTTGAACTTCCTGCGGATCGCCGACGGCTCGTCGAGCAGGTAGACCGTTCCCTGAGCGGTGCCGCCGGTCGTGGACATCTTTCGCCTCGGCTCCTGGAGATCGCGCACGCGGGCGCCGACGGCGGGGATCCGGTGCTCGGGCACGACGAGCGTCCCCTCGCCGAACCGAGCGTTGAACCGCTCGGCTGTGCGGCGCATGAGCTCGAGGTGCTCACGCTGGTCCTCTCCCACCGGCACCTCATGCGCACGGTAGGCGAGCACGTCGGCGGCCATCAGCACCGGGTAGTAGAGCAGCCCGGCGGAGACGAGGTCGCGCTGCGCCGCGGACTTGTCGCGGAACTGGTGCATGCGGTTGAGCTCGCCCAGCGGGGTCACCGATGACAGCAGCCAGGCCAGCTCGGCATGCTCCTGCACGTCGCCTTGGCGAAAGAGGATGCAGCGCTCGGGATCGAGTCCCGACGCGATCAGGATCGCTGTCGTGTCGTGGACGCGCTCGCGCAGCTCTGCCGGATCAAACGGCAGGGTCGTGGCATGCAGGTCGACGATGCAGTAGATCGCCGGATCTCCGCGGTCCTGGCCGGCGACGTACTGCTTGATCGCGCCGATGTAGTTACCCAGGTGCTTGCGCCCCGTGGGCTGGATGCCGGAGAAGATGACGGGCGCCACGGCGGCGGAGGCTACTGCGCCCGCGCCCGCCGCCGTGGCATCGCCGCTCAGGCTACGGCGTCGCCGCCTTGAGCAGGCTCACGCGCCCGAAGCCGATCTCGGGACTGCGTCCCCCCGGTCCGTTCACGGAGGCGTCGAGCTTGGCGCGCCAAGCCGCCGGGCCACCGGGGGTGTTGCCGGCGATGACCGCGGCCACGCCCGCGGCGTACGGCGTCGCCATCGAGGTGCCGGAGATCGTGTTGTAGCCGTTGTTGAGCCACGTCGAGGTGATGTCGACACCAGGCGCCGCGACCTCGACATCGGAGTTGAACGTCGAGAACGGTGCGCGCACGCCGTTGCGATCGACGGCCGCGACCGAGACGACCTCGGCATAGGCGGCCGGGTAGTTCAGGGTGCCGTTGCCGCCGTTGCCCGACGCGGAAACGATCAGCGAGCTCTGGCTCGCCGCTGTGACGGCGTTTTGCAGCGTCGTCGCCCCCGCGCCGCCAAGCGACATCGAGATGACCTTCGCGCCGTTGTTGGCGAGGTACGTGATGCAGTTGGCCACGCCGGCGAGCGAGCCGGCGCCGGCTGAGTTCAGTGCCTTGCAGACCGCCAGCGGCGAGTTGAAGGCCACGCCGGCGACGCCGACCCCATTGTTTGTGTTTGCCGCTGCGATGCCTGCGACGTGCGTGCCGTGGCCGTTGTCATCCACACATTTGTCGGTAACGACCGTGGGGTCGGCGAAGAGCCCGAGCAGCATTCCGAACGACTTCACGCCAGCACAGTTTGCGACCTTGCCCGCGAGATCCTCGTGGCTGGCCTGGATGCCCGTGTCGACGATCCCGATCTTCGCGCCGTCGAGCGCCGCCGGGAAGGCTCCGGCGCCCAGGGCGGTCGTGCCCCAGCCCTCGGGCGCGTCGATGTCGGCATTCGCGGTGCCGCCGTTCTGCCCGGTGTTGTCCAGGCCGTACTGCTCGCCGAAGCGCGGATCGTTGGGGACCACCGTCGCGCGATAGATGTAGTTCGGCTCGGCGTAGAGGACGTCGGGCGAGCGGTTCAGCGCCGCGGCGACCTCAGCCGGGTCGCCGGTGACTCGGACGAGCTGGGCGCCGACGCCGGCGACGTTGCCGAGCGTCTTGAGCACGCCCGCAGCGCTCCTGACGAGCGAGCGCTGTTTCGGGGATGCGCCGTTCGCGTACTTCACGATCACGCTGTTAGGCGCGTATGCGGGGGCCGCTTCGGCCGCCGGCGCACATACCAAACCGGACAGAAGCGCTACGGCAGCCGCCCGGAAAACTCGACCCATGTATCCCCACCTTCTCGTTGTGATGGCCGCACCCTATGTAGGACGGGCTTGAGCGGCAACCCCCAACTGGACTGAGGACCAGGCTGGCCTATCGGCGTTCTCAAGATGGCCCGTCAAGCTCAACAGGAGGGCGGACGATCACGCCCGCGAGTTGATCGAGCAGCACAGGTTCGTGCTCGACGATCGCGACGCCTGGAGCGAGCACCGCCCGACCGCGCAGTAGCAGCACGCCTACCTCGAGCAACACGGCGAGCGCGAGTACGCCAAGTGGTACCTGGCGATCGACAAACGAGCACCGCGAGGGCACGAAGGCTCACTACAAGTTCCCCTACGGGCGACTTGTCCACCGCTGCGGCGTCCTGAGCGCCGAGCCTCGGGCCGGGCAGTACAAGTACTTCGAGTAGTCGCGCAAGGCCGGCAGTCATCGCGTTCTGGCCGGCAACGTCGCGGTGCGCCGGGCAAGCCCGGTTTCAACTCGCAGTGGCAGCCGATGCTCGGGAGACGGCCAGGCCTGCGGCTCAGGGGCCGGGCCACTCCCCGACGAAGTCGGGATGCGCGGTCAGCGTCTGTTGCGTCCACCACACCGGTAGGCCCGAGGCCTCGACGGGGTCAACACCGATCGGCTTGGAGTGCCGCACGCGCAGCGCGCGCACGAGCAGTCGGGTGACGATCTGGCCCTCGGTGTAGGGCAGCGTGCTCGCCGTCGCCAGCCAGCGTCCTTCGCGAACGGCTGTGAGCGCGGAGGCTCCTGCGCCGGCACTGACGATGCGAATCGACGTGCCGTTCTGATCTGCCGCCTGCTCGGCTCCTAATGCCATCTGGTCACCTGATGCGATCACGACGTCGATCTCGGGGTGGTCGGCGAGCACCGGTGCCATGACGTCGCGCGCAACGTCTGTGTCGTAGAAGGCCTCGCCGGAGCCCGCCAGCGAGATCGACGGCGTCGCGCTTGCCGCGTCCTGCACGGCGTCCAGACCGAACTGGTCGATCGGGAAGCTGGCGAGCCCGGCGAGGTAGAAGACATCGCATGGGTCAAGGCCGGCGCATGCCTGCGGCAGGATCTCGGTAACCGCAGAGCCCCAGTAGCCGGCGGTGAGGTGCACCGACGCGACAACGCCCGCGACCTGAGGCTGCACCGTCGTCGGGTCCTCGCCGATCGGTAGATCGACCGCCGCCACCGGTATTCCCGCTGCTCGCGCCCGCTCGACACATGGAACGATCTCTGTCGCCGACGCGGCGATGACGATCAGACCGTCATACCTGCCCGACGAGACCGCCTCGTCGCACTGGGTGAGTTGAGTTACGGGGTCAAACCCCGCGAAGAACGCGTCGACCGTGCTGTGCGAACGCCTGGCGACGGACTCGATGCCGGCGAGAATCGCGTTGTCATACGTGTTGGACTGGTCATTGGCCAGCCACGCGAAATGAAAATGCGCTCCGTGACCGGCGCCGGTCGACGCCTGCTGCGCCTGGGCCCCGAACGCCGCATGCGGAAGGCAAAGGATCGCGAAGAAGACCATGAGCGCGCCCACGATCGTGGCCGGGCGACGGTGGACCCCAGCGTGGCCGGCAACCCTCATAAGCGCACTCGATACGCGTGCAGGCGCCCTCCCGCAGACGACGATGCCGGTCCCGCGCTGGTCTGGCGTGATCATGATCTGCCTCTCGCGGCTGGACTGCCGCGCGCAGCATCTGTGATCACGACACCGGTTGCAAGCGGACCACGTCAAGCCCTTGTGTCAGCGACCCGGATCGGCGCCCGCTACCAGAACCACACGCATTTGCGCGACACCTACCCCACGCCGAACACGCGGCGTAGCCCCGGCTACGCATCTGAGCGGACGGGGACCAGCTCTGGGGCCTTGAGCGTCAGGCGACGCTGGCTGTCGACCGCAGGTCAGCAGGCGCCCACAACCGAACGGCTGCCGAGGCTCGCTCGTCGAGATGGTCGTGATCACGAAAGCGCCCTCATTGGGCGGCCCCAGGGACGGCCTGCTGGGCGGAGCCCCCGCGGATAGATCAATAGTCGGAGCGCGGCTCGGCGCTCGTCGTCCCGCTTGTCGACGCGCGGTCGGCATGGCACGCTGGCGTCATGGTCCATCCGATCGTGAGCACGCGCCGGCTGGAGGCCGCGATGGAACGCATCCGTCCGGTCGCCTTTGCCCTACCGGGCGTGGTCGAGCGCCCCTCGCACGGCTCCCCGACGTTCTTCACGGCGGAGGGGCGCAAGGGGCGCACGTTCGCTTCCGTGCACGACGAGTGTGAGTGGCACGAGGGACGGCTGTGCCTATGGGCGGCCGGTCCCAAGGAGATCCAGGAGGCGCTGGTCAGCGGCGGGCCAGAGCGATTCTTCGTGCCGCCCTACGTCGGTCACCGCGGCTGGATCGGCCTGCGGCTGGACCTCCCCGAGGTGGACTGGGACGAGGTTGCCGGCGTGATCGAGGACGCCCACGCATACGTTCTGGATTGGTGATCAACGCAAGCGTCGTCTGAAGCCCGCGCACAAGCCGAGCGGCCTTTCGGGCACCCCGATCCCCTATGAGCCGGCCGCTGATCTATCCGGTGATGGGACGGTAACCGGGTGCTCTTGTCCGCCACCGCGCTCAGCACGAATCGCTCGTACTGGGACGGCATGGAGGAGGACGCGAACTGGGCGATACCGTCCGGGCCATGGAGTTCGACGAGTCGCTCGTGTTCCCGATCGAGCTTGAGCTTCCCCGGTGTCTTCACGTCGCCGGTCGCGACTGGTTTTGCAGGCCGGAGTTCCACGTCACGACGTTTACGCCCGGTGATCTCGCCGAAGCGTTTGATGTCGACGTCGCAGTGCTGCTGCACGCCGGGGAGCAACGTCGCGACGAGCTGACACGCAGCCGGAGCTTTCGATTCGACGGGCGCGTCGCACGCGTCCACGTCCGGAATGGGCGCCAGACGCTGGTCGCTTTCTGTGACGTTGCCGGTCTGGACGATGTCTACCGGCGACTGTCTGCGGCGGTCGGGAGGACGCTGCCGGTGCCGCCCACGCACGTCACGCTGTACACGTCGCAGCCAGGGATGAAGGGAATCGGCCTCACCACGGCACAGGACGTATCCGCCCACGCCGTGCCGTTGCCTGAGGCCGACGCCGCGATATTGCGGCGCTACCTCTCCCTACCCACCTGATAAACGCAAGCGCAGGACGATTTCGCACCGCCGATCCTCCCCGATGAGCGCGTTCTCGCCAGGGCGCAGGCGACACACTTTGCTTCTGACCTCGTCCCGTTATAGGCGTGCTGGCGGCGGCCGGTTCGGTGCGCGGAGGAGATGAAGTTCCAGGCGACCATCGTGTTCGAGTCCAACGCCGGTTCGCTCGTGGACGCGGGGCACAAGGTCAACGATGCCGTCAAGCACGCCACCGAGGCTCACGAGATGGAGGCGAAGTCCATAGCGATAGTCATGCCGCCGGGAGTCCGCCCGTAACCATTTCCGCGCCTGCGGCGATCGATTGACGCAGAGCGCCCCCTTCGCGTACAGGCGAGAGCGCAAGGTTCTCGCACCATTCAGCAGCGCGAAGCTCGTTGTGAACCGGTTAGGTCGTGGCGGCGCGCCATCCGTCGGGCGGGCTCAGCGACGAGCTGCGCCGCAGGCTGGGGTCATCCGGAAGCGTTGAGCGCGGCGAGGTCGTCTTCGCTGAGCTTCAGCTCCACCGCGGCGAGGTTGTCGCGAACGTGTGCGATCGACAGCGTGCCAGGGATCGGTAGCGTCGTCGGCGAGCGGTGAAGCAGCCACGCGAGCGCGACCTGAGCGCGCGTCGCGCCGTGGCGCGCGGCGACCTCGCGCAGCGCGGCTGTCTCGTCGCGCAGCGGGAAGTACGGAACGAACGCGATGCCCTCGGCGCCGCACAGTTCAAGGACATCGTCGTGCTCGCGGTGAGCGAGGTTGTAGTGGTTTTGCACTGCGGCGATCTCGGCCACCTTGCGGGCGCGCACGAGCTGAGCCAAGTCGACGTTGGAAACGCCGATGTGCGCGATCCGCCCCCGCTCGCGCTCGCGGACGATCACCTCGAGGCTGTCCTCGATCTCGACGTCGTCATGCACCCGATGCAGGTAATACAGATCGATGCGCTCGACACGCAGCCGCCGCAAGCTCTCCTCGATGTCGCCAGCGATCGTCTTAGGGCGGCCATCGTGGTAGCCGCCCTTGGTTGCGACGACAACGCCGTCAGGCCGGCCAGACGCAAGCGCCGCCCCGATCGCCGCCTCGCTGCGCCCGCCGCAGTACAGGTGCGCCGTATCGATGTGGCGGATGCCCGCGGCGATCGCCTCGCGCACAAACGCGGCGTGGTCGGCAGTGTCCTGCAGCCGGTTCGTGCCCAGGCCAATCCGCAGCATCTCCGACTCCCCGATGAGCGATGTCCTCGTCATGACGGTCGCAATCTTGCCGCAGCGGCCGCCCCGCAAACGCCCGGCGCGCCCCGGAGGGCTCTTTAAGAGGAGGAAGACGAGGACTTATCAGGCACAGACGGAGTCTCGCTCGCGCAAGGGAGCAGCGTGGTCGGACCTGCTGCGATCCTGTTTGAATGAGCTCCCGGGTGCTCGATGCGCTCGCAACGCCGGTTGTCCTCGCGCCTCTGGGCGGCGGCCCTTCGACCCCTAAGCTCGCCGCGGCGGTGTGCGAGGCCGGCGGTCTAGGCTTCTTGGCGTTTGCTTACCTGTCGCCGCAGGACGCCGCTGCGCGCCTGCGCGCGACCCGCGAGCTGACCTCGCGCGCGCTTGGAGTCAACGTCTTCATGCCGGTGCCGGGTCCTGCCGAGCCAGAGAGCTACTCGGCGTTCACGAACAGGCTAGGAGAGTGGGCCCAGCAGCGGGGCTTTCCGATCGGCACGCCGACGTTCTCGGATGACAGCTTCGACGCAAAGGTCGAGCTCTTGCTGGCGGATGCCCCCGCCGTCATCTCGGTGACCTTCGGCTGTCCCGAACGATCATTTGTCGAGCGCGTACATGCAGCGGGAAGCGAGGCGTGGATCACGGTGACCACGCCTGATGAGGCGCGTGCCGCGGCGGGTGTCGGTGCGGACGCGCTTGTCGTGCAGGGCGCCGAGGCCGGCGGGCACCGCGGCGGCTTCAGCGACGGCGAGCAGCAGCCGGTCTACGGACTGCTGTCGCTGCTGCAACTCGTTTCGGCAGAGGTTGACATCCCGATCGTTGCGTCCGGTGGCATCGCCTCGGGTGCAGGCATCGCGGCAGCGCTGTGCGCCGGGGCCGCGGCCGTTCAGCTTGGCAGCGCCTTCATGCTCGCGCCGGAGGCTGGTACAAGCGTGGCGCACCGCGAGGCGTTGCGCCGCCGGACGCCTACGACGATGACCCGGGCCTTTAGCGGCCGCACCGCCCGCGCCATCCGCAATGCGTTCATCGACGCGCACGATGCGAACGCCGTTGCCGCGTTCCCGGAAATTCAGCACGTGACCTCTCCGATACGCAAGGCCGCGCGCGACGCGGGCGACGCCGACGCGATCAATCTTTGGGCAGGCGAGGCGTACCCGCTGGCACGAGAGCTGCCGGCGGGCGAGATCGTGCGGGAGATGACGCGCGACGCAGCCGTTGCGCTGCGCCTTGCAGGAAGCGCGTTGCGGCGCTCAGGATGATCTGCACGCGCGATCTCGATGTCAAGACCTGCGCGTGGCCCTCGACTGACGCGAGAGCTGTCGACAGACTTCGCCGCGATGACGGCGACGGGCCCGTTACCCGCCCGGGCTCCGCACGACGCTATCGCGGCAAACAACACTTGGTCGGCCGCGTCGCGGACTGTTCCTTCTCGCGCATTGGGACGCTCTGATCGCCGTGCCGCGCTTCCGCGCGCGCTCTCGCTCGGCAGTATGGCCCACCGCACCGAGCCATCGAGAGACGGCATCCATGCGCCTGCGACGGCGTCGACCCTCGCTACGCGGATCGGTTTCGTGAGGCCTCGCGCAGGCGGTTCCTCGGCTCCATCATGAGATGCTGTTCCTCCGTGCCCTGCATCTTCTGCGGCTCCGTTGGCAAGCTCTCCAAAGAGCACGTCGTCCCGCGGTGGGTTGGCAGCGCATTTCCGTCGAGTGAGCGGGAGATCCTGCACCGATTCGCGTGGGTGAGTGGAGAGCCCGAGTCACATTCTCCTATCAGCGGCGTGGACTTCGACGCGCCGCCGTTCACGTGGCAGGCGCGCGTGGTGTGCGCGGAATGCAACAACGGCTGGATGAGCAGTCTCGAAGCTCG
>DASVPU010000014.1:0-8592 GCA_036389475.1 Solirubrobacteraceae bacterium
CCACCAACATTGGGACAGCCACCGACGCCGCTCTGCCAACCGCGGATCGGAACGTTGCACTTCACGACGGGGCCCTTGCACCCGAGCTTGACCAAGCACCGGTGATCAGAGCCGTATTCCGTTGCGAAGTTGCCATGCTCATAGAAGGCGGCTCTGTTGCAGCCCTCGTGCACGGTCCGACCGAAGTGCATCACCAGGCGGTGCTGATCGTCGAGCTCTGGGATCGGCGTGATGCCGGCCAGCGCCATGACGAGCACCGTCAGCGACTCGGTCGTGTTGTCAGGCTGCGCAGGGCAGCCGGGGATGTTGACGACGGGGATGCCCGCGGCAGAGGTCCAGCCCCAGCCAAGGTAATCGCACAGACCCATCGCGCCCGTCGGGTTGTTCTTCATCGCCGGGATGCCGCCGTAGGTCGCGCAGGTGCCCAGGGCAACCGTTGCGGCTGACTTCGGCGCCAGCCGGTCGATCCACTCGTTGGTGGTGATCGGCTGTCCGTTGGACGGGTTCACGCCCATGCCCGAGAAATGGCCCTCGCCATTGATCTTCTCGTTCGGAATCGAACCCTCGACGATGAGAACGAACGGATCGAGCTTGCCGGCCTCGGCGTCATACCAGGCCTGCATGAACTCCGCTCCCACCTCGTACGCGAGGACCGGGGTGTGTGCCACGACCTTCGGCATACCCGGAATCGCGCCCGTGATGATGTCCTCAAGGCTCGGGTTGACCGCTGACGTCATGGCAACCGAGTCACCATCGCAGCTCAAACCCGATGTCATCCAGATGACGTGAGCAGTGATCTGCTCCGTCTCGTGCTGCCGTGGTGCGAACTCGATTGATGCCATGTGAGCTCCTCCCTTTCGACTAACAGATGCGGGGTAGCGGATCGCCCACGAGCTGATCCATCACCCGCTTGCCTCCGAAGGCGGTGGCCATCAACACCATGCCTTCGGGTTCGGTCTTGCATTCGCCGATTTCCGCGGCCTCTTCGCCGCCCGGCATTGACCGCAGTGCGGCCAGCGCAGCATCCGCCGCCTCTGGGGCGACGATCGCTACGAGCTTCCCCTCGTTAGCCACGTGCATCGGGTCGATCCCGAGAATCTCCGCGGCTCCTGCAACCGCGGGATGCACTGGCACCGCGGCCTCGTTGATGATCATTGCCACGCGCGATGCTCGCGCGAGCTCGTTCAGAACCGATGCCACGCCGCCCCGGGTCGCGTCGCGCAGGCACTTCAGCGACGGACCAGCTTCGTCGAGCAGCTTGTCCACCATCGGCCACAAACACTGGGTGTCCGACTTGATGTCGGCGTCAAGGTCAAACTCGCCGCGCGCGAGCATGATCGCCGTCCCGTGATCGCCGATGCGACCGGAGACGAGGATCTTGTCGCCGGGCTTCAGCGACGACGGCGAGAGGCTGCAGCGGTCGTCGAGCAATCCGATTCCCGTCGTGCAGATGTACATCTCGTCGGCGTGTCCACGCTCGACGACCTTCGTGTCGCCCGTGACGATCGAGACGCCGGCGGCGGCGGCGGCGCTGGCAATCGCCGCGACCTCGCGCTTGAGCGTCTGTGCCGGCAGCCCCTCCTCGAGGATGAGCGACAGCGACAGCACCAGCGGGCGCGCACCTGCCATGGCGACATCGTTGACCGTGCCGTTGACGGCCAGGTCGCCGATCGATCCGCCCGGGAACTCGATCGGCTTGACGACGAAGCTGTCGGTCGTCATCGCGATCTCGCCGCCCAGCAGCGAGACCGTGCCGGCATCGGCCATCTGATTGAGCGTGGGGTTCGCGAAGGCAGGGACGAGCAGGCCCTCGATCAGGCTCGCGGTCGCCTTGCCTCCTGCCCCGTGGGCCATCGTGATCTGGCTGTCGCGGAACTTGGCGCGCTTGGCGCGCGCCGTTTCGATGATGTCGAGAACCTTCCGCTCGCGCTCAGATACGTCGCTAGGCATGTTTCGTCCTACTACCCTCGCAAGCTCCGATCCGAAGCGATGCTTCGCCCTTCGATCCTCGCCAGCTCGTATCTACGCTCGATGTCACTACACGACCTCGCGCTCGCGAGCGAAGCGCCCGTAGTTGTAGTAGGCGGCGCAGGCGCCCTCGCTGGACACCATGCACGTGCCGATCGGACGCTCGGGCGTGCAGCCGGAACCGAACACCTTGCACTCCCAGGGCTTGATGACGCCCTTGAGAACCTCGCCGCACTGGCAGGCCTTGGGGTCGGCCACGCGAATGCCGGGAACGCTGTACTGGATCTCGGCGTCCATGTCGGCGTATGCCTCGGACAGCTTCAGACCGCTCTGGGAGATGAAGCCCATCCCGCGCCATTCGAAGTGCGGTCGCAGCTCGAAGACCTCGGACATGACCTCCAGCGCGCGCGGGTTGCCGTCGTAGGGCACAACACGGGCGTACTGGTTCTCCACCTCGCAGCGGCCTTCGTTGATCTGCGTGAGGATCATGTGGATCGCGTGCAGCACGTCCAGGGGCTCGAAGCCCGCGACCGAGATCGGCTTCTTGTACTCGGCCGGGATGAACTCGAACGGGCGCACCCCCACGACCGTCGAGACGTGGCCCGGGCCGATGAAGCCGTCCAGGCGCAGGTCGGGCGAATCGAGCAGCGCGCGCAGCGGCGGCACGATCGTCACGTGGTTGCACATGCAGAAGAAGTTCTTCACGCCTTCCGCCTTGGCGCGTTTCAGCGTCAGAGCGGTGGAGGGCGCGGTGGTCTCGAAGCCGATCGCGAAGAAGATGACCGGCCGCTCCGGGTTAGCCTTGGCGATCCGCAGCGCGTCCAGCGGCGAGTAGACCATCCGGATGTCGGCACCCTCGGCCTTGGCATCCAGAAGCGTGCCATCCGAGCCGGGGACGCGCAGCATGTCGCCGAAGCACGTGAAGATCACGTCCGGCTCGTGCGCGAGCGAGATGCCGTCGTCGACGCGACCCATCGGGATGACGCAGACCGGACACCCGGGCCCGTGCACGAGCTCGACGTTGGCCGGCAGCAGATCGTCGATCCCGTACTTGTAGATCGAATGCGTGTGGCCGCCGCAGACCTCCATGAACTTGTAGTGGTGGCCGGGCTCTACAAGGCCCAGGATCTCTCCCGCCAGGACTTCGCCCAGCGCAGGATCGCGAAATTCGTCGACGTACTTCATGCAGAGACCTCCTCTGTAAGCCTTGCGATGGCCGTGCCCGCGTGGACGAGGAGTTTGTCCCCCGGCGCCACCGGGGCGACTAGGTCTATCTCGACCGTCTCCGAGTTGCCCTCGTCGTCTGAGCAGAGCGCCAACCCCCGTTCGTCGTCGAGACGCGTGACGCTCATGGGAATTGCGACATCACCGCACGTGATGCAGCCCGTGGTGTAGTCGCAAGTCGGAGCCAACGCGGCGGCCGCGTCGGCGATCAGCCGAGTCATTCGATGATGCTCGCCTTCAGTTCCTCGAGTTCCTGCTCATAGTTCTCGCCCATGCTTTCGAGCATGCGCCGAGTCTCCATGGCTTCAGCTTCGTCGACCTTCGACATCGCGAAGCCGACATGGATGAGCACCCAGTCGCCGGGACCGACGCCGATGCCGTCTTCGTCGAGAAGACCGATGTTCACGTTGCGGTGGACGCCGGCTACGTCGACCTTCGCCAGCCGGTTCGATTCGTCCACGACCTCAAGGATCTGACCTGGAATCGCCAAGCACATTTACGTCGTCAAACCCCCGTTTCAAGGCTCGGTACGGATGCCACTCCAACAAACAGGGGAGTCGTATCACCCTCGCTCTCCGCGCGCTAGGTGTATAGAACACCTTGTGCCCAAGCTCGAACCCGTGGTACCAACGGACGGTCGGGAAACTAGCTGTGCCACGACCGGGAAAGGGAGGGAAGACTACGTGTCTATAGGCCGATCGGTGACGCAGGATCCCATTGAGCAGGTGCTGGAGAAGCTCGGTTCGTACGGCGTGCCCGTGGCCGAGATCGGGGAGAAGACCGGAGCGCTCGTCGGCCAATTCGGCTCGTTCGACCTCTTCGAGATCATGGACCAGATGACCGGGCTGGACCCCAGCCAGATCGATTTCGGCGAGGTGCTAGGCGAGCTGAGGGCCAAGTTCGAAGAGCTCCCGCCGGAGCTGAAGGTGCCCGTGATGGTCGCAGCCGGCTTTGTGGGCGCTCGGGTGGTGAGGTGGATTGTTCGCTGAGCTCGTAGCCAGCCCACCCGCGTCTGTTACACACGCGCGCGAGGAGACTGAGGAGGTGGGCCGATGAGCGAGGAGCTGGAGACGGGCCCGGCAGCACAAGGTGCGCCCAGCTCTGCCGTCGAGACAGCCCCCCTACGACGACGTGCCGTGGACAACCGCGGTAAGGTCGCCGTGAGTGAGGATGTGCTGACCCGGGCGGCGGCCGCGGCAGGATTCGTTGCCGGCGCGGGAGGGGTTGGCGCGGCAGTCGGTCTGCCCTTGCGGGCGATCGGCCTTGGACGCCGGACACCAACGTTGAAAGGGACCCGAATGCGGAACAGAAAGCTCAACGCGCAGCTCGCGCCGGCGATGTACTCGCTCGCCGCGACGAACGCGCAGCTGCTCGGACTCGTGGGGAGTCGTCACCCGTTGCTGCAACTCGCGAAGCTCGGTGTCGCCGCCGCCGGTGTGGCGTATCTGACGGCGGACGAGGCGACGCGCAAGCAGATGCTGGACCAGGCGACGGGCCTGCTGGAGCAGGGCGCCAACGCGCTCACGAGCTCTGGCCTCATCGACAAGGTCTTCAAGTAGATCCAGCCTCCTGCTGGGTTCCGCGTGCTCCGAACTTCGGAGCACGCGGCGTCGCGGCCAGCTGAGCTCAGGCCTTCGCGGCGGCGCTGTGGATGCTGCCGCGCTCGGACAGGCGCCCGCCCTCACGGCCATAGCGCACAGCCAGGAGTTCGGCCATGATCGATACGGCGGTCTCGCGCGCGCCTTCGCCCCGAGGTCGAGGCCGACCAGCGCTGGTGCGGGGCCATCTCCTCCTCGGTCACGTCCGCCGCGAGCAGGCGCTGTCGGCGATCTGCCTGCGCGCGCTTCGAGCCCATGGCGCCTCTGTACAGCGCGTGGGAGCGCAGCAGCTAAGAGCAGCGCCGCGTCATCGAGCTTGGGATCGTGCGTGAGGATGACGATGTACGTCGCGCGGTCGGGCGCACCGAGGCGCTCGAAGGCCTCCTCCGGCCAGGCTGCGACGACGTCCAGGGCTTCGGGAACCGCTCCGGCGTGGCGAAGCGTGCGCGTGGATCGACGACGTAGGGATCGCCATCCGGCGATGCGCGCCGGCGCCGACAGGTGGGCGGCGAACTCCACGGCGCCGAAGATGACGACCCGCGGATCTGGATGTGCGACGTCGACGAACAGATCGCCTCGCAGCTCCGAACGCTCGGCCCACATCAGATCCTCGGCGCCCTCGCGGGCCTCGGCGTCAAGATCGAAATCGCCGAGGGTCCCCTCCGAGAAGCCGTCCGACAAGAAGAGCATCTTCTCGGCCCAGATGCGGTCTGCGCACGACGGTCACGAGCGCGGCGCGTCCTCGCGCGCGACCGCGGCGAACTCCTCCTGGACGATCATGGCTCGAAGCGCTCGACCCAGACGTCGATCTCGCCGCCGCACGGCAGGCCGACATCCCACGCCTCCTCGTCGACGATGCCGAACGTCAGCAACTGGGGCTCGTCGCCGTTGATGACCTTGTCGGCAACCTCGATGACTGCCCCCTCGACGCAGCCGCCGGAGACCATCCCGGACACCTCGCCGCGGCTGTTGATGGCCATCTTGGCGCCGGGGGGACGGGGGGCCGAACGGCGGGTGCCGACCACCGTGGCAATCGCGACCTGGGCGCCCTCCGCCGCCCAACGATCGACACCCTCGATTACGTCCTTCACCGCATCGCTCCTTCCGCTAAGCAGGGCGCAGACTCTACTAACCGCCTGACGCACCGGCCCCTCGGTAGGCGTCGCGCACGGTTGGCGCGTCTCGGCCGCCGTGCCCGCGAGACGTCTACGATGGGTGCGTGGCAACGATCGTCGCTCACATCGGTGGGATTCCGGTCGAGGAAACGCTTGCGATGGCCGTACCGCTGCTGGGAGCGGCGTACGCGGCGATCGTCGCGAGCGTGCGCGCCCGCCGGCGCTCGTGGAAGCGCAGATATCGCAATAGCGCGGCGGCGGGCATGTGCGGCCCGGAGTCGCGGTCTTCAGCGGCGGCACAGCCCGGTACAGGCAGATGACCGTCTCCCCGGGTATTCGGCTCGCTGGTGGTCTCGGTGTCGGTCTCGCTCATGGCGCGTTCTCCTCCTCGCGGATCCCTTGGGCATCGCCGTTTCCTGACGTAGCAATCGCTCGGTCGACGCAAAGTTGGCGCCTCGACGTGCTAGGAGCGCGCTCGCCGCCCCTCGCCGCCGTCGGCCGGTAAGCGGATTGCGAGCGGCCCGCCGCGTGCGTTTCGCTACGGTGGCGCTACGGGGAGACAAGCAAAGATGACCAGTGGCAACCTCCTGACCCACCTTGACGAGCACGGTCGTGCTCGGATGGTCGACGTGGGCGAGAAGGCGGAGACCGATCGCATGGCGATCGCGCGTGCCGTCGTGCACATGAGTCCGCAGACCGCGCAGGCCGTCGCCGCCGGAGACGCCCCCAAGGGCGACGTCATCGGCACTGCACGGATCGCCGCGATCCAGGCCGCCAAGCGAACGGACGAGTGGATCCCGCTCGCGCACACCCTGCCGCTGAGCTCCGTCGATGTCGACATCGAGGTCGATTCTGGCGCGGGAACGGTAATAGTCACGACCACCGCGCGCGTACGGGCACGTACCGGAGTCGAGATGGAGGCGATGGTGGGCTGCGCCGCGGGAGCACTGTGCGTGTACGACATGGTCAAGGGCATCGAGCGCGGTGTCACGATCGAGCGTGTCGAGTTAGTCGAGAAGAGCGGAGGACGATCTGGAACTTGGAGGCGCGATGAGCTCGATTGAGCCGCTTCGCGACGGCCACGGTCGCTTCATCCGCGATGTGCGGCTGTCCGTGACCGATCGCTGCAACTTCCGCTGCCAGTACTGCATGCCTGCCGAGGGTCTGCCATGGCTTGACCGCAACGACGTGCTGAGCTTCGAGGAGCTCGAGCGCCTCGTCTCGCTGCTGGCGTCGATGGCCGTGCACGACGTGCGCCTGACGGGCGGCGAGCCGCTCGTGCGCCGCGAGTTTCCGCGCCTCGCCGCGATGCTTGCCGCCGTTCCCGGCGTGCGCGACCTCAGCGTCACGACGAACGGCTTCTTGCTCGAGCGCGATGCCGCCGCGCTCGTGGAGGCGGGCATCAACCGCTTCAACGTGTCGATCGACTCGCTTCAGCGCGACCGCTTCTTCGAGATGACCCGCCGCGACGCGCTTCCGCGCGTCCTGCAGGGGCTCGAGGTGCTGGCGCAGTTCCCGGAAGCGCATCCGATCAAGATCAACGCGGTCGGGATGCGCAATTTCACCGAGACCGAGATCCTGCCGATGGCGGAGTTCGCGCGAACGCATCCGTACGAGGTGCGGTTCATCGAGTTCATGCCGCTGGACGCCGATCACACGTGGGACCGCAGCCTCGTGCTCACCGGCGCGGAGATTCGCGCCGCGATCCACGCGGTGTATCCGCTCGAGGCGCAGCCACGCGAGCCGAGCGCGACCGCGCGCGTGTACCGCTTCGCAGACGGGCAGGGCAAGATCGGCTTCATCAACCCGGTCTCAGAACCCTTCTGCGGCGATTGCGATCGCATCCGCGTCACCGCCGAGGGCAAGCTGCGCACCTGCCTGTTCAGCCTCCACGAGACGGACCTGCGCTCACCGCTGCGCGATGGCGCGTCCGACGCCGAGATGCGCACCATCATCCGCGACGCGGTCTGGCGCAAGGAGCTCAAGCACGGCGTCAACGAGCCCGGCTTCCGCCAGCCCAAGCGGACGATGTCGCAGATCGGCGGCTAGTGGTTCGTCCCGTAAGTCCGTGCGCGTTTGGCCGACCCAAACGGGTGCGGACTTGCAGGACGGACGACTAGAGCCGCTCGCCTGATCCGCGGGAGCGCCGTTCGTTCACGCCACCGTCTCCGGCACGCGAGGCAAGGCCCCCGCGTGCCCGGTGCGTTCTCCCGGAGCCCCGGCCGCGCCCTTGCTCCGGCGAGGCACGGGGCTTCCTGCTACGACGCTCAGGATCCTTCTGGTTTGATGACCTGCGATCGCGCGCCTTCGACGAAGCCGAGGATGATCGAGATCAGCGGGCGGTCGACATCAAGCTCCTCGAGCGTCAGGCGCAGGTGCCAGGCAACCTGGTCGAAGGCCGCGTGGGTGATGTGCAGGTCGGCGTGCGCCTGGTTCAACGGCTTGCCGCTGTAGGCATTTGTGCCGCCCCCGAGCGCAAACGTCAGAAACGCACGCTGGTGCTCTTTGAGCTTCGCGCGATCGATGTTGTCGAAGTAGTGACGCAACTCTGGATCTGCCCAAAGGCGTTCGTAGAAGTTGTCGACGACCTTCGTGAGGCCGGCGGCACCCCCGATCGTCTGGTACATCGCGTCGTGCGTAGTGGTCGCCATGCGCCCGCATCCGTCCCTTCTTGATTCGAGGACACT
>DASVPU010000015.1:0-9159 GCA_036389475.1 Solirubrobacteraceae bacterium
ACCCTACGCTGGCGCTACGCCGAGGGGCTGCGCTGGACGCTCGTGACGATCGGGCTCACCGAGGACGCAGGCGAGTACGCGGCGCGCGGATACACCGTGACGCGCTCGGCGATCGGATACACGACGTTTCGCCGCTTCGGCATGCCGTTTCAGATCACTCCGAAGCCACGGCTCAGCGCGACCTCGCCGGCGTGCCGCGCGGTCGTCGCGACCCGGCACCTGGCGCCTGAGCTGCAGACGGCCGCCTTTCGCGCACTGCAGTTCGCGCAGTTCACGACGGCGGGCGTCATCGAGGATCGCGCGACGCTTCGCACGGCGCTCGCGACGGTGGAAGGTCTGGATGCCGACACGATCGTCGCGCAGATCGACGACCCTGTGATCATCGCCGCATACGAAGAGGACCGAGCCCGCGCGCGCACGGCCGAGGGCTCGCCGACGGAGTTTCAGGGCCGCGCAGCTGACACCGACGGCCTCGTGCGCTACACCGCCCCGTCGCTGGTCTTCGAGTCAGCTGAGGGACGCCGACTAGAGGCCGGCGGCTTCCAGCCGCTGGAGGCCTACGACGTCCTCGTCGCCAATCTCGATACGACCCTCGATCGACGGCCGCCGGCCAACGATCCGCTCGACGTCCTCGCCACCTTTCCCTATCCCCTGGCGACAGCCGAGATCGCCGCTGCGATGACCGAGCACCTCGGCCTGCCCGATGCGGACGGCGCCGAGCAGGCGCTCATCGCCGCGACCGGCGACGGTCGTGTCCGCCACATCCCGGCGGGCGACGGATCGCTGTGGGAGCTGGCAGGCCAAGCGTGAGCGACTATGGCTTGAGCACGGCCTTCACGCACCCGTCCTGCTTCTGCTTGAACGTCTCGTAGCCTTCGGGAGCCTTGCCGAGATCCATCCGGTGGGTGACCACGAAGCTCGGACCGATCTCGCCGTTGGAGATCCGTTGCAGCAGCGGACGCATGTACTTCTGCACGTGGCACTGCCCGGACCTGATCGTCAAGAACCGGTTCATGACCGCGCCGATCGGGAACTGTCGATCAGCCCGTCGTAGACCCGATGATCGAGATGACCCCGCCGTTGCGGCAGGTCCCCACGACTTCACGCAGGCCGTGCGGGCGCTCGGTCTTTAGCCTCGCCGCCTGCTTGACGCGATCGTAGGCATGGATCGGTCCGTGCCCGTGCTCGGCCTTCATGCCGAGGGCGTCGATCCTCGCATCGGGTCCCCGGCCCGCGTCCTTTGAGCTGCTCGACGAGATCGGGCTGCTCGCCGAAGTTGACCATCTCGTCGGGCGCCGGCCTTATCGAGCGCCATGCGCAGCCGGTAGCCGAAGTGGTAGATGTCAATGAGCCTCTGGCGGACTTGGCGCGTCAGGAACGCGGGCTGTGGGGCCGCAGGCTGGCGTGCCGTCGTGCCCGAGGGCGCTCGCGTCTGACGTCCAGGCGGTTCGGCTGCGCGACCGAAAGCGCCGTCAGCTGCTCGAGGTAGAGGTCCGTGAACGCCCGTGCTACCGCATCGTCAAGCAGCTCGTATCGGTGTCGCACGCACAGGCGCAGGACCTCGCCGCTGGTCGCGACTCCGATGCCGACGCCGATCGGAATGACGCACGGCGGCGAGAACCAGACCTCGGGAGCATCTCCGTCGTCGAAGCGCGGCGGATCCTGCAGGCGGCCGAGGTCGAGAGCACGACGGTGTCCATGAAGCGGCTGCCGGCGAGCGAGCGCGCGAAGAGCCGCTGCAACGCGATTGGCAGCGGGCGAAAGAGCCTGAGCACTTCGCAGAACCTGGCTGTGCGCCACGCGCGCAGCGAAGGCTTGCTCTGAGCCGTCACGGCCTCGACGGCGGCGGACAGGTTCGCGCGCTGCTCGCGGCCGCTGGACACGGTCAGGAACAGGCGTAGTTGCCGACGACGTCCCAGAACCACGCTCGCGGACGCGTGTTGACCGGCATAGTCACCGCGATCCTGTCGCTGCCGACACCGTGCCCCGCGTTCCAGCGATCGACTGCGAGGACGACCGCGGCCAGAAGGATGTCGTTGAGGCTGGCGCTGGACGGCCGGTGCGCGAGCAGATCGGCGGTTTCGCGCACGCTCAGCGCGCGCGTGACGAACCCGTAGCCGGCGCGCCCGCCGCCGCCGTCTGCTGCGATCCTGGCGGCGCATTGCGCGCCAGCAGCCCGAGCCGGATGGCTTCGCGCGCGCGTGCAGCGCGCGCGCCCCATGTGCGAGCGCGCAAGTGGCCGAGACGACGAGCCTCGTCAAGCTCGACCGCGTCGCGCGGCTCGTCCGCTCCGCGATACGCGCGCGCGACCGCCTGCACCAGCCGGTGACATCCGATCCCGTCGTTGGCGACATGGCTGAAGCTGAACAGGACGAGGGTCGCGCTCGGCGCCGCGCGCGAGCACGTCGCGCAGCGGCGGAGCCAGGTCGAGCTCCATCGGGGCGCTGTAGAGATCGCTGCGCAACTCGCAAGCGACGCGTCGTCGAGGCAGTCGACGACCGACAGCATGGGAACGTCCAGATGGCGCGGGACGAACCAGCGTCCACTGCCCAATGAACCGCTCGAGATCGAGGATCCCCTCCTCGAACTCGGTGAAGACGAGTGTCGGACCGGGAGCGCAGTGCAGATGTGCCATCGGTGGCGGTGTTACCTTCAAAGCGACGCCTCGCCGGCGCCGTCCGTCCCCGACCTAACCGGTCGTGCCTTTTGCAAGCGCGGTGAGCGCGGTCATTCCCGGAACGAAGAGGTACTCGCCGCCCTTGGTCTTGACGAAGACCTCCTGCGGCACCAGGAAGAACGGCGGGGCGCCCTGGACCGTCATCTTGCCGGTGCCGGCCGGATCGCCGAGGATGAAGTCCTTGTCGTGGCCGAGGCCGAAGACGTTGCCGGCGTTCAGCCACTGCACCTGCACGCCCTCGAACTGGCGCGAGATGCTCGCCTGGAAGCTCACGAACACGAGCCCGCGATCGACGCCGTCATCCCGATAGACGCCCTCGGGCAAGAGCTTTCCGTACGGCATCCCACGGCGAATCATGCGGTGGCGGAAGCTCAGGTTGCCCTCGAACCCGAGTGCGTCGCGCGGGTTGGAGCGCCGGATGTGAGCGCCGAGCGGGCAGCGCCGGCCTCCCATGTCTTGGTCGTAGCGGAAGTCGTTGGCCGCCTTTGCGGCCGCGTCGAAGTTCGGGTCGGGCTCGTCGGGGTGCGTGACAAGCGGCGTGCCGTTGGGCCAGCGGCCGACGGCCTTCGCCGACAGCTTGTGCTCGTCGCCGCCGTGATAGAGCTTCGCCGCATCGCGCATGACGCGCCGCCACAGCGCGACGTCCTGGTAGAGCTTGCGCCACACCATGTAGGTCCCGCTCTTGCCCAGCGGCCCGGTGGGTGCGTTCGGCAGCCGGCCCTTGGGGTCCACGCGCGTGTCCTCGTCGGGGTAGCCGTGGATGAACTCGCCGGGTGCCAGCGCACGCCAGCGACCATCCTTCTCGGGGATGCCTCCGCCCTGCGCCTTCTCGTCGCTGGAGCCCTCGATCGCCGGCTGCGCGAACCCGTCCGCATAGCCGAAGTGCTCGCGCACTCCGGGCAGCATCTCGGTGTCCTCCTGGTAGACGATCCGCAGCCCGCCGGCCTGGTCCATGGCGGCCTCCATCTTGCCCAGCGCACGCTTGTGGTCCTCGGTCTGCATGGCATTGATCGTCAGCAGCACGTGCGCGTCGCCGCTGCCAAGCCCGCGCTCCCAGAGAGCCGGCGCGCTCGGGCCGACGTCGCCGAGGGTCGTCGCGTGGGCGGACATGCCCTTGCGAAACTCCTCCGAGAAGCTCGCGACGACCGCCTCGGACACGCCGAGTGCACGCAGCCCCGCTGCCGTGACCGCGACGTTCAGCGTCGTGACCGGCTTGCCCTTCGTCCAGGGAGAGGCGGTCGTGACGTGGTCGAGCAGGCCGGCGAACCAGGCTCGCGCCTGCTCGGGCGGGCACTCGATCTTGACGAACGCGTAGGACGTGCAGTCGTAGTCGTTGCCGTAGGCGCGCAGGATGTCGCCCTGGATGTCGCCGAGGTTTAGGCGCACCGGGGTCATCAGCTGCCGAACTCCTTGACGAACGCGGCCTGCAGGGCCTCGGGCTCGACGTCCTGATGGCTGCGCGCGAAGGCGATCATCCGGTCGCGCTGCTTCAGCGCCGCCTTGACCTTCGGAACGGGGATCTTGCCGTATGCAGTGAAGAACAGGCCGGTCTTGATCTGGTTGTGCTTGAGGTACTCCTTCAGCGCGGCGCCCTTGGGGCTCTTCGGACAGCCCACGCAGCGTCCCCAGATCTGCTTCGCCTCCGCAGCGAGCTTCTCGCATAGCTCGTCGAGGTAGCTGTCGAGGTCGCCGTCGAAGTTGCTCGTAAAGACGAGGTAGGGCATCGCGAGGTGCTCGGGCTTGCGCTGCTTCCACGTCGGATCGTTGTAGAAGTCCTCGATGATCACGAAGCGCCCCATGTGCGTGCGCGGGAGCTTCGTCAGCGGGCTTGGGCCGTGGTCGCGCAGCCCGTCGAGGTACGTTCGCAGCGCCCCCTCCTCGCCCGGCACGATCGGAGTCATCGCCATGAACGCGTATGCCTGGCCGGAGACGTTCGGCGAACTCATAGGCAGTACTGGGCGTCGGTGAGCAGCTGCTCGTACTTCGTGGCGAACTCGTCGGCGTCCATCTTCGCTGCGTTGCGCTTGAGCGGCGCGAGCTTCTCGTCGAGCTGCACCGCTTGGCGGACCATCGTGCTCGTCGCCTCCGGATATGCGGAGTAGTAGTGGCACGCGACCGTCTCGTTGTACTTGATGTACTTCTTGAACGCCGACGTCGGCAGCGGCTTGGGGAACCCGTAGGAGCTGCCCCAGAAAAACGTCATCCCGCGCGTGAGGATGTGCGAGAAGGCGTCGATGTACTCCTCCCAGCCGCCGTTGAAGTTGCTCTCGAAGTACATGTGCGCGTAGCGCAGCTTCTGCTTGACCTGCGGCTCGCCGTTGTAGGGCAGCTTCTTGACGATCGTCCAGCGAGCGAAGTGGATGAACGAGAGCTTCGCGAGCGTCCCGGTCAGCTTCGGGATGCGGGCGGTGAAGAAGAACAGCAGCGGCAAGAACAAGCGCCCCCACCACTTGACCGTGCTGAAGACGGTGATCGCGATCGCTTGGCCGTCGGTGTTGCGCGAGGCGGTTCCGGTACCGGTGAGCGGAGCCTCGAACGTCGCTTGCGTGGTCACGGCCAGCAAACGTACGCGACGCGTTCGCAGCGCGTCAAGTGGCTATCGCCGCCGCCGCGCGATCCGCCGGCTCGGCGGAGCTTGAGCGCGAAGTCCGCGATCGTCGGCGGCACCGGCCGCACGGTCGCTCGAGCGAGACTGCGCGACGATGCAGCGAGAGCTGCCTAGGAAGCGTTGATCTCGACGCGCATCGCGTTGGCGAGCTTGCCGCCGAGCACGTGCTCGACCTCGCCGAAGCGCACGGTGATCGGCCCGTCGAACGGCTCGCGCGCGCTGACGATGCAGCGGTCGCCGATCGCGATCCCGCGCTCGTCGAGGTATCGCAACATCGCAGGGTCTGAGTCGGAGACGCGCACGAACCGCCCGCTGATACCCGTCGGCATCGTGCTCAGCGCGTGCGTCTCGCCCTCGTCGATGATGAGGTCATGGTCGGGGATCGGATCGCCGTGCGGGTCGTGCGTCGGGTGCCCCAGCTTCGCGGAGATGCGCGCCTCCAGGTACTCGGACAGGACATGCTCCAGCGCCTCGGCCTCCTCGTGCACCCGATCCCAGGGCACGTCGAGGTGCTCGGCGAGGTAGAGCTCCAGCAGCCGGTGATGGCGCAGCGTCTCCAGGGCCAACCGCTCGCCGTCCGCCGTCAGGCGCACGCCGTGGTAGGGCTCGTGGATCGCAAGGCCGCGCTCGGCGAGCCTCTTGACCATCGCTGAGGCCGATGCCGGCGTCACGCCGCAGCGCTCGGCGAGCGCGTTCGTCGTGACCGCGCCGCCCGCCCGCCGCTGCAGCGAGTAGATCGACTTCGCGTAGTCCTCGATTGCGCTGCTGCGCCCGGTGCCGCCCGGATCGACCGCCATCGCACCGATCGTACGCGACGCACCTGGGCTTCGAGGCGGAGTCTCTCGCGCCTGAATGAGCGAGCGTCTGGGACGGCGTGCGCAAGGCGAAAAACGGCGGTATCTCGGGCCGTGTGGAAGGAAAAGACCCCCTTGTCGCCGGGGCAACCGCTAGCGTAAGCCGATCCTGAACCCGAAACGGGAGCACTCAATGACCAAGCAGGAGCTCGCACAGAAGGTGGCTTCGGACACCGGTCTCAGCGGTTCTGACGCAAAAGGCGCCGTCGACGCCACCTTTGACGCGATTGCGGCCGAGCTCGCCGGAGGCGGCGAGGTCGCCGTCGCCGGCTTCGGCAAGTTCAGCATCAGCGAGCGAGCCGCTCGTGAGGGCCGCAACCCAGCCACGGGTGAGCCGCTCCAAATCGCCGCCAGCAGGGCCGCGAAGTTCTCGGCTGCGGCGGCGCTCAAGAAGGCGCTGAACGACTAGTGGTTCGTCCTTGCAGGACGGACCACTAGACCCGCCGCTCCGGCGCGGCGCCCAGCCGCGCGACGGCTCCATCCATCCGACGTTCGGCCCCGGCCACGCATGTGCTGCCGGGGAGTTCGTCGTGGTGGCCCTTTGCGCTCACCGAAGCTCACGCCGGATGACGAGCTTCAGGCCCGACCACATCTCGTCGATCGCGCAGACCTTGACGTCGACGAGGCCCCGCGGCAGCGCCACGTCGCGCACGACATCCTCGGTCATATCGGTCGCGACCTTCGATGCCCGCTTGGGCCACGCGACCCAGATCATCCCCGCCGGCGCGAGCTTCGCTTGAAGGTTGGGGAGCCGACGCTCAAGCACACGCCGCTCGCATACGAAGAGCACGGCGAGGTCGAGGTGCGCCGCGGGCCGGGCGAGCACGCGGACTCCGTCGGGGAGGTCGCCCAGAAGCGTCGCGAAGGTGTCGGGGGCGCCGACGTAGACCGCGCGCAGCCCGGGCTTGAAGCCGAGCTTGCGCGGCAGCGGGGTGCCGGAGTAGCCGGTCGGAACGGGGTCGGTCGGCATCGTGCGATCATGGCCCATGGACTACGAAGAGGGCGACCGCGTCGCGTTCCTGCGCCACAACCCCGCGAGCGACGAGATCCAGATCATGGAGGGCGTCGTCGTCGGGATGGTCGACGAGTACCAAGCGGTGGTGCGCTTCGGCGGCGGCCAGGAAATCACCTGGCCGGTCAGCGACCTCACGCCGCTTCCCCCGCGGCCGTAGTTACCACGCCTCCGCGGCCAGCTCGGCGATGACCGCCGATAACCGGCCGCCCTGCCACGCCAGCGGGGACGCTCCCGGCTGCTCGACGAGCAGCCGCCCGCGCGGCAGCAGTTCGGCGTACGTCTCGCCGATCTCGAGCGGGTGGCCCGGGTCGGCCTCGTCGCGGCTGGCGACGACGACGGCCGGGCACTCGACCTGCTCGAGCGCGTGCAGGTCGCGAAACGGGCGCGAGCGCGGCACGGCCTTGATGGCGTCCGCAAGCGCGTCCGGATGCTCGTGCAAAGCCAGGCGCTGGCGCATGACCTTGGTGACGATGTCGCGCCATCGCTGCGGTAGGCGCTGCGCGGCGAATGCTTCGACGAAGCCCTCGACGCCGCCCACGCGCAACCCGTCGCTCAGCGCGTCCCAACACGCGAGCCGCTCCGGGTCATCGTTGGAGACGGGGTCGTAGGCCGGTGTGATGACGGCGATCCCGGCGACGCGCTCGGGTTGCTCGAGCGCAAGCCGCAAAATCGTGTGCGCGCCCATCGACGCGCCTGCGAGCACCGCACGCTCGATCTGGAGCGCGTCGAGCACCACCACGAGATCGTTGCTCAGATCCTCATAGCCGTAGGCGTCGGGGGCCGGCGCGGGCGAGGAGGCGCCGTGGCCGCGAGCGTCATAGGCGATGACGCGGTGACCGCCGCGCTGCAGCGCACGCGAGCCCATGACGACATAGCGGCGCGTCGCGGTCACGCCGTGGAGGAGCACGACCGGGATCCCAGCGCCGTCGTCGGCGACGCAAAGCGTGACGTCGCCGGCGGTCGTGATGGCGTGCTCGGTCACTCGAGGCAAGCCTTACAGCCGGGGGCCTTGGACGTGCGAGCGCCGGGCTCACGTTCGCCCGTCGGCGCGGTCCCAGCTACCCGCCGGCGCGCCGGGCGCTGACGGCCCGCGCAGTCGCTTCTCTACCCTGTGATCTATGACAGTCATCGACGTCAACGAGGCCGATTTCGAAGCCGAGGTCATCGAGCGCTCGCGCGAGGTTCCGGTCGTCGTCGACTTCTGGGCGAGCTGGTGCAGCCCCTGCCGTCAGCTTGGGCCGATCCTGGAGAAGGCCGCCGAGGAGCGCGAGGGCAAGGCCGTTCTGGCGAAGATCGACACCGACGCCAACCAGCAGATCGCCGAGCGCTACGGCATCCAGAGCATCCCGGCCGTCAAGGCGTTCGTCGACGGCGAGGTCGTGGCGGAGTTCCTCGGCGCGCAGCCGCCGAGCCAGGTAGAGAAGTTCTTCGACGAGATCGTGCGGTCCGAGACGCAGCAGTTGCTTGACGCCGGCGACGAGCAATCGTTGCGACGCGTCGTCGAGCTCGAGCCCGCCAACCCGCAGGCGAACCTCGCCCTCGCGCAGTTGGAGTACCGCCGCGGCGACAGCGACGGCGCGCGCGCACGACTGCGCAACGTCACCGGCAACTTCCAGGCCGACGGCCTGCTCGCCCGCATCGAGCTCGAGCTGGCCGGCAACGGCGAGCTGAGCGAGGCGCTCGAGCTGATCGACGGCGGCAACCTCGAGGACGGCCTGGACAAGCTGCTCGAGCTGCTCGTCGCCGCCGACGACCCCGACGACCGCGAGCGCATCCGCAAGGTCCTCGTCGCAGCGCTCGACGAGCTCGGTGTCGACCATCCGCTCGCCCGCGAGGCGCGCCGCAGGATGGCGGCGGCGCTGTACTGACCGCCAGGACCTCTCTCCTCATTCGGCGGCCCACGTGTGTGCGGCGGCCTCGCGGGTCAGGGGATCCCATCGGATGATTCGAGAAACCGTGGCCCGGCTGCCGCGTCCGCGCAGGTGCTGCGGCCTCCGCGAGGGCC
>DASVPU010000016.1:0-4129 GCA_036389475.1 Solirubrobacteraceae bacterium
AGGCGTCGATCTCCTCCCAGCGCCAGTGCATTTTGCCCGCCCTGTCCAGGTCGATCCCGTCGGAGCGCGCGCGCACGTGACAGCGAGCAGCGTCGGGCAGACGGCTCGCGATGAGCCACACGATGACCAGAGTTGCGCCTCCGGATATCAGTCCTAGCGGAATGAGCAACGACCACAGGCTCCCGCTCGTGAAGGCCATACACGAATGCGGCGATACCGCCGGCCAGGCAGCACAGCAACAAGAGAATGACGGCGACTCCCGCGACGACGAAGGGCCAGGGTGAGAATCCGACCTCAATATCCTGCAGCTCCCGGCCATCCTCCATGAGGTTGTAATGCTCTCGGATACCAGCGACCCTGGCAAGGCGGAGATGAATGTCGCGGCTCTGTGAAATTGTCAGCGGTCCGCTGCGGGATCGCTGTTCAGGCTCGCCTGGCTAGTCAGACGATGCGCGGAGCTGGCGCTGCGCGGCCTGCTTGGACGAGGCGCTCCGCGTCGACGGCGCGCCACGTCGACGAGGAGCTCGAGCTGCCCTCCGGGCGCCGTTGGACCCACGGTGGGCATGAGCAGCCCACGTGCGCGCGCTATTCGCGCACACAAGACAGGGGCGAGCAGCTCCCGCGGCGCTGGCACGGCGCGCTCTTGGACGGACCGGGCTCCCACGGGGCGGGCCATCGGATCTCCCCCCGGGGCAGCCGCCGGTTCTATCTCCTGTCCGTGGCCATCGGGTCTCCTCACGATCGTCTCCTGATCGGCCGGGAGTCAGCGGGGCGTCTGGTGATCGACGCGCGCGGGCGCCGGCTTGAAAAGCCCGGAGGAGCGATGGAGATACTGGAGGCGTTGATCTGGCCGGCATGCTGCGTGCGCAGCGCAGCTGACGAGTGTGATCACCACCGTCGTGAAGGTGGTTCAACACGACCCTGGCGGCCCCTCCCCCGCTAGAATTTGATGTTGGATAAAGGACATACGGGCTATCCACTTCGCTCCACCTGGCCGCCCGAGTGGGGCAATTGGCTTCCGAACAGCGCCGGCGACCCCGCCGGTGTGCCGTGATCGCTCGAATTTCCTGTTCCGCGGTCGCTCGACCCTTTGGGTGGACGGAAGTGGATAACCCACAAGGACATTATCGTCGCGTCGAGAACCTGGGGGAGTGCCCGAACCCCGCCGCTCACTCGCCGTTCGATGTGCCCGTGCATCATCGCCATGGCGGGAACGGCGATGGCGACAGCGAAGACGCAGAGGCTGATCTTGGGGTCATGTGGTCACGCGACTGCGACGTCAGCTGCGGCGCTCATGTACAGCATGATGTCATGGTTGCAGTGAATAGTGAAGTACGGTTCAGTTTAGTAAATCGCATGTTCCCGCTTGCGGAGCTAACGCTGCCCGGGGGCGCGCCTGCCACGCGGGCGGCACGCGATCAGGACGCGGGGATTTGTGCGGCTTCGTGTCGGGTGTCTTCGCACAGCGGTCGACGCGCAGCGGCACGCCCTTGTTTGTCACTCGCAATCGTGTGTACTTGCCGATGAACCCGGGCTTCGTGACGTAGATCTTGAGGATTGTTCCGCTGTGCAGCCGGCGCACCCGGGCTCAGGCCCGTTGGGACAAACGACGGCGACGGTCTGAGTGCTCGCCAGCGTGCGCGGCGATCGTGATGGGGGGCGCATCGGCGCACGCCACAGGAGCGCTGAGCGCAGCGTCATCCTCGACGGCAAGTGCAAGTGAGGGCACTTGTGAGAGATCACGTTCCACGACGGCCAAGCGTCTCGGCGCTGCGGCTGGATCCGGCACGCTCCGCAGACCGCCAACCGGTCCAGACCGGTTGAGCGAGGCCGCTTTGCGGGAGAGCGTGGGAGGTACCGGAATCGCCCATGGGTTGTGCAGGCGTCCGGGGAACTGCGAGGCGCGGCGACGCAGGAGCGTGACGAGCACCCGTGCGCCGTCTCGTGCGGCGTTGAGATTCGACGCGCCGTAGCGGCGTGGTAGCTCGTGGCTTGGCACCTCGGTGATGCGCAGCCCCGCCTTCAGCGAGCAGACCACCATCTCGGTCTCGATCTCAAAGCCGTCGGAGCAGAGCTTCAACAGCGGCAGGCACGACCGGCGAAATGCGAAGTAGCCGTAGCACAGGTCGGTGAAGCGGGCGCGATAGAGCCCGTTGACCATCTCACAGAGCGCGCGGTTGCCTGCCGAGCGCAGGCGGCTGAGATCCTCCGAGCCACCGCCAGGCAGCAGCCGTGATCCTTTGACGATGTCGTGGCCGTCGATGAGGGCGTCAACGAACCGCGGTATCTCGCGTGGGTCCATGCTGCCGTCCGCGTCGAGCATGACCACAAAGTGCCCACTGGCGGCGTTGAAGCCGATTCGCAGCGCATCGCCCTTGCCTCTGGCGTGATCGGACAGCACCACGATGTCAGGGCGCAGCGATCTGGCCACGGCTATGGTGTCATCGGTTGAGCAGCCATCGACGAGGATCACCTCGTGCACGTCGGGCAGTCGCTGGAGCACCCATTCGATGTTCTGCTGTTCGTTTCGTGCTGGAATGACCACGCTTACAAGTGGTCGGAACTGCTCGCGCAAGGGGCGCGTAGCAGCACGGCGTTCGACGCGGCGCAGGCGACTGCGGCCACGAATCAGTGTCGTCGGCAACGCCGCGCGCACAAGGAGCCTCCTATGGGATCAGGACGCGCGCCGTACCGATTGGGCAGTCTTGTTCTGCTGGACGGCGCGAAAGTTGTTGTGCTGGTGTAAACGCCGCTCGTGCGCCCAGGTTGGCTGGTTGCACCGCTTTTGTGGGTTGGGTGGCCGGGGGCTGCAATGCCCCCGGCCACCCGACCGACATCACCGCGCAGCTGCTCGAGCTGACCGACTGAACGCCGGACACGTCGCCGCGCCCCGTTCGCGTCTTCGGTGATCGGGCCGCACCACCGGGCGCTACACGGCGACGGGCGTCGGGTGCTCCGAGCGTTACACGGTCATGGGTGTCGGGTGCTCCGTACGCCGGGGCCGATCGTTAGCGGGACTGTTCGTATCGATGTTCCTCACGGGCCGCCTCAGCAGTGCTGCCCAGCGCCGAAGGATCATCGAGCGGGCTGCGCCGGGCAGGTCTGCGCCGTCAAGTGCGATGCGCTGGTGGCGCTCGAGCACGAGCAGCACGGCTCCCTGCACGCTGATCTTCTTCGCGTTCGCGGCCGAGAGGCCGTCGAACGTGTGCTCGGCGTAGACGCCGAACGAGCTGAAGCCACGGGTCCAGGTGCGCTTGGCCGTCCTGCAGACGGCGCAGGTCGAGCGCGACGCGGCCCGTGAGAAACATTGGAACGAGATCCGGCGGTAAGCGGTGCTCCCTCACGGGCTGGAGCTGTCGACCCGGGCGGCGGTAGCCTTCGCATGTATGAGCCCAGGAGCGCCCGACGGGCAGGCGGTGGTGCTCGACGTTCGCGCAGCTGCAGGCGCTGCTGGCCAAGACGTTTAACGTCGGGTTGGGCGTCGGTCGTGACAAGGAGCCCGTGGCGCTCGTGCGCTTACGGCTGGCGAAGGCGTTGATCGGGGTCGCGGAGGCCAACGCGCTGGCGGCGGAGTCGATCGCGATCAAGGCGGCGTCGGCACAGAGCAGATCGCGCACACCGAGGCGCTGGCGTTGCATGGGCGGCGTTCAACGCGATGCCCGATCCGGTGTTTCACCTTGCCGCGCGCGCGATGGCGATCGTCACGGGCCTTGCCGCGGTCGAGCCCGATCCACGCGCCCCGGACAGCGCGATGTCGTGGCGTCGCGCGTTCAGCGGATGCAGCTCGCGGCGGATGCACCAGGCGTACCGGGGTCGCGAAGGATGGCCAAGCTCAGCACCGCCAGTGCAGCCGCAACGGATCGCTGCTCGCCACCCCGTCCTGCCGCGTCGCTCTCCCGGAGGCCCTACGGGACCGCAGCGCCTACCGCGAGCACAACGCGAAGCCGGCCGTCGCGGCCTAACCCGGTTTTCCGCACGAACTCTCCATAGACCCCGACTACGGCAACTCGATCGCCGAGTTCAAGCAGTTCTTCGCGCTTCGGTGTGGACGGCGTCTTCACGGACAACGCCGACATCGGAAAACCGCCCGCGATGATGAGTGACGGCCGGCGCCGTAGTGCCCGAAGCT
>DASVPU010000017.1:0-19692 GCA_036389475.1 Solirubrobacteraceae bacterium
AACCAGCGCGGCGAGACCGTCTGCGTCGGCACGTGGTCGAACATCGTGCGGGGAGAGTGAGCGGCGTGGGCTTGGCGGCAGGCGACGAGATCGAGGGCCTGAAGGTCACGCCCGACAAGTACCTGACGATTCGCTACGCGGGAGCGTCGGGCGACTTCAACCCGATCCACATCGACGAGGACTTCGCCAGGGCGGTCGGCCTGCCCGGAATGATCCTGCACGGGCTCTACACGATGGCCCAGGTCGCGCGCGCCCAGACCGACGCCGGCGGCGGACCGCAGTCGCTCAAGCGCCTGAGCGTGCAGTTCCGCGGCGTGGGCGGCCCCGAGCAGGAGCTCAGCGTGACGGGCAAGGTGCGCGAGTCCAGCAACGGTGTCGTGATCGTCGACACGTACTGCGAGCAGAATGGCCAGCGGCTGATCCGCAAGGCCGAAGCGCACCTGGCCGTCGAGTAGCGGCCGCGCAACCCAGACGACCCGCCTCTCGGCCGGCCGCTCGGCTCCTGCGCCGGCCCCGTCGGCCAGCGCAATCTTCGTCAGCCGACGCCGAGCTTCTCGGCGACGCGGCGCGTGATCGTAGTCCGCCGTGTGCGTGCGTCGCCTCGCCGTGTGGTTCACCGCATGGTCTGTTCGGGGTGCCCAGTCGAGTTCGCCGCGCTGTGCCTCGCGTCCTTCAGCCAGTGGTCCACCAGGTCTTGCCCTCGGCGGTCGCATCGAGAGACAGACCCGTCTTCCTCTCCGCCCGAACATGTCTCTGCCCGCCGGTCCGCGCCAACTTCAAGGGGCTGCGCCGGCGTGGCCGGATGCTCAATACGTGCCGAGCAACTGCCATAGGCATTGAAGAACCGCCGATCGCAGTCGATAACACACAAGACGTACAACCCACGAAAATGGCAATCCCGTCGCGAGGCGGGTCCGCAGAGCCAGGGACCTGCTGCGCAGGCAGCCCAGCCGCCGAATGGAGTCACCAATGAGTCACATGCCTGCCCGGCTCGCCGGGCTTGCGGCGATGGTCGCCGCGCTGATGCTCGCGCCGCCGGCGGTCGCCGGCGGGGTCCCCACTCATGCCTTGAAGGCCCGGACCAAGCAGCACGCAAAGCACTGCGCCTCCAAGACCAAGCGCGGGCGCGCAGCGTGCGCGAAGGCGGCGAAGAAGGTCGCGACGGTCAAGAGCTCGCCGTGTACCGGCCTCAGCCGCAAGCGCGCTGCGGGAAAGCCGACGTCGGCCTTCGCCCGCTGCATGATCAGGGAGCGCAAGAAGGCTGGTCAGGACCCCGCTGCCGACAACCAGGCCAGCGACGGCGGTAGCGCCGACTCGTCCGATCCCGCAGACGAGATCGACGATCCGCTGGCCGACGACTCGCTGGCCGACAATCCGTTCGACGTCGCGGCCGACGACCCCATCGACGCCATCGATCTGGGCCTCGACGCGCCGGATCTCCCTTGAAGCACGTATTGCGGGCACGCGACAGCTGCCCGTCGCCGGCCAGGTGGGCGCCGCTCGTACAATCGACTGGTGCTCACACCGCGCCAAGAGCTGATCCTGCGCAAGGTCGTGGTCGCCTACCAGGCGACTGTCCAGCCCGTTGCTTCCCGGACGCTCGCCGCCGACCCTGAGCTGCAGGCCGGTCCGTCGACGGTGCGCCACGAGCTCGCGCAGCTCGAGGAGCACGGGCTGCTGGCGCACCCTCACACCTCGGCGGGGCGCATCCCGACCGACTCCGGCTACCGGTATTTCGTCGACCGCCTGCTGCCGAGCATGGCGACGGTCGGCTCGAAGCTCGAGCTCGAGCTGACCCGCCGCGAGGTCGACGAGGCGATGCGCGTCACGACCGAGACGCTCTCGCAGGTAACCAACCTGCTCGCGGTCGTGTCCGCACCGCCGCTGGAGACGGCGACGATCCGCCACATCGAGGTTCTCCAGCTGCAGCCGCAGATCGTGATGGTCGTGATCATCACCTCGACCGGCGGTGTCTCGAAGCGCATGCTGACCTTCGACGCGCCGGTCGACAGCGGCGTTGTCGGCTGGGCAGGCGAGTTCCTCAACGACGCCCTCGACGGTCTCGGGCTCGGAGCGCGCAAGCTGCACGCGCGCCTGATGGACCCGACGCTCGCGCACACCGAGCGCAGGTTCCTGGACAGCCTGATGCCGGCATTCACCGAGCTCGCCGCCACCGCCGAGGATTCGCTGTACGTCGATGGGGCTGCGCGGCTGCTGTCCGAGCACCGCTTCCAGGACCTCTCGCAGATCAACCAGCTCATGCACATGCTCGAGAGCCGCGTAACCCTGCTGGAGATGCTGCGCGCCGCGCTGGACGAGCGCGACGTCATCGTGCGGATCGGCGCGGAGAACGAGAACCCGGCGCTGCGCTCACTGGCGATGGTGACGTCGGGCTACGGGCTGGCGCTGCGCCCGCTCGGCACGGTCTCGCTGATCGGCCCGGTATCGATGGACTACGGCACCACGATCCGCGCCGTGCGCGAGGCCGCGCACCAGCTCTCGCGGTTCATCCAAGACGTGTACGACCAGTCGTGAAGCGCGATTGCTACGAGGTGCTCGGCGTTGGTCGTGACGCGGGCGAGAGCGAGATCAAGAAGGCGTTTCGAAAGCTCGCGCGCGAGCTGCACCCCGACGTCAACAACCACGACCCGAAGGCCGAGGAGAAGTTCAAGGAGGCTGCCGAGGCCTACGAGATCCTGTCTGACGCCGAGCGCCGCCAGATCTATGACCGCTACGGCCACGAGGGCCTCAAGCGCGGCGGCCAGAGCCCGAACTTCGAGGGCTTCGGCTCGATCTCCGACCTGTTCGACGCGTTCTTCGGAGGCGGCTTCGGCGGGGGCTTCGGCGCCGCTGGGCCACGTGGGGGCGCCGACCAATCCGTCTCCGTCGAGATCGAGCTCGAGCTAGCGGCCACGGGGGCTGCGGTCGACGTGCGCTACGAGGTCGTCGACCGCTGCGAGCGCTGCCACGGAAACGGCGCCGAGCCGGGAACGCCGATCAAGACCTGCGAGCGCTGCGGCGGAAACGGCGTGCTGCAGGCGGTGAGCCGCACGCCCTTCGGCCAGGTTGCGCGGACGGTCGCCTGCGACGTCTGCTCCGGAGACGGCAAGATCGCCGAGCGCCCGTGTGCGCGCTGCGACGGCCGCGGCCGGGAGATGCTGACGCACGCGGTCAGCATCGACGTCCCGGCCGGGATCGACGACGGCCAGCGCATCCGCGTCCCGGGCCGCGGCCATGCGGGCGAGTCGGGCGCGGCTTCCGGAGATCTCTATGTACACGTCTCGATCCGCCCGCACGAGCGCTTCATCCGCGACGGCAACGACCTCGTCACGGTCTTGGACGTGCCGGCTCCCGCGGCGGCGTTAGGCGCGAAGTTCGAGGTACCGACGCTCGAGGGCAGCGAGGATCTCCACGTGCGCCCGGGGACGCAGTCCGGCGAGACCCTCGAGCTGCGCGGACGCGGGATGCCCCTGCTGCGCCGGCCAGGGCGGCGCGGCGACCTGCGCGTCGTCGTCAACGTCGTCATTCCGAGGCATTTGAGCGACGAGCAGCGGCGGCTGTTCGAACGCCTGAACGAGACGATGACCGACAGCAACACCCGCTCGGAAGAGTCGGTCTTCGCGAAGCTCAAGCGCGCGCTGCGAGCGTGATCCGCCTCGCGGTGCGCGTCGCGCGCGCCGACGCCGAGGTCGCTCTGGCGCAGCTGCTGGAGCTGGCGCCTGCCGGGGTGGAGGAGGTCGACCACGGGGAAACCGTGGAGTACGCCGTCTACGGGGCCTGCGGCGAGCTGCCGGCGCTGCCGGATCTGCGCGCCGCGGCCGGCGCCGCGCTCGTCGACATCACGACGACGGAGGTCGCCGACGACTGGTCGACGGCCTGGCGCACCTTCCACCGGCCGGTCACGATCGGCGATCGGATCTTCGTGCGGCCGCCGTGGGCCGACCCGCCGGCGCGGGCGAGCCAGGAGCTGCTGGACATCGTCGTGGACCCCGGGCAGGCGTTCGGCACCGGCGCGCATCACACGACGCGGCTGTGCCTGGAGGCGCTGCTCGAGCTCGAGCCCGAGGGCGGTCTGGTCGATCTGGGGTGCGGCTCGGGCGTGCTCTCGATCGCGGCGGCAAAACTCGGCTGGGCCCCGGTTCTGGGCGTCGATCACGAGCGCGAGTCGGTGCTCGCGGCGCGCGCCAACGCGCGCGTCAACGACGTCCAGATCGACGTGAGCCACGCCGACCTGCTGCACGGCGGCCCCGCGCCGACCGCCCAGACCGTCGTCGCGAACCTCCTGCGGCCGCTGCTCGCCCACGTCGCACGGACCGGCTTTGACGGCGAGCCGCCCCGGGTTCTGGTCATCAGCGGGCTGCTGTGCCCGGAAGCCGACGCGATCGGAGCCGCATTCGCTGCGTACGGCATGTACGAACGGGCCCGCCGCGAGAGCGGCGAATGGGCCGCGCTGACGCTTGTGCGCTGACGGCTACGGCGTAGGCTCCCCGCCATAGCCTGGAACGTCATCATCGCCGGAGGCGGGTTCGGCGGCTTCTACGCCGCTCGCACGCTCGCTCGGGTGCTGCCCCAGCACAGCGCGCGAGTGCGGCTCCTGACCGCGGACAACTTCATGCTCTACACGCCGCTGCTGCCCGGCGCCGCGGCGGGAACGCTGGAGCCGCGTCATGTCGTCGTGCCGCTGCGCGAGGAGCTCGACCCCACGATCCACCTGCGCCTCGGGCGCATGATGGGCGCATCCCCGGAGCGCAAGGTCGTTCACGTGCGCTCGCTCGACGGCAGCGAGAGCGAGCTCGACTACGACCACCTCATCGTCGCGGTCGGCTCGGTCAGCCGCACGCTGCCGGTGCCCGGTCTCGCCGAGCACGGGGTGGCGCTGAAGTCGCTGCCCGAGGCGATCGCGCTGCGCAACCACGTCATCCGCACGCTGGAGATCGCCGAGACGCTCGAGGACGGCGTCGCGCGCCGCGAGTACCTGACCTACGTCTTCGTCGGCGCCGGCTACGCGGGCCTCGAAGGACTCGCCGAGCTGCAGGACTTCGCGGCGGACATCATCGACCTCTACCCGCGTTGCCGGGTGACGGGGATGCGCTGGATCCTCGTCGAGGCGACGCAGCGCGTCATGCCGGAGATCCCGCCCAAGCTCGCCGACTTCGCCGTGCGCGAGCTGCGCTTCCGCGGCATCGAGATCCGCACGAGCACGACGCTCGACGAGGTGACGGCCACCACAGCGCGGCTCAGCGACGGCGAGATCGTCCCGACGCGCACGCTCGTCTGGACCGCCGGAGTCAAGGCGCACCCGGTCGTCGCGCGGCTCGGCCTGCCGCTCGACGAAAAGGGGCGCATCGAGACCGACAGCCGGCTGCAGGTCAAGGGCTTCGACGACATCTGGGCGATCGGCGATTGCGCCGCCGTGCCCGATCCCGCGCGCAAGGGGATGCCGTGCCCGCCCACCGCGCAGCACGCGATCCGGCAGGGGCGAGTGGTCGGCCGCAACGTCGCCGCGGCGATCGCGGGCAACCGGCTGCGCAGGTTCAGGTACAAGACGAAGGGCGTCTTCGTCGACATGGGCAGGCGCGAGGCCGTCGCGATGACCGGCCCGATCACGTGGAGCGGCACGCCGGCCTGGCTGCTGGCCCGCACCTACCACCTCGCGATGATGCCCGGGCTCGGCCGCCGCGCGCGCCTGCTCGTGGACTGGAACATCGGCCTGCTCTTCGGTCGCGACACGGCCGAGCTCGGCCGCCTCGGCTCGCCCAGCACGCTCGGCGGAGCGCTGGCCGCGGAGGACGCCTCCAACGGCGCGGGGCGCGGGGTGCCCGCGCCCCCAATCGAGACCCGTTAGGCGTGCGCAGGCGCCAGGCTCAGACCGTAGCCATCTCGCTGACCTGGGTCAGCCGGATGTTGTTGCCGGACGGGTCGCGGAACGCGGAGTCGATCCCGTAGGGGCGCTCCTCGGGCTGCTCGACGAACTCGACGCCGCGGCCCGAGAGCTCCTCGTACGCGGCCTGGCAATCCTCGGTCGTGAGGAAGATCGTGCCCGCGAAGCCCTTCGCCATGAGGTCTCGCACCTGATCGGCCGTCTCGGAGTCCATGACCGGGGGACCGGGAATGGCCATCAGCACGATCGAGATATCGGGCTGGCCGGCGGGGCCGACGGTGAGCCAGCGAAAGTTGCCCATCTCGGCGAGGGTCACGTCGGCGCGTACCTCCAGCCCGAGCTTCTGCGTGTAGAACGCGAGCGCCTCGTCCTGGTCGTGCACCCACAGCTGCGCGTGTGCGATCTTGATCATCATGTCCTCCTGGGTCGACGCAACAATGACCGGCACGCTAGTCCGGCGCGGGCGCGTTGTCTTCTCGAAACGTGCGGCGTTGCGGTCGCCCGTACACGCGCAGGACACACGCCGGGATTCGCGCGTGCTGGCCCGCCGGCGGGAACGCGGCGCGATAGGCGGTCGGCGATGCGCCGAAGGTGCGCGTGAAGCTGGTCGTGAACGAGCCGATGCTCTGTAGTCCGACCGACACGCAGATGTCGGCGACCGAGCGGTCGGTGCTACGAAGCAGGGCCGCGGCGCGCTCGAGCCGGCGGGTGAGCAGGTACGCGTGCGGCGACTCGCCGAAGGCGCGGCGAAACTCGCGGCTGAAGTGCGCGCTCGAGAGTCCGGCGGCGCTCGCCATGTCCTGCACGCACAGCGGCTCGAAGTAGCGGGCGTCGGCGAGATCCTTGGCGCGCAGAAGGTGGCGAGCGGGCGGAACGAAGGCCATGCTGGGCCAGTATCGTCCCTCACGCAACGCTCCAGGGGTTCGTCAGGTTTGATGACTATCCTGAACGGCAGATGACGCTGGTCGACACGGTCAAGCAGGATCTCGCCACCGCAATGCGCGCCGGCGAGAAGGATCGCGTCGGCGCGTTGAGGCTCGTGCTGAGCGAGCTTCAGAAGGCGGCGAAGGAGGGATCGGCGGACGAGCTGGCAGTGCTGCGCCGCGAGCGCAAGCGCCGGCTGGAGGCCGCCACGGCGTTTCGCGACGCCGGGCGCGCGGAGCTCGCCGACGGCGAGGAGGCCGAAGCGCGGATGATCGAGGCCTACCTGCCGGCGCAGTTGGGCGATGACGAGCTGCGCGCGATCGTCGCCGCCGCGGTTGCGCAGACGGCGGCGCGGTCACAGAAGGACATGGGCCAGGTCATGAAGGCCGCAATGCCTGCCGTCGACGGTCGCGCGGACGGCAAGCGCGTCTCGGCGCTCGTGCGGGAGGCGCTGGGGAGCTGATGCGCACGCAGATCGAAGTGCCCAACGAGGTTGCGACGGAGCTCGCCGGCAGCCGCGACGCGGTGCTGCGCGAGATCGAGCGCCACGTCGAGTGCGATCTCTACCTACGCGGCAACGTCGTCACCCTGGACGGGGAGGAGGAGGCCGTTCAGGCCGCCTCGATCGTCGTGCGAGAGCTCGCCGAGCTGATCGAGCAGGGCCATGACATCGCGCCCGGGACGATCCAAGCCGTCACCGGCGCGCTGGACCAGCACCGTTCCCCCGCCGAGATCCTCGAGGACGTCGTCTGGCGCCACCGCTCAAAGCACGTCGCGCCGAAGACGGTCAACCAGAAGCGCTACGTCGACTCGATCCGCAGCAACACGATCACCTTCGGCATCGGCCCCGCGGGCACAGGCAAGACGTTCCTCGCGGTCGCGCTTGCCGCCGCCGCACTGAGTCGCCGCGAGGTCAATCGCATCATCCTGACGCGGCCCGCCGTCGAGGCCGGCGAGCGCCTGGGCTTCCTGCCGGGCGACCTGATGGCGAAGATCGACCCCTACCTGCGCCCGCTCTTCGACGCGCTGCACGACATGCTCGATGCCGAGAAGGTCGCGACCTACCTCGAGCGCGGCCAGATCGAGGTCGCGCCGCTGGCCTTCATGCGCGGCCGCACGCTCAACGACAGCTTCATCATCCTCGACGAGGCGCAGAACACGACGCCCGAGCAGATGAAGATGATCCTGACAAGACTGGGGTTCAACTCGCGGATGGTCGTCACCGGCGACGTCACGCAGATCGACCTGCCCAAGCACGAGGGCTCCGGGCTCGTCGTCGTGGGGGAGATCCTCGAAGGCGTCGAGGGGATCGAGTTCGTGCGCTTCGGCGGCGAGGACGTCGTGCGCCACCGGCTCGTGCAGCGCATCGTCGAGGCGTACGCCGAGCACGCCGAGAGCAAGGCGCCGGGGCTCAGACCCGCAGACCGCCGCCGGGCCTGACGTTGTCGGCGATCGACCCGGAGCACCAGCTCGAGATCGAAGTGCTCGGGCCGGCGGGTCCGATCCTGCCCCTGGACGAGATCGAGCGCCTGGTCGGGCTGGCGCTGGCGACCGCGGACATCGACTCCGGTCACGTCGCGATCGAGTTCGTCAGCGCGGAGCGAATCGCCGAGCTCAACGCGACTCACCGCCGTCAGCACGGACCGACCGACGTCCTGTCGTTCCCGATCGACGGCGCCGATCCATCGCCCGGTCCGCGCGAGCTCGGCGACATCGTCATCTGCCCGCAGCACACCGCCGACCTGCGCGAGGCGATCGTTCACGGCGCGCTGCACCTGACCGGCATGGATCACGAGACCGACGACGGCGAGATGCTCGTCGTGCAGCGGGAGATCCTGACCTGGGTCACGCCGGACCCATGAGCGCGACCACCAGCGCCGGCTTCGTCGCGCTGGCGGGGCGCCCGAACGTCGGCAAGTCGACGCTCGTCAACGCGATCGTCGGCGCGAAGGTCGCGATCGTCTCCGACAAGCCGCAGACGACGCGGCGGGCGATCCGCGGCATCGCGATGCGCGGCAATGCGCAGCTCGTGCTCGTCGACCTGCCCGGCGTGCAGCGCCCGCGCGACGCGCTCACCCAGCGCATGCAGCACCGCGTCGAGCGCGAGCTCGAGGACGCGGACGCGGCGGTGCTCCTGCTCAACGGCGAGCAGGGGGTGGGGCCCGGCGACAGGTTCATCGCCGCGGCGCTGGCGCAGGTCTCCATGCCGATCGTGATCGTCGTCAACAAGATCGACCGCCTCGACAGGGCGCGCACCATGGCGACGCTGCAGGCCGCCGCGGACCTCGACATCTCAGACGACATCTTCGCGCTGTCGGCGCGCAAGGGCACGGGGGTCGAGGCGCTCGTCGAGCACCTCGTCGGCCTGCTCCCCGAGAGCCCGCATCTCTTCGACCTCCAGGACACGTCCGACCAGCCCGAGAAGGTGCTGATCGCCGAGCTCATCCGCGAGCAGATCCTGCGCCGGACCTTTCAGGAGGTACCGCACGCGGTCGAGGTCGTCGTCGAGGAGATCGGCGAAGCGCGCGATGACGGACTGATCCGCGTGCAGGCGCTGGCGTGGGTCGAGGCCGAGTCGCAGAAGGGGATCCTCATCGGTGCCCAGGGCCGGATGATCAAGGCGATCGGAACCGCGGCCCGCCGTGAGGTCGAGCGCCACCTGGGCACGCGCGTGCACCTCGATCTCGTGGTGCGCGTGCGTCGCGGCTGGCGCGGCGACGAGGCGCTGCTCGATCGCCTTGGAATCGAGTAGGCGCGGCGCGCGCATCTTCCGCCGCACGCGGATCCGCAGGGCGTCACGGCTGCGCCGCGCGAGCCCCGCCCGCGCGACGCACCTATCAGGAGATGTCAGTCGATTAGCGCATCGCGGGAGCTCGAGCCGTCGTACTGCACCTCGGCGCGGTAGGCCGAACATCGGACGATCCGATCGGTCCGCAGCGCTCACCACGCGCCGCCGATGGCCAGGTCATACGATGCCCGGCCGTGAGCGATCGCACGATCGACCTCCTGCTCATCGGTGGCGGCATCGCCTCGGCGAGCGCGGCCGCCGAGCTGCGCGAGCGCGGCTTCGGGGGCTCGATCGTGCTGGCCACGCGTGAGCTCGATCCGCCCTATCACCGCCCGCCGATCACGAAGGGTTACCTGCAGGGGCGCGAGAAGCGGCAGGCAGCGCTCGTCTACCCAGAGCAGTGGTACGCCGACCACGACGTCGAGCTGCTGACGCGCACGCCCGTGATGGACCTCGACGTCGAAGGGCGCAGCGCCAAGCTCGGCCGCGAGGTCTGCGGCTTCGATCAGGCGCTCGTCGCGACCGGCGCGATGGTGCGCCGCCTGCGCGCGCAGGGCGCCCAGCGCGACGGCATCCACTACCTGCGTGCATTGGGCAACGCCGACGCGCTACGCGAGGACGCCGCCGACGCCGAGCGGATCGTCGTCGTCGGGGGCTCGTACATCGCGACCGAGGTCGCGGCGTCGATGACCATGCTCGGCAAGCGCTGCGCGATCGTCATGCAGGAATCGCTGCCGCTGGAACGCGGCTTCGGCGCCGTCGCGGGCACGTTCGTGCGCGAACTCCTGCAGTCGCACGGGATCGAGATCTTCGCCGGTGCCGACGTCGTCGAGTTCGCGGGGGACACAGAGGACGGTCGCGTCAGCGCCGTCGTGTGCGAGGACGGGCGGCGGGTCGAGGGGGACCTCGTCGTCGTCGGCGTAGGCGCGACCCCCGACGTCATGCTCGCGCGCAAGGCCGGCCTAGAGCTCGGCGAGACCGGTGGAGTGGCCTGCGATCGGCGCCTGGCCACGTCGGCCGCCGGGATCTTCGCGGCCGGGGACATCTGCGAGTACGACAGCGTGATCCACGGCCGGCGGCTGCGCATCGAGCACGAAGAGGTCGCGGCTGCGCAGGGCCGCTTTGCGGCGCGGGCGATGCTCGGCTCCGACGAGCCCTACGCCGTGGTGCCCTACTTCTGGTCGGACCTCGCCGACTGGGCGACGCTCGAGTACGTCGGACCGGCGGCGTCGTGGGACGCGGAGCTCGTGCGCGGCGATCCGGCTGACGGGACGTTCAGCGTGTGGTACGTCGACGCAGGTCGGCTTGCGGCGGCGCTTGCGGTCGGACGGACCGAGGATCTGGACATCGCACGCAAGTTGATCGCGGCAGGCACCGACATCGAGCCGCTGCGCGAGATGCTGACCGATGCGGGCAGCGATCTGCGGGCGCTGGCGCGGACGTAGCTGAGCCTGAATCCGGCTACAGCGCGTCGGCGGCGTCCAGCGGCCGGCCGAGGAAGGCTTCCAGTGCCAGCCACGCGGCCTGGTGGGCGAGCGGTCCGAGACGCAGCGTGGCGCCCTCGTCGGGTCCGGGGCGCACGCTCGCGACGAGGCCGGCTGCGCCGAGCCGCGCGAGCTGATGCTCGGCGCGCTGCGCGCCGGTCACCCCGTGGTAGTGCGCGTCGATGCCGAAGCGGCCCCCTTCGACGGGCCAGATCGACAGCTTGTCCGGCGCCCAGATGGGGCCGGTCTCGGCGGGCAGCGGGGTGTATCGGACGAGATCCTTGCCGACGTCGCGCTCGTGCATGTTCGTGCGCGCTGACCATGCCCGGTCGTCGACCGGGCGCTCGGGTTTGTGGTTGTCGTGCTTGCGCCGCAGCATCTATCCGGTGGTGGTGACCGCAGGAGAGGAGATCGCTGAGCCGGCGACCGATGGGGCCGTGGCCGGCGTCATTCGAACGAGACGCGGACACGAATGATCCGTTGCCCACGGGTGAATCGGACGCTCTGGAAGTTTGCCGCGTACCATCACCGAACCGGCAACGGTAGCCCATCGAAAGCGCCTTCCGCTCAGGAACACACTTGCCCTTGGAGTCTTTTTGACTGCTCTTCTGCGTGGGTGTTGGAACGGTTCACGTGCGTCGGGGCACATCTGCCTCGCGGTGGAGATCTCGTCCCCCGGCGACCCATTTGCCGGCGAGAGCGTGCGCCGCGCGCCCGGCTGGCCAGACCAGGACGTCGAGATCCTCGACGACAACAACAAGGCCCAGCGCAACATGGGACCGTCGACCACACCCGCGCGCGGCATCGAGGCAGCCGAAACCTGCATCTGCGCGCTCGTGCACAACGCCGCGATCGCCACCGTCGACTTCTTCGAGATGGGCGATGGCGCAGCGGTCAACGGCTTCGGTCTCGGCACGCGGCTTCACGACAAAAGCAGGTGCTGGGGCACGTGATCGAGCGCTAATCACGATGACCGTGCCGCTGGTGGCAACCGCGCCGACATCCTGCAGACCGCGCGCTGGCCGGGCGATCTCTTCGACGGTGGCAAGCCGTTCTCCAACGATTCGGCCGCCGCAAAGATCGCGAAGCCGACGACCAGGTTCGTCAAGAACCTACAGAGCGCGCAGGGCGTGGGAGGACGACGACGTCGCCCTGCTGCGCCAGGTGCTGCCGGTGATCGGCGAACTCAGGCGACCGGCCGATCGGCCGGTCTTCGAGGAGCTCGTGGCGGTCGCGCGGCAGGTAGCCGAGGCCGGTGATCCGACTGCGCTGCAGGGGTGCATCGTGCTGCTGCTGCACCTGCAGGCCGACAGACGATCACGTGATGATGCGCCAAGGCTGCGCGACGATCGACAGCTCTCAGGGGATGCTCATCGGCGCGAGAGCCGTTTCCTAATGGCGCCAGCCTCCCAGATCATCGGCGCGGCGGTCGTCGCTGCTATTCGCGGCGCCCGTCACTCGATCGCAGTTCATTAGGCTGCGCTGCCTGCCGGCGGTCCGGCGGACCGGTCCTCGCTGCACGGTGTGCAGAGCCACGCCTGTAGCCGACTACGCGCGAACATCGCTACATATACGCGCATAGACTCCATCCATGGAGATCGCCTACGACGAGCGCGGCCTCGTACCGGTCATCGTGCAGGATTGGCGCAGCGGAGAGGTGCTGACGCTGGCCTACGCCAACGCCGAGGCGGTCCGCCGCACGCGTGCGAGCGGCGAGCTTCACCTCTACAGCCGCTCGCGCCAGGAGCAATGGCACAAGGGCGCCACGAGCGGCAACACGCAGGCCGTCCGCGCGTTGCGGATGGATTGCGACGGCGACGCGCTGCTCGCGCTCGTCGAACCCGCCGGCCCGGCCTGTCACACCGGCGAGCGCACCTGCTTTCACAACGGTGAGCTTGAGCCGCCGGCTCCCCATGAGGCGCTGCCGGTCCTCGAGCGCACGCTCGCCCGGCGCGCCGCCGAGCGCCCGCCGGGCTCGTACACGGTGACGCTGCTGGAGGACCCCGGGCTCGTCGGCGAGAAGGTCATGGAGGAGGCCGAGGAGGTGACTCGCGCCGCGCGCGAGGAAACCGACGAGCGCGTCGACGAGGAGACCGCGGACGTCCTGTACCACCTCGCCGTGCTGCTGCGCGGGCGCGAGCGCTCGTTCGCCGACGCCGGAATCGTGCTCAATGGCCGTCGCCGCTGAAGGCACGTCCCTGCCGGTGCAGCCGAGCCTCGAAGAGGTCCGCGAGCTCGCGCGCGAGTACAACCTCATCGCGCTGCGCCACAGCTTCATCGACGACACCGAGACGCCGGTCTCGGCGTTCCTCAAGCTTCGCGGCCGCGCGCCGCAGTTCCCGGCGTTCCTGCTCGAGTCCGCCGAGCGCGGGCAGCAGGTCGGGCGCTACACGTTCATAGGGGTGCGCCCGCGCAAGGTCGTGCGCTGGTCGCTGGGCGACTCGCCGACCGATCCCTACGCGCTGGCGGCCGACGAGGTCGAGCACTACCGCCAGGCGCCGTGGCCCGACATGCCGCCGTTCGCCGGCGGCGCCGTCGGATACTTCGGCTACGACCTCGTGCGCACCGTCGAGCCGCTTGGCGATCCCAATCCCGATCCGGTCGGCTTGCCCGACATGGCGCTGATGCTCTCCGACGTGCTCGTCGTCTTCGACCACCTCAAGCACACGCTCAACGTGCTCGTCAACGTCTACGCCGACGACGAGGACGGCGACCTGGATGCCTCCTACGCCGACGCGGTCGCGACGATCCAGAAGGCGCGCGACCTGCTCGCCGGCCCTGTCCCGCGCCCCGAGCCGACACCTGCGCGTCCGCGGCCGACGTTCAACTCGAACATGCCGCGCGAGCGGTTCGAGTCCACCGTCGCGCGGATCGTCGAGTACATCCGCGCCGGCGACGCCTATCAGGTGGTGCCGTCGCAGCGCTGGTCGGCCGATCTGGACATCGACCCGTTCTCGGTCTACCGCGGCCTGCGCGTCGTCAACCCGAGCCCGTACATGTACTTCCTGGACTTCATGGACTTCCAGGTCGCGGGCGCCAGCCCCGAGCCGCTGCTGACCGTCAGCGGCCGGCACGTCGCGACGCGCCCGGCGGCGGGGACCCGGCCGCGCGGCGCCGACGCCGCAGAGGATCTGCGCCTCGCCGACGAGCTGCTGGCAGACGAGAAGGAGTGCGCGGAGCACGTCATGCTCGTCGACCTCGGCCGCAACGATCTCGGCCGCGTCTGCGAATACGGCTCGGTGAACGTCGACCGTTACATGGCGGTGGAGACCTACTCGCACGTCATGCACATCGTCTCGACCGTGTCGGGCACGCTGCGCGAGGGCACGAGCGCGATGGACGCCCTGCGCTCGACCCTGCCGGCGGGGACCTTGTCGGGCGCGCCGAAGGTCCGGGCGATGCAGATCATCGACGAGCTCGAGCCCGTCAAACGGGGCGGTTACGGTGGAGCGGTCGGCTACCTGTCCTACACGGGCGACCTCGACATGGCGATCCACATCCGCACGGTCGTCGTGAAGGACGGTGTCGCCCACGTGCAGGCCGGTGGCGGCACGGTCGCCGACGCGAAGCCGGCGTATGAGTTCGCCGAGTCCGAAGCCAAGGCACGGGCGGTGCTGCGGGCGGTCGAGCTGGCCTGTTGGCAACCGGACTGGCCATGACCTCGGTCCTGGTCATCGACAACTACGACTCGTTCACCTACAACCTCGTTCAGTACCTGGGGGAGCTGGGGGCGGACCTCGAGATCGTGCGCAACGACCAGGCGGCGGTCGACGCGCTGCTCGAGCGCCGGCCCGATCGGGTCGTCGTGTCGCCCGGACCGTGCACACCGGACGAAGCCGGCATCAGCGTCGAGGTTCTGCGGCGGTTCCCCGAGGCGGGGGTGGCGACGCTGGGGGTCTGCCTCGGCCACCAATCCCTGGCGCAGGCGTTCGGAGGGGTCGTCGTCCGGGGCGAGCCCGTGCACGGCAAGACGAGCGAGATCACCCACGACGGCCGGACGATCTTCGCCGGGCTGGCGCCGACGCTGACCGTCGGGCGCTATCACTCGCTGGTCGTGGATCCCGCTCAACTGCCGGCCGTGTTCGAGGTCTCGGCCGAGGGCGCCGGCGTGATCATGGGCATCCGCCACCGTGAGCTGCCCGCCGAGGGCGTGCAGTTCCATCCGGAGTCTGTGCTGACCGATGAGGGAAAGAAGCTGCTCGGGAACTTCCTGGGCGCCGATCTCGCCCGCGCGTGAAGCCGCTCGAGCACATCAGCCGCACCTATCGCGTCGCGCTCGGGCTGTGCTCTGTGATCGTGCGGCGCTGGGGACGTCTGGAGGTCGAGGGTCTGGAGCACGTTCCGCTCGAAGGCCCGCTGCTCATCACCGCCAACCACGACAGCTATTGGGATCCCGTCGTCATCGGGCTCGCGGCGATCAGGCGCCGGCAGATCCGCGCGCTGTCGAAGTCCTCGCTGTGGAAGGTCAAGGCCCTGCGGTACGTGCTCGACGGGATGGGGCAGATCCCGATCGTTCGCGGCACGGGCGATGCGGACGCGCTGCAGCGCGCGATCGACGAGCTGCGCGTCGGCGCGTGCATCGGGATCTTTCCGGAGGGCACGCGCAGCCTCGGGCGCAAGTTGCGGCCCCGAAGCGGGCTTGGTCGCCTGGCCGAGGCCGTTCCCGATGCGGTGATCATTCCGACCGCCGTGCAGGGCACGACCGACATCCCGCGCTTTCCCAAACGTCCGCGTATCCGCGTGCGGTTCCTGGCGCCGGCGGAGGGTCTGCGGCCGGGCGAGACGCCGACCGAGCTGGCCGTGCGCGTCACGGAGGAGATCCGCGCGATCGCTCCGATCGCGTTGGCGGGGCGCAACCCGAAGGTCGCCGAGCTGCCGCCCGAGCGGTAGTTCGCTGGGCGGCTCGGGTTGCTTTGCGGGCGACGGGGCTCGGATGGCAGCGTCGAGAGCGGGCGTGCCCATGCGTCAGTGGCAAACGGCGTGCTCATGTGACACTTGATCGGTCGGCTGCGCGCGGGGTGTCGGTTGTGCATCGTGGGGGTGCTCGTGTGACGCTTGATTGGTTGGCTGCGCGCGGGGTGTCGGTTGTGCATCGCTGGGATGCGGTCGGATCGCCGTCGCTCGACCCGGCAGGAACAACGCATAGCCGCGAGCGCCCGGAAACCGCCGCTCAGCACCCTGAGCCAGCCGAGTCGTGTACTAGTCTGCGCGCTCGCACGTGCCCGACCCCGTCCTCACTCGCGTCATCGATGCGGTCGCCTCCGGGCATGACCTGAGCGTCGACGAGGCCGCCGAGGTGCTCGCGGTCATCATGTCCGGCGACGCGTCGCAGGCCCAGATTGCGGGCCTGCTGATCGCGCTGCGCACGAAGGGGGAGACCGTCGAGGAGCTGGCGGGGCTTGCGAAGACGATGCGCGCCTTCGCGACACAGGTCACGACCACGCGTCAACAGCTCGTCGACACCGCCGGCACCGGCGGCGGGCGCTCGACCTTCAACGTCTCCACGACTGCCGCGCTGATCGCCGCGGGCGCCGGCTGCGCCGTCGCAAAGCACGGCAACCGCTCGGCCACCGGCCGCTGCGGCTCGGCTGACGTCCTCGAGGCGCTCGGCGTGCGCATCGACCTGACGGCCGACCAGGTCGGTACGTGCATCGACGAGGTCGGCTTCGGATTCATGTTCGCTCCGATGCACCACCAGGCGACGCGCTTCGTCGTCGGGGTGCGCAAGGAGCTCGCGGTCCGCACGATCTTCAACTTCCTGGGCCCGCTCACCAACCCGGCCGGCGCCCGGCGCCAGCTGATCGGGGTTTCCGACCCCGGCTTCATGGAGACGATGGCCGGAGCGCTCGCGCTGCTCGGCGTGGAACGAGCACTGGTCGTATCCTCGCAAGACGCGCTCGACGAGATGAGCATCTGGGCCCCCACCACCGTCGTCGAAGTCGACGGCGCCACCCTGAAGACCTACACCGTGAGCCCGGAGGATGTCCGCCTGCCGACGGCCGCCGATGACGGCCTCGCACGAGGCGGCTCGGCCGAAGAGAACGCCGCGACGACCCGCGCGATCCTGGGCGGCGAGCAAGGGCCCCGACGCGACCTCGCGGTGCTCAACGCCGCAGCGGCGATCTACGCCGCCGGCCGGGCCAGCGACCTGCTCGCCGGCGTCGCCGCGGCACAGGCCGCGATCGACGACGGGGCCGCGACGCGGACGCTCGAGGCGCTCGTCGCGCGCACGCAGGAGCTCGCGACGACGCAATCACAGCCGCAGGACGTGGCCTCGTGAACATCCTCGAGCGGATCGTCGCCAGCACCCGCTCGGACGTGCGCCGGCGGCGCAAGGAGGTGCCGCTCTCCACTCTGGAGAACGAGTTAGCCGGTCGCGGCGACGATCGCCCGTTCTGCGAAGCGCTGACGCTACCCGGCGTCTCGGTCATCGCCGAGCACAAGCGCCGTTCGCCGTCCGCGGGCATGATCCGCGAGGGAGCCACGGTCGGCGACGTCGTCGGCGCCTACGAGCGCGGGGGCGCCGCCGCGCTGTCGATCCTCACCGAGCAGCGCCATTTCGGCGGCTCGCTCGCCGATCTTCGCGAGGCGCGCGCGTCATCTGCGCTGCCGATCCTCTGCAAGGACTTCATCGTCGACCCCTATCAGCTCTACGAAGCGGCGGCAGCGGGCGCCGACGCCATCCTCCTGATCGTGGCCGCGCTGGAGCCCGACGCGCTGGTGCAGCTCAACGGCGAGGCGCGCGCGCTGGACCTCGACGTCCTCGTCGAGGTCCATGACGAGCCCGAGCTGGAGCGCGTCCTGGAGATCATCGACGCAGACGTCATCGGGATCAACAACCGCAACCTGACGGACTTCACAATCGACATCCAGCGCACCTTCGACCTGCTGGCCGACATCCCGGCGGGCAAGACCGTGATCTCTGAGTCCGGCTTGTACTCGCGCGAGCAGCTCGACGAACTCGAGCGCGTCGGGGTGGACGGCGCGCTCGTAGGGGAATCGCTCATGCGTGCGTCGGACCCCGAGGCCGCGCTGCGCACGCTGACCGGCGTCGACACCGAGACCAACGAGTTCCCGTCGTTGTGATCGCTCCGTCGCCGGCCTACGGAGGATGGCAGTGAACAAGGCGATCTCCTTCATCTCCGCGCTGGTCGGCGGCATCGCCGTGGCCGTCGTGATCCTGGCGACCGGCATCGGCGGCGGCGGCGACACGAAGACCGTGGTCGCGCAGGCGCCGCTCTCGGCGCCGAACGCGAATGCGGCAGAGGGGGCGCTCACGCCGCGTGAGATCTACAAGCGCGACGCGCCCGGGGTCGTCTACATCACGTCCGAGATCGTCCAGACCCAGCCCTCGCCGTTCGTCGAACCGCAGCGCGGGGAGGCCACCGGCTCGGGCTTCGTCATCAGCAAGTCCGGCTCGATCGTCACCAACGCCCATGTCGTGCAGGGCGCGACGCGCGTGACCGTGCAGATCGGCGACCGGGCCGTCAGGGCGAAGATCGCCGGCGAGGATCCATCGACCGACCTCGCGCTGCTGCGCGTGAGCCCCGACGGCCTGGATCTGCACCCGCTCGAGCTTGGTTCCTCGAAGGACGTCGAGGTCGGCGATCCGGCGGTCGCCATCGGCAATCCCTTCGGCCTCGCCCGCACCCTGACGACCGGCGTCGTCTCCGCAAAGCAGCGCCAGATTCCGTCGCTGCTGCCGGGCTTTCAGATCGATGACGTCATCCAGACAGATGCCGCCATCAATCCCGGCAACTCGGGCGGCCCGCTGATCGGCGCGACAGGACAGGTCATCGGGGTCAACTCGCAGATCGAGACCGGCGGCGCCAGCAGCGGCTTCATCGGCATCGGCTTCGCGGTTCCGATCGACACGGCCAAGGACGTCATCCCGCAGCTGCGCAGCAACGGCCGCGTCGACCGCGCCTACCTCGGCGTCATCACGAAGACCGGGCCCCTGGTCGACGGCGGCGACATCAAGGGAGCGCCGATCTCAGACGTGCAGCCCAACAGCCCGGCCGATCGGGCGGGGCTGCGCCCCGGCGACATCGTGCAGCGGATCGGCGACACGGCGGTCCAATCCAGCGATCAGCTTTCCGAGGCCGTCACGAGGCACAAGCCGGGAGAGACCGTCCCGATCCAGATCGTCCGCGACGGGCAGCGCAAGAACGTCGAGGTCAAGCTCGGCACGCGCCCCGGCCTGTCCGCCAGCCGCTGACCGCCAAGCGAGCGCGCGTAGGATGAATGGATGGCGTCCACTCCGCGCATAAAGCACTGCGGCATCACCAACCTCGACGACGCCCACCGCGCCGCCGAGGCGGGCGCCTGGTCGCTGGGGTTGAACTTCTGGCCCGGTTCGCCGCGCCGCTGCGAGCTCGAGGAGGCCCAGCTCATCGGCGCATCGCTGCGTCGCACGGTGCAGCTCGCAGGCGTGTTCGTCAACGCCCACCTGGACGAGATCGACCGCGCGGTCCAGGCCGCCGGGCTCTCGCTGGTGCAGCTGCACGGCGACGAGGGGCCGGCGTTCTGCGGCGAGGTGGCGCGTCGCACGGGCGCCAAGGTCATCAAGGCCGTGCGCGTGCGGTCGCGCGCGACGCTGCAGGCCGCGGGCGCCT
>DASVPU010000018.1:0-10227 GCA_036389475.1 Solirubrobacteraceae bacterium
AGCGGCCGCCTGGCGAGGAGACTTCGATGCAGTTCGTGCACACCAACGTCCGCGTTCGCGACATCCACGCGTCGTTGCGCTTCTACGAGGCGCTGGGCTTCGAGCGGCGCGGGCGGCTGCAGTTCGAGGGGGCATACAACATCTACCTCGGCCTGCCCGGCGACGGCGATACGCTTGAGTTGACCGTCAACGAGGGCCACGAGGAACCCTACGACCTCGGGACCGGCTATGGCCACATCGCGCTGGCCGTCGAGGGTCTGGACGGTCTGCTGGAGCGGCTTGCCGACGAGGGCATCAAGCCCGAGAAGCCTCCGTACGCGCCCGGCGGGCGCGATGAATTCCGCATCTGCTTCGTCGCCGACCCTGACGGCTACCGCATCGAGCTCATCGACGGCGAGTTTCAGACGCCGCAGGATCCTGGCTGAGGCAGATCCGCGCCGGCTCCCGGCCGCGAGACGCCGTGCTGCGGGCAAGCCGCGCCGCGATCCACTAGGAGCCGAACCGCAGCGTCGCCTCCTTGGCGTAGTGGTCGCTGATGAGATCGGCCGACGGCAGCCCCGGCAACGTCAGCGCAGCGTCGGTGTAGAGCCGGCTGGACACCGGTTGCAGGCCGTCGGCGAGCAGCCAGTCGATCGTCGGCCGGCGCGGATCGGTTGCCGTCGCGGCCACGTTCTCCAACGGCGCGAAGAGCGCCCGGACCTCGGCGTCCGCAGGGTTCTTCGACGCGCCGGCGCGGACGTTGAGGTCGCCCGCCAGCAACACGGGGCCGTGCCGGCGGGCGCGATGCGCCCGCTCCAACAGCGCCTTGGCCTGTGCGAGGCGCAGTGGACCCTCGCCGGACAGGTGCGTGTTGAAGACCGTGAGCTGGCGGCCGCCGTCCTCGTCGCGCAGCCGCGCCCCGATCCACATGCGCAGCTCCAGGTACTGGCGGTAGTTCAGCGGCTCGTGCTTGAAGATGGCCCGCCACACCGCCATGACCAGCGCGCGAAGCTGACTGCCGATGAAGTAGCGCCGGCGGCGGCGAAGCAGCTTAAAGCGAGCCGGCACGAGCAGGGCGTTCCCCTGGCCCGGCCGCGAGATGTGGATGAGGCTGAAGTGCCCGCCTTTCGCCGCCTCTTTGAGGGCCTTGGCCTGAGCGGGACCGACCTCTTGCAGCGCCAGGATCGGCGCGCTCTCCGCGCCCTCGATGATCTCGCGGTAGAAGGGCAGCTTGAGGAAGTCGCGCTGGTCGGTCTTGATCTTCGGGTTGCCGACGGCCGTGTTGAACGTGATCACCCGGAAGTCCGCCGCCGGCTTCTCCGGCTCTTGCGCGCTCGCGTCAGCTCCCGCCATCACAGCGCCCGCCTACGCTTGCTCGTGCTGCCAATCGATGCAGTCAGATCATCCGCCACGTCCGCTCCCCTCAGATGTCGCCCCCGGAGGCGCGATCCGCGCCGACGCTACGCCGACCGTGCTTCTGGGTCAACTCCTGCTTGCGGCGCTCGCACGCGGGCACACAGCCTGGCTAGTCCTCAGCCGGCGGCCGGCGCCGCTCGCGCTTTCGCTGCGCATCGCGCCGCTTGGCCTCCAGGCGGCGAGTGCGCGAGGCCTTCGTAGGCTTCGTCGCCCGCCGCGGCCGCTGCACCTCCAACGCGAGGGCGATCCGTGCGCCCAGCCGCTCGAGCGCCAGCGCGCGGTTGCGCGCCTGGCTGCGAGCGTCCTGCGCCACCGCCCGCACAACAGGCCCGCAGCGCGCCGTCACGCGCCGCTTCTGAGCGTCGTCGAGCGTCGCCGACGCCGCAACGTCGAAGCTTGCCTCGATCCGCGACGCGGTGACGTTGGCGTGCTGGCCGCCCGGCCCGGACGAGCGGCTGGCGCGTACGGTCACCTCGTCGAGCGGGATCTCGAGGTGCTGATTGATCGACAGGACATCGGCCATTGGTCCGTTCATCATGCCCGGCCCGCCGCAGTTGCATCGTAAAGCGCCTGCGGCGGGTTAGAGTCGAGCAATGTCCGAGAACCTCGCTCTGAACCTCACGCGCACGGCTGCCGAGCACCCCGACGTGATCGCCTGCAAGCTCGACGACGCTGCCTTCAACTACGGGCTGCTCGACCAGGCAAGCGCTCGCGTCTCGTCGATGCTCAAGAGCAAGGGCATCGGCCCGGGCGACCGCGTCGGGATCATGCTCCCCAACGTCCCGTACTTCCCGGCCGTCTACTACGGCGCGCTGCGTGCCGGCACGGTCGTGGTGCCGATGAACGTCCTGCTCAAGGGGCGCGAGATCGGCTACTACCTCTCCGACTCCGGCGTGAAGATCCTCTTCGCCTGGCACGACTTCATCGACGCCGCCCAAGCGGGTGCCGACGAGGCCGGGGACGTGGAGGTCGTCCCCGTCAAGCCCGGAGAGATCGAGGGGCTGATCTTCGCGCACGAGCCCGACGACGACGTCGCCGAGCGAGACGGCGACGACACCGCTGTGATCCTCTACACGTCGGGCACGACCGGCAGGCCAAAGGGAGCCGAGCTCACGCACGCGAACCTCAGCAGGAACGTCGACTGCGCGGTCGAGCTGTTCGACCTCGGTGCCGGCGATGTCATCTTCGCCGGCCTGCCGCTGTTTCACTCCTTTGGGCAGACGTGCACGATGAACGCGGCGATCCGTCGTGGCGCCACGATCACGCTGCTGCCACGCTTCGATCCGGGCAAGGCGCTGGAGATCATGCAGCGCGACCAGTGCACGGTCTTCGAGGGCGTGCCGACGATGTACGGCGCGTTGCTCAACCATCCTGACTGCGCGGACTACGACCTCTCGGCCCTGCGCGTGTGCGCCTCCGGCGGAGCGTCCATGCCGGTCGAGGTCATGCGCGGCTTCGAGCAGGCGTTCAACTGCAAGGTGCTCGAAGGCTACGGCCTGTCGGAGACCTCGCCGGTCGCGTCGTTCAACCATCCCGACCGCGAGCGCAAGCCCGGCTCGATCGGCACGCCGCTTGCCGGCGTACAGATGAAGCTCGCCGACGATGCGGGCGAGGAGGTCGCGCCGGGCGAGATCGGCGAGATCTTGATCAAGGGCCACAACGTCATGAAGGGCTACTGGAACAAGCCAGACGCGACCGCTGCGGCGATCAAGGACGGATGGTTCGCCACCGGAGACATGGCGAAGGTCGACGAGGACGGCTACTTCTTCATCGTCGACCGCAAGAAGGAGCTCATCATCCGCGGCGGCTACAACGTCTATCCGCGCGAGGTCGAAGAGGTTCTGTACGAGCACCCGGCGGTGCGCGAGGCCGCCGTGGTCGGGGTACCGCACGAAGAGCTCGGCGAGGAGGTCGGCGCGGCCGTCGCGCTGAAGAACGGTGCGCAGGTCGACGCCGACGAGCTGCAGGCGTTCGCCAAGGAGCGCGTCGCAGCCTACAAGTACCCGCGCAGGATCTGGTTCGTCGACGAGCTGCCGAAGGGGCCCACAGGCAAGATCCTCAAGCGCGAGATCTCGCTGCCCGAGTAGGCCGCGCTCATCGCGCGTTACGACCTCATCATCGTCGGGATGGGATCGGCCGGGATGGTCGCCGCCGAGTTCGCTCCCAAGCTCGGGATCAAGGTCGCGTGCGTCGAGCGCGATCGCGTCGGCGGCGACTGCCTGTGGACTGGCTGCGTCCCGTCCAAGGCGCTCCTGGCTTCCGCCAAGGCGGCGCACACGATGCGCCATGCAGACGCATACGGGCTGACGCCGGTCGAGCCGCAGATCGATACGGCGAAGGTGTGGTCGCGCATCAAGGCGATCCAGGCGCAGCTTGCTCGGACCGACGACGATCCTGAGCGATTCCGCGAGGAGGGCGTTGACGTCCTCTTCGGTCAGGCGCGGCTGACCTCGCCGACGACGGTGCTCGTGGGGGAGGAGGAGCACTCGGCGCGCTTCATCCTGCTCGCCACCGGCTCGCGACCGGCGACGCCGCCGATCGACGGTTTGACCGCGGCCGGCTTCCTCTCCAGCGAGCGGATCTTCGAGCTCCACCGCGCGCCATCCAGCCTGGTCATGATCGGTGCGGGCCCGATCTCGATCGAGCTTGCGCAGGCGATGACGCGGCTTGGGGTGAAGGTCACCGTGCTGCAGCGCGGCGATCGCGTTCTGACGCGCGAAGAACCCGAGCTTGTCGACCGCCTGCTGGAGAAGCTGCGGGCCGAGGGCGTTGATCTGCAGACCGGGATCGAGATCGATCGCGTCGAGCTACGCGCGGATGGCAGCAAGGTCGTCCGGGCGGGGCCGTGTTCCTGGGCCGCCGAGGAGATCTTCGTCGGGGCCGGCCGCAAGCCGAACATCGAGCGGCTCGGGCTCGAAGAGATCGGCGTGAAGATCGGTCGCCGCGGTGTCCTCGTCGACGACAAGCTGCGCACGAGCGTGAAGACGGTCTATGCCGCCGGCGACGTCGCCGGGCGCTACCTGTTCACGCACTCGGCCGGCTATGAGGCCGCGCGCGCGATCCGCAACATGTTCCTGCCGGGCTCCAGCGGCGGCGACTTCCTCGTGCCGTGGTGCACGTTCACCGACCCCGAGCTCGCGCACGCGGGACTGACCGAGGCGCAGGCGCGCGAGCAACACGACGATGACCACGTGCAGGTCTGGCGCCAGGATCTGTCGCACTCAGACCGCGCTCGGGCCGAGTCGGCCGACGACGGCGAGCTGCGGATCGTCACCGCCAAGGGCCGGATCGTGGGGGCTCACGCTCTCGCACCCGCCGCCGGCGAGCTGATCGGCGAGCTCGCGCTGGCGATAGCGCGCAAGCTCAAGCTCACCGACCTGGCGAGCATCGTCCACGTCTATCCGACGATCTCGCTCGCCGTCCAGCAGATCGCGGGGCAGGCCAGCTATGCCACGGCAGAGAAGTACTCGTGGCTCGTGCGCTCTGACGCGTGAGCGCTACAGCCCCGGCGGATGGCGCGCGACGAACCCGCCGGTGCCTCGCATCGAGCGCGTCCAGCGGGTGCCGGTGCCCAGAGCGGAGGTATCGAAGCGCCAGCCGGCGACGACCATGAAGGCGTGCCCCGGGTTGGCGTACACCGTGATCCATTGCCCCGGGCCCGGCTCGCCCCAGCTCATGAACGGGCCCGAGGCCATCGGCGAGTTGACGAGTCCCGCCGCCGCGAGCGCGTAGCTCACCGAGCCCGAGCAGTCGTAGGCGTTGGCCTGGAAGCTGCCGTGACCGCCGCCGTACTGGTAGGGCAGCCCCGCGATCGCGTTCCCGGCCGCCATGACGAGCCCGATCTGCGGTGGCGCGCCCGCCGGCGGCTGCGCGAGGCCGCCCGCGTTCGTGCGGATGCCCGCGCGCGCCTGCCGCTCCAGGCGCCGGCGCAGCCCGGCGAGCTGGCTCTGGACCTGGCGCAGCTCCGCACGCTTGAAGTTGCTGCGTGCCAGGCGCTGCTCGCGCTCGCGCAGCAGCGCCGTCTCGACGGCCTCCGCGGCGCTGCGCTTGCGGTCGAGCTGCACGGCGACGCGCTGCTCGCGCAGCTGGATCTTGGCCAGCTGGTTGGTCTGCCTGGTGACCTCCACCCGCGACGTGCGAGCGATGTCCATGATGCGCGCGTTCTGGCGCGCGACGCGCTTGTAGAACTCGCCGCGCTCGAGTAGATCGGTGAAGCCGTTGGCCGAGACGATGACCGAGACGATGTCGGGCTGCGGGTTGCGGTAGGCGGTCTGGAGGTTGGCGCGCAGCGCGTCGGTCGCGTGGCGCTGGCGGTTGACCAGGCGAGTCAGGTGGTCGCGTGCACGCGCCAGCGCGTCCTCGACCGACTTGAGCTCGGCCTCCTGCGCCGATGCCTGCGCGCGCAGCTTGCTCAGGCGCCGCTGTGCCGTCGCGAGCCCGCGCGAGGACGCGCGGATCCTGCTCCTCTCCGCGGCGACGGCGGCGCGCAGCGCCTCGGCGCGATTGGCCTTCGCGTTGATCTTGCTCTGCAGGTCTGCGCCGGCGATCCGGGCGCCCGAGAGCACCAGCATCGCGAGCACGGCAGATGCGAGTAGGGCGCTTGAGAGCAGCAGGCGACGAGCGGGGGTGACCACCGGCCGCGACGCTAGCAACCGCATCCAGGCCAGGCTCAGCATCCCTGCGCCTGCATGGGATCGTGCAACCGCGCTGGAGCGGGCGGGGCGCTGCGCTCGGGCTGGAGGCCAGGCGCTACTTGCGCGCGCGAAGGATCGCGAGGAGGATCGCGCCGAGCCCGAAGATCGTCGCGAGGAACCAGATGATCGAGCTGACGAACGGGATCAGGGCGAGCACGCGCAGGATGATCAGGCCCACGAGGAACGCGAGGACGCGCGCGCTCTTGGCCATGATCAGCCGGCCGAAGATGAAGACGGCGGCCGTGTATCCGAGTGCATAGATCGGGATGAGCGCGAGCAGCAGCCCGCCGCCGAGCGGGATGCCGACCAGGGTGAAGAGGCACAGGATCGCCAGTATCGGGATCAGGAAGAAGAGCAGCAGGCCCCACAACAAGGACGCGACCGTGCTGGTCTTGGCCGCCCTTGCAACTGCTTCCGCTGCTCTCGGGGCGAGCAGGAGCAGCAGCAGGCCAAGCAGGAAGACCGAGATCGTCGCGGCAAGCCAGACCGCGATGTAGGCCAGGCCGCCGAAGCCGCCCAAGTCGCCGACGTTGATCTTCTGGACCTTTCCTCGGACGATCGCGCCGGAGGCGATCTTGGGCTTGCCCTTGGCGTACAGGAGGTCGCCGCCGACCTGCCCGCGCCGCCCCAGGGTCGTCGTGCCGTTGAACGTCATGACGTCGCCCGTGACCTTGCCGCGGATCGTCACGTCGCCGTCGGCGACGACGACGTCGCCCTTGACATTGCCGCGGATCGTCACGTCGCCTTGGCCGACGACGACGTCGCCGGTGCTCTCGTCCGGGCCGACGAGCACGGGTGCCTTGAGCACAATGCGCTCGTTGCCGTCGCCCGCCGCGAATGCATTCGCAGGGAGGATCCAGCAGAGCGCCAGCAGCGCGATTGCGACAGCTCGTCTCATCGGCGCGCGTGACACTAACAGCGGCGCGCTGGCAGGTGGGATATTTCTGGCAACACGCGACGGACCGCGTTCCCGCTCAGCCGGTCGTCGATCCCGGCGGCGTTGCGGTCTTCCATGGCGTTCGAGTCGCGTCGGGCAGCCCGTTCAAGCTATCCGGTTGGGCCTTGACCGCCGCGTGGAGTGTCCTATCCGGCAGCGGCTCAGGAGCGGGCGAGACGGGCGGCGGCCGCTGACGCTTGATGCCCGCGATCGCGGAGCGCGCCGGCTCGTCATCGGCGATGGAGTCGTCTCGTGCGGGCTGAGCGCGAAAGCTGGTGCGGCATTGCTGTGAGGACCGGCGAGGAGGCCACGTTCGAACTGCGCCCTGCCGAGCAGGCCGAGCAACCTGGGTTGACAAGAACACGAACGTCAACTACGGTTGACGCCATGGCGTTCGTTCCCACAGAAGAAGAAGCGGTTCCAAAGGACCCTGCCGAGGGCCTCGCCGCGGTCGTCGCGCTGCGTCTCCTCGCCGACCGGCTCGAGGCCGGCCAAGTCGAGTGCGCCGTGCGCGAGGGTTGGTCGTGGGCCGAGATCGCGGCCGCGCTCGGCGTCAGTCGCCAAGCGGTGCACAAGAAGCACGCCAAGCGCCTGCGCGCCCGCGGCATGAGCACCGGGAGAGGCCGTGCTTGAGCGGTTCGCCCGCGAATGCCGGCGAGCCGCGACCCGTGCGCAGGACGCCGCGCGCCTCATGGGCGCAGAGCAGGTCGAGCCCGAGCACCTGCTGCTCGCGCTGACTGAGGGCGACGACCCGGCCGGTCGCGCGCTGGCCGAGGTCGGCGTGGATCGCGCCGCGATCGAGGAGGCGATCGAGGAAGACCTCGTCGCGACGTTGCAGGTCGTGGGCGTTCCGCCGTCGGTGGTGGCCTCGACGCCGGCCTACCCCCGTCAGGACCGTCCCGGCTTCAGCGCGCAGGCCAAGCGCGCGCTCGAGCAGGCGCTACAGGAGGCGGTCCGGCGTGGCGACCGGCGGCTGGGGACCGAGCACGTACTGCTTGGCGTGCTGCGGCGGCCGGGCGCCACCGTTGCTCGCGTGCTCGCCCGGCTCGACGTCAGCCCCGAGCGCTTGGCCGCGCTCGTCCAGGTCGAGGCGGCGGCGCGGCGCTGATCGCCAGGACCGCGCCGCGCGTATGCGCTCGCAGGAGGCGCGCTGAGTCGCGCGCCTACGCGCGAGCGGGCGCGGACACGGGCAGCAGCTCCTGCAGGCGCAGGTTCTCCAGCGGGTCCAGCACCGAGTGCTGCGCGCAAGCGGGCACGAGCGCCCCCGAGTCAGGATGCGCCATCGCATACGAGCACGCCTGCAGGCGCTCCTGGGTCTCGAGGATCTTCGGGTCGTCGCTCATCTCCCCGCGCTGCAGCAGCTCCCAGGCTGGCCGGACGTCCTCGGCGTCCATGAACGAGTGCATGACATACGTGATCGCCGTGGGCCTCTCGCGGCGGATCGTGCGCACCCCGCCCAGGCGCCGCACCAGCCTGCGCGCCCACCCAGCTCCGCTGCACAGCACCGCCGGATGGCGGGCAACCGCGCGCGCCGCGCGCGCCGCGACGAGACCCCGCCTTGGATCGCCGAAGTCCATCCCGCCGAACGCGACGATGAAGTCCTCCAGTGCCTGCGCGTCGCGCGGGTCGTCCTCGTCGAGCAGCGTTTCGTAGCGGTCGCCGACGTACACGCCGTGCGCCGTGCGGTTGCAGCGAACGTCGCCTACCTGCTCGGCGTTGTAGTGCAGCCGCCCGCCGGCGCCTTCCTCGACGCGGCGCCAGACCGCGTCCGTCGAGAACTCGCGGTAGGCGTCCTTCCAGCGCGCGCTGTTGCCGATGTATGCGGCCGGCTGGAAGGAGAACATCCTGAAGCCCATCTGGCGGCAGTCGCGGATGAGCTGCGCGATCTCGTCGATGTTGCGCGGCGTCACGGTGATGTTGTGCGCGAGGTAGTGCGTCACGCCGTGCTCGCGCTGCAGGCGCTGGAACATCTCGCAGAAGCGCCGGCGGTACGGGTTCAGCTCGGCCTCGTTGCGGGCCCTCTTCAGCCCGCGGCGGCCGAACATCATCGAGTCGAAGTGGCCGGCGAAGGCGAGGTGCGTGAAGCGGGGGCGGCCGGTCTGCGGGTCCAGCGCGAGCGCTTCGAGGTAGTCGTAGTCGAAGTCGCCGTGGGTCATCGACATCGGCTTGCGCCCGTGGCGGATCATCGCCCGCAGCGCTCGCGCGTGGTCGTGCGGACCGAGCCGCGTGACCTCACCGCCGATGAGCTGCGCGTGCTGACCGGGCCCGCGCAGCTGGCGCAGCAGGGCCATCTGGCGATCGACCTCCAGCTCGGTGTGGTCGCCGTCCGTGCGGACCCGGTTGGCCTCCTTGGCGTGGTAGCAAGGCGTGCACGCCAGGTTGCAGCGCGGGAAGACGCCGTGCGTTCCCTCGCAGCCCGACATCCGCCGGCCGAGCATCTGGTTGGGCTGCTTGACGTGGGCCGGGAGCTCCGCCCAGCGGGCGGCAAGCGCGCGCGTCAGGTCGGGATGCTCCGGGCGAGTGAGGACTTCGAGCTCGCGCAGGCGGGTCAGCAGCGCCATGTGGATCGACCGTAGCGCATGATGGACCTCGCGGCGCACGACGAAAACCCCACAGGTTTCGCTGCGACCGCTACCGCACGATCCGGTACAGCCGCAGGAGCCGCTCGGGAGACACGCCCGCGACGTAGAGCCAGCGGATGACGAACCAGGCGAGCACCGTGCGCGGGATCCCCATCGCCCGCCAGCGCCGCGCTGACGTCGTCGCCGGACCCGGAAGGCAGCGCGTGATCCCGCTGCGCTCCAAGCGGCGCACGAAGTCGTAGTCATCCATGATCGGGATCTCGCGATAGCCGCCAAGCGCGTCGAAGGTCTCGCGCCGGACCCAGACCGACGAATCGCCGTAGTAGAAGCCGTGGCGGCGCTGGAAGCGGTAGACGGCGCCGAGCGCGCGCTCGAACAGCCCATCGTCCGCGAACGCGAGAGCGAAGTTGCCGCCGGCGACCGTGGCCGCGCGCCAGGCGCCGGCGAGCGATGCGTAGGCGTCGACCGGCAGGCGGCTGTCGGCGTGCAGGAAGAGCAGGACATCGCCGCTTGCGACGCGCGCCGCCGCGTTGAGCTGCGCGGCGCGTCCGCCGCGCTGCTCGAGCAGGCGAGGCGCCGTCGGGTGCGCGCGCGCGATCGCCTGCGTCGCGTCGGTCGA
>DASVPU010000019.1:0-18281 GCA_036389475.1 Solirubrobacteraceae bacterium
CGAGTTCGAGCGCAACGAGGAGCGCTACGCGTTCCTGCGCTGGGGCCAGGACGCGTTCGACAACTTCGCGGTCGTCCCGCCCGACACCGGGATCGTGCACCAGGTCAACCTCGAGTACCTGGCCCGCGTCGTGTTCGTCGACGACGAGAACGGCGTCGCCTACCCCGACACACTGATCTGCACGGACTCGCACACGACGATGATCAACGGCCTCGGCGTGCTCGGCTGGGGCGTCGGCGGCATCGAGGCCGAGGCGGCGATGCTCGGCCAGCCGATGCCGATGCTCATCCCGCGGGTGCTGGGCTTCGAGCTGCGCGGCGAGCTGCCCGAGGGCGCGACGGCAACCGACCTCGTCCTGACAGTCACCGAGATGCTGCGCGAGCAGGGCGTCGTCGGCACGTTCGTCGAGTTCTACGGGCACGGTCTGGCCTCGCTGCCGCTCGCCGATCGCGCGACGATCGGCAACATGAGCCCGGAGTTCGGCTCAACCTGCGCGATCTTCCCGATCGACGGCGAGACGCTGCGCTACCTCGAGTTCTCCGGCCGCCCGCCGGAGCTCGTCGAGCTCGTGGAGGCCTACGCGCGCGAGCAGGGGCTGTGGCACGACGAGCACTCTGTCCAGCCAGTCTTCTCCGACACGCTCGAGCTCGACCTCGGCGACGTCGTCCCATCGCTCGCGGGCCCGCGGCGGCCACAGGATCGCGTCGCGCTGAACGAGGCTCAAGCGGCCTTCCGCGTCGCCCTGCGCGACTACCTGCCCCAGGACGGCGACGGGTCGCACGAGGACGGCGGCGACACGATGGAGTTCGACGCGCTCTCCTTTCCGGCCTCAGACCCGCCGACGTACACCGCGCGGGCGGGGATCCGCCCGCCCGAGCACGCGACCGACGCCAAGCACGCCGAGGAGATCGCCGCCGCACGCGCGCTCGCGCGCGTCGACAGCAGCGTCCCCGTGACGCTGCGCGACGGCACGGAGATCGACCTCGACCACGGCCGCGTCGTCATCGCCGCGATCACGAGCTGCACGAACACCTCCAACCCCTCGGTCATGCTGGCCGCCGGCCTGCTGGCGCGAAACGCGGTCAGGCGCGGGCTGACGTCGAAGCCGTGGGTCAAGACATCGCTCGCGCCGGGCTCGAAGGTCGTCACCGAGTATCTCAACCGCGCGGGACTGACCGGCGACCTCGAGGCGCTCGGCTTTCACCTCGTCGGCTACGGCTGCACGACCTGCATCGGCAACTCCGGCCCGCTGCCGCGCGCGATCTCCGAGGCGGTTGGCGAGCACAACCTCGCGGTCGTGTCGGTGCTGTCTGGCAATCGCAACTTCGAGGGACGCATCAATCCGGACGTAAAGATGAACTACCTCGCGTCACCGCCGCTCGTGGTCGCTTACGCGCTCGCGGGATCGATGGATGCCGACATCGTCAACGACCCCATCGGCCAGGATCCTGAGGGCAGCGACGTGTACCTGCGCGACCTGTGGCCGTCGGGACGCGAGGTCGGCGAGACCGTCGAGCAGGCCGTGCGATCGGAGATGTTCCGCTCCTCCTACGCGGACGTGTTCGCCGGCGACGAGCGCTGGAACTCGCTGAAGATCCCGACCGGGGACCGCTTTGCATGGGACGAGCAGTCCACGTACGTGCACCTGCCGCCGTACTTCGACGGCATGCCCGAGCAACCGCCGGCCGTCGAGGACATCGCGGGCGCGCGCGTGCTCGCCCTGCTGGGCGACTCCGTGACGACCGACCACATCTCCCCCGCGGGCGCGATCAAGCCCGACAGCCCGGCGGGCCTGTACCTGCAGGAGCACGGCGTCGAGCCGCGCGACTTCAACTCCTACGGCGCGCGGCGCGGCAACCACGAGGTCATGGTGCGCGGGACGTTCGCGAACATCCGCTTGCGCAACCGGCTCGCGCCGGGCACCGAGGGCGGCGTGACGCGCAAGCTGCCGGAGAATCAGCAGATGTCGATCTACGACGCCGCGTTGGCCTATCTGGCCGAGGGCACGCCGCTTGTCGTGCTCGCCGGCAGGGAGTACGGCTCGGGCTCCTCACGCGACTGGGCGGCGAAGGGCACGCGCCTGCTGGGCGTGCGCGCCGTGCTGGCGCAGTCGTTCGAGCGCATCCACCGCTCGAACCTGCTTGGGATGGGCGTTCTCCCGCTTCAGCTCACCGCCGCACCGCAGGACCTCGCCCTCAGCGGCGAGGAGGTCTTCTCGATCACCGGCCTAGCCGTGCCGATGAACGCCGGCGAGCCGGTTCCCGCCGAGGTCACCGTGCGCGCCGACGGGCGGGAGTTCAAGGCGCGCGTGCGGATCGACACGCCGCAGGAAGCGGAGTACTTCCGCCATGGCGGCATCTTGCAGTACGTGCTGCGCCAGCTGCGCGATCGCTCGTAGCGCCCGCGCGGGCTGCGCCTGCGCCTGCCTAGCCGCAGCGCGCGCAGCGGCCGTGCACGACCGCCTCGATGCGCTCCGGCGCGAACCCATGCTTGCCGGCCGCGCGCTCGAGCGGCCTCGTCTCAAGCTCGGAGTCGATGTCCTCGATCGATCCGCAGATCGAGCACACCAGGTGGTGGTGCAGGTCGGTGCGAGGATCGAACAGCGTCGTGCCGGCGCGCTGGACGCGGCGCACCATGCCGAGCTCCTCGAGCAGCTCAAGCGTTGCGTAGATCGTCGGCAGCGAGACGCTCGGCAGGCGCTGGGAGACGCTCTCGAGCAGCTCCTCGGCCGTGACGTGACGATCGAGCTCCTGCAGCGCACGGTGGACGATCACGCGCTGCGACGTGACGCGCATCCCGCGGTCGTGCAGGGCCAATTCCAAATCCAAGCTCATGCGAACCATCTTAGGGCATCCTTATTGCAAGTCATTTGTTCTTTGCTACTCTATAGGACATGACAACGGCCAACATCGCCATCGTTCGTCGCTGGCGCGCCGCGGACGAGCGCGAGCGCCTGCTGCAGGTCGTACAACCCGCGCTGATCGGTCTGATCGACGGGACGATCTCGACGCTCGCGCCGATCTTCGCGACCGCGTACCTAGCGGGCTCGCGCGCCGCGCTGCTCGTCGGCTTGGCCGCCGCGCTCGGCGCCGCGATCAGCATGGGGATGTCCGAGGGTCTCTCCGACGACGGAGAGATCACCGGCCGTGGGACATCGCTCACGCGCGGGCTCATCACCGGCCTCGCGACGTTCACCGGTGGCACAGCGCACGCGCTGCCGTTCCTCATCTCCGATATCGACACGGCGCTGAACGTCGCTTACGTCGTGGTGTCGATCGAACTCGTCCTCATCGCTTGGGTGCGCAAGCAGTTCCTCAACGTAGCGCTGCGCACTTCCCTCATTCAGGTGACGCTGGGCGGCTTCATCGTCGCCATCGTGGGCATCCTCGTCGGTCACGCGTAGCGCCCTCGGGTATAGCCCGGTAAGCTCGAACGCAGGTGTGCCGGGAAGTTTGGTCGGCGTCCGTTCCGTGCTGGCTGAACGAGGGAGACGCCCAGGGTGCATCGCCGTTGAGCGACGCGCTGAGCGACGCAATCGCGCTCGGCGTGTTCGCGGGCCTGCTCGCCGGGAAGTTCGTCGGCGTGCTGGGCGGGGCCTGGCTCCCCGTGCTGGCTGGGCTCGGCGCGCTGCCCGAGGACATCAGCTGGAGCGACGTCGTCCCCGTGGCGGTGCTGGCGGGGATCGTTCCCGCACACGCGCCCGGGTAGCCTTCGGCCTCGTGTCACTCCCCGACGTCCTTCGCAGCCTCCTCACCGCCGCCGGCCCGTCCGGCTACGAGACCGCGCCCGCCGCCGTCTTCGCCGATGCCGGGCGCCGCTTCACCGAAGACGTCGAGATCGACGTCATGGGCTCCGTCGTCGCGCGCGTCAAGGGCAAGGACGACGGCGTCCCCTTCCTCGCCGTCGTCGGTCACATCGACGAGATCGGCCTGATCGTCTCGCATATCGACGACAACGGCTTCCTGCGCTTCGCCGGCGTCGGCGGGTGGGACCCGCAGATTCTCGTCGGCCAGCGCGTGCACCTCACGACGCGCGACGGCGTACTGCTCGGCGTCGTCGGGCGAAAGCCGATCCATCTGCTGCGCGACGAGGACCGCAAGAAGGTCGCCGAGCTGCGCGACCTGCACATCGACATCGGCGCGAAGGACGGCGACGAGGCGCGCGGGCTGGTGCGGATCGGTGACGTGGCCGTGATCGCGGGCGAGCCGGTGGAGCTGCGCAACGAGCGCGTCATCTCGCGCTCCATGGACAACCGGCTCGGCGCGTTCATCGCGCTCGAGGCCGCGCGGCTCGTCGCGCAGGCCGGCGGCGCGCCGGGCGACGTCGCCGCCGTCGGCGTCGTCCAGGAGGAGATCACGTTCGCGGGGGCGCGCACGTCGTCGTACCGGCTGCAGCCCGACGTGGTGATCGTCGTCGACGTGACCCACGAGACGAGCGCGCCGGGTGTCGACGTCAACGAGCTGGGCAAGCACGAGTTCGGCTCCGGCCCCGTGATCGAACGGGGCTCGATCCTCAACCCCGCCGTCTTCGAGCTCCTCCACGAGACCGCCGAGCGCGAGCAGATTCCGTTCACCGTGCAGGCGTCGGCACGCGCGACGGGCACGGACGCCGACGCGATCCACTTCCAACGCGCCGGCATCCCGACGGGCGGGATCTCGGTCGTCCTGCGCTACATGCACTCGCCTGTCGAGATGGTCCAGCTCGACGACGTGCACGCGTGCGCGCGGTTGATCGCCGGCTTTGCGCAGTCGCTCAGCAACAAGACCTCGTTCGTGCGCTGATCACCCGAGCGGCCGGCGGACGAAAGCATGCTCCTCCTGTTCGACATCGACGGCACGCTCCTGATCGGTGCCGCGGACGCACATCGCGACGCGATCTACGAGGCGCTGCGCGTCGTCCACGGCGTGACGCAGCCCTACCATCGCGGAACGCAGGTGGCGGGCCGCACCGACGGCGACATCGTCCGCACCCTGCTCACGAATGCCGGATTCTCGGCGCGGCGTATCGACGACGGCGCCGACGAAGTCCGGATCGCCGCATGTGAAGCGTACGGGCGGCTGTGTCCCGAGGACCTCACGGCCTGCGTGGCGCCGGGCATGCGCGAGCTGCTGGAGCGCCTCGCCGCACGCGATGGCACGCTGCTGGCGCTCGTCACCGGCAACTACGAGCCGATCGCGCGGCTGAAGCTGCGCGCGGCAGGCATCGGCGAGTTCTTCCCCCGCGGCCAGGGCGGTTTCGGCTCAGACCACGAGCAGCGCGCGCAGCTGCCGGCGATCGCCCGCCAGCGCGCGGGCAACGACACGCCGTGGCCGCAGCAGCGCACGATTCTGATCGGTGACACCCCGCGGGACATCGCGTGCGCCCGCGCCGACGGGGTGCGGGTCGTGGCGATCGCGACCGGGCCCTTCACGATCGACGAGCTGCGCGAGGCCGACGCCGTCGCGCGCGATGCCGGCGAGCTGGGCGCGCTGCTCGACGAGCTGCTGGACCGCGAGCGCACGTCACGACCTACGCTGCAGCGATGAACAGCAGGCAGCGCATCGGACTGCTGCTGGCCGGACTGGCGGCGCTGGCGGTCGCGTTCTTCGTGCTCTCGCCCGGCGAGACGAAGAACGACACGGCGGGCACGGCGACCGAACCGTCGCCGGCGACGAGCACGGCGGGCGGCTATGAGCCCGCGACCACGACGGCGGCTCCCGCTGCGGCGCGGCAGCCGCAGTTCACCGTCATCCGCGTCCGCGGCGGCAAGCCGGTCGGCGGTGTGCGCACGATCAAGGTGACATCAGGCGAGCGCGTCCGCATCGAGGTGCAGTCGCCGGACAGCGCCGACGAGGTGCACCTGCACGGCTACGACATCATGCGCGACCTCAAGGCCGGCGGGCCGGTGCGGTTCGTGTTCAAGGCCGACGCCGAGGGGATCTTCGAGATGGAGCTCGAGAGCTCTCACACGCCGGTCGCGAAGATCGCGGTGCAGCCCCGCTGATCGGCTGCTTCGACGGTCTTGCCCTTAGCGCCGGCCGACGGTTCGCGCACTGCTCGCGGTGCGCTCTGGCAACCGACGCCTGGGCGGATCCTGCGCAAGCTCCCCGTCGGCAATCACGCACGGCGGTCGCGCGCGTGGCGATCGTCGACATCGCGTCACGCTGAGCACGCTGGGCGATCTGCCGCGTCGCAGCAGCGGTGGATCTACCTTTCGGGCGCCTGCTCCATCGACGGCGCCTTGTTGAACGTCGCGATGAAGCGGGCGAACGGATCGGCGGACTGCTGTGGCCGAGCCGGCACCGTCCCGAGCACCGGGGGAGCGGACATCAGCGCCTGGACCTTCATCGCATGCGCGCGCACGGCTGTCGCGAATCGCAGGTCGATGCCGGGCTGGGCCAGCGCGCCCTGCAGCTCCTCAGGCTCGAGCATGAACACGTCGCTCGCGCGAGTGATCGCCCCGTCGTCGACGAGCCGCCGGCCGGCCTCCAGCAGCACGGCCCGCAAATGGTGGATCGTCATCTTGTCGATCCAGAAGTCATGGTCCTCGATCAGGACGCTGGCGGCCTGGGCAGCGGCGAGGGTGGTCTCAAACCGCCTGACCACCTCGGCGGGATAGTTCGTAAGTTCCTCCCGCGCGGCGGCGATCGCCCGCTCGCGACGAGCTGCCAGAGTCCCGGTGACGACGGCGGGAGCATCGCCGTCGGACCGGCCGATGAAGTCGCGCAGGCGCTTGATGACCGGTGTCGCGTCCTCGGTCCAGCTCGGCGACAGCAACGTCCGCTTGTCCGCCCGGCGGCCGTAGCGATCGAGGTAGAAATCGAGCTCGGCGAGGAACTCGCGTCCGGCGGACGTCGTGCCGAGCATCACCGGGATCTGCAACGCGTCGCAGATCTCGATGATCGCGCACACCTCGTTGCTCTCCAGCGCGCGCCGGCTCAGCCGCCAGAGCTCCTGATCGACCTCCGCGGTCATACTCGGCTGGCCCTCGAGCAGCCGCTGGGAGTCCAGCGGGCCGGCGTCGGGCATCAGATCGCGGTACAGCTCGTCGAACTCGCGGATCGCGAGATGGATGGGAAGGCCGATCTCGAAGTGCAGCTCCCAGACGCGCTTCAGGCGCTCCCACGTCTCGGCGACGTGCGCGGTCAGCGCGCTGCGGGTCGCCGCGGCGAGGTCGAAGCTGTGCCAGAAGCCGAGATGTTCGCGCACCTCGGGCAGGATCCTCTCGGTCCACAGCTCGTCCAGCTGGCCGATCGCCGCGCGGACGGACTGCTCGGCGAGCTCGGCGCGAGCGGCCAGCTCGCTGGGACTGCCACTGGCCATGACCACCGACCGGTAGTGGTAGCCGTCGATCGAGCGCACCTCGACGCGCTCGATCGGGGCGTTGTACGCCGCCACCCCGTGGGTGAAGCCGTGCCCGAGCGCTTGCTCGAGCGTCGCGGCCTCCATCGGCGCGAGCGGATCGGGGAAGTGCGTCTTGTCGTGCTGCCAGAGCAGCTCAGCGTCGGCGGGATCGGCGAACGCGAACGGCCGGGCGTTCGTGGTGGACGTCGGCGGGATCATGCGGCCTCCTGGGCCAGGTTCGTGATGGGCCGGCGCTCAATGAGATGAAGCTCGTCACCGGACCAGGCAAGCTCGCGGTCGACCGTCAGCCCGAAGGCGGGGAGGCACAGGATCTGCTCGGGCTGTGAGGAAGAGCGAAGGCTCGTGTTCATGGGAAGCACAAGCATCTCCCCCCGCCGGCGCGCTTGAAATGTGGCTGGCATGAGTTCGGGGGTGCGGCTGACCGCACCCGCCGATCTGGCCGCGTCAGCTAGGCCGCGGTCCAGAGCCCGTCGAAGCCCACGTGCCGCTCGGTTGCCACGCGCCCGAGGGCCTCGCGCGCCGCGTCGTGTGGGATGTCGCACAGGACCGCGACCTCGCGCGTGGCCAGCGGCTCACCGGCCCACTCGAGCACCTCCAGCACACAGGACGGCGGGTCGCGCCGCTCCGAGCCGGGAAGGAGATTGGCGAGCACGACGTCGTAGGCGGCGAAGGGCTGAAAGCCGGGCACCGCGATCCGCACACCGTCGCTCGCGCGGACGATCTCGTAGGAGGGGCACGTGTAGCGCCGCCCGCCCGACCAGTTGGCGAGCTTGTGGTCGAGCACGCGCGCCGCCGCGCTCGGCTCGCGCGCGGCAGCTCGGTCCTCGGCGAGGACGCGCTGCACGTCCTCCTCGCCCATCCATTCCTGCAGCTGGGCCGGATCCAGCCCGGCGTCGACGGCGGCGGCGCGGACGGTCTGTGGATCGTCGAGCAGCTCTGCGCTGTGATGACGAACGCGAAACGCCCGCAGCAGCGCATCCTCGCGCTCGGGCGCGCGCAGCCGCGCCGCCACCACCGCGCGGCAGGCCGGCTCCGTGGCCGCCATCCGCGGCCGCTGCGCCGTGTCGATCGGCATCCCGTGATCACGCGCGATCGTGGCGAACGCGCCGGCCATCTTCTCGGTCGTAAAGCCCTTGGCCTCGTAGTCGTCCGGATCGTCGGCGAGAACGACCATGCGTCGCTGCCAGCTCAGGCTGTCGCCGTACAACCACTGCAGCCGGCGGCGAAACGGCTCGGCCGACCACGCCCAGGGACAGCCGGGGTCGGTGAACTCGGTGACACAGACGTCAGCCATGAACGAGGTGTTCTACCGCAGATCCAGAGGTGTCAGCGAGCACGGGCTCGTAGACGCTCGCTGCCAGGCGCGCCGCCTACGTCCGCGTCAGCTTCTTGTACGTGATGCGGTGCGGGCGGTCGGCGTCATCGCCGAGCAGCGCGCGGCGGTGCTCCTCGTATGCCTCGAAGTTGCCTTCGAACCACGTCACCTGCGAGTCGCCCTCGAAGGCCAGCACATGCGTGGCGACTCGATCGAGGAACCAGCGATCGTGGGAGATGACGACGGCGCAGCCGGCGAACGCGAGCAGCGCCTCCTCGAGCGCGCGCAGCGTGTCTACGTCGAGGTCGTTGGTCGGCTCGTCGAGCAGCAGGACGTTGCCGCCGGCTCGCAGGAGCTTCGCCAGGTGCAGGCGGTTGCGCTCGCCTCCGGAGAGCTTGCCGACCTTCTTCTGCTGGTCAGAGCCCTTGAAGTTCCACGACGAGCAGTAGGCGCGCGAGTTCATCGTGCGGTCGCCGACCTTGATCTGGTCCATGCCGCCGGAGATCTCCTCCCAGACGGACTTGTCGTCTTCCAGCGCGTCGCGCGACTGGTCGACGTAGGCCAGCTCGACCGTGTCGCCGATGCGCAGCTCGCCCGCGTCGGGCGGCTCCTGGTCGGTGATCATCCGAAAGAGCGTCGTCTTACCGGCGCCGTTGGGGCCGATGACGCCGACGATCCCGCCGCGCGGCAGCTTGAAGCTCAGATCCTCGATCAGCAGTCGTTCGCCGTAGCCCTTGCGCAGGCCGTCGGCCTCGACCACGACATCGCCCAGCCGCGGGCCTGCGGGGATGTGGATCTGGACCTGGTCGAGCTTGACGTTGCGCTCCTGCGCCAGCAGCGCTTCGTAGTTGTTCAGCCGCGCCTTGGCCTTCTTGCGCCGGCCCTTGGGGTTCTCGCGGACCCATTCGAGCTCGGACTGGATCGTGCGCTGGCGGGCCTTGTCGGTCTTCTCCTCCATCGCCAGGCGCTGCTGCTTCTGCTCCAGCCAGGAGGAGTAGTTGCCCTCGTAGGGGATCCCCCGCGAGCGGTCGAGCTCGAGGATCCAGCCGGCGACGTTGTCGAGGAAGTAGCGATCGTGCGTGACGGCGACGATCGTGCCGCGGTACTCGGCGAGATGGCGCTCAAGCCAGTCGACGGACTCGGCGTCGAGGTGGTTCGTCGGCTCGTCGAGCAGCAGCAGGTCGGGCTGTCGCAGCAGCAGGCGGCACAGCGCGACGCGGCGGCGCTCGCCGCCGGAGAGCTTGGTCACGTCCGCGTCGGCGGGCGGCAGGCGCAGCGCGTCCATCGCGTACTCGATGTTCGTATCGAGGCTCCACGCGTCGGCGGCGTCGATCTGCTCCTGCAGGCGAGCGAACTCGTCGGCGGTGTCCTCGGAGTAGTTCGCGGCGAGCTCGTTGAAGCGGTCCAGCAGCGCCTTCGTCTCGGCGACGCCGTCCTCGACGTTCCCCTTGACGTCCTTGGCGGAATCGAGCTGCGGCTCCTGCTCGAGCAGGCCGACCGTCGCCTCGGGCGCGAGCATCGCGTCGCCGCGGAAGTCTGTCTCGATGCCGGCCATGATCTTCAGGACCGTCGACTTGCCGGAGCCGTTGTAGCCGAGCACGCCGATCTTCGCCCCCGGCAGGAACGCGAGCGTGATGTCCTTGAGCACCTGCTTGTCCGGCGGGTACTGCTTGGACAGGCGGTGCATCGTGTAGACGTACTGGGAGGCCATCGGACCGACCAGGGTAGCGTCAGCCCGCAATCTGACTGCGCTTGCGATCGCGACGTCCGAGCAGGGTCAGGCGATGGATCGCCACGAGCCGGCGCCTGACGTTTCGTACCCTGCTAGACGTGACCGATCTTGCCATCCGGCTGCGCGCCGTCGTCAAGCGCTATGGCGAGATCGTTGCCGTCAACGGGTTGGATCTCGACGTGCCGGAGGGCACGTGCGTCGGCCTGCTCGGGCCCAACGGCGCCGGCAAGTCGACGACGATGCGGATGCTCACGGCGCAGACGATCGCCGACGCAGGCGAGCTGGAGGTGCTTGGCTTCAAGCTGCCCCGCGAGTCCAAGCAGGCGCGCGCGCAATGCGGCGTCGTTCCGCAGCAGGACAACCTCGACACCACGCTGACCGTCGAGCAGAACCTGCGCGTGTTCGCCCACCTGTACCGGCTGCCTCGCCCGGAGCGAAAGCCCGCGATCGAGCGCGCGCTGCAGATCGCCAACCTCACCCACCGCCGCAGCTCCAAGACCGACGAGCTCTCAGGCGGGATGCGCCGGCGCCTGCTGATCGCCCGCGCGCTCGTGCACCGGCCGCGCATGCTGCTCATGGACGAGCCGACGGTAGGCCTTGATCCGCAGGTGCGCCAGGAGCTATGGGCCCTGATCGACGCGCTGCGCAGCGAGGGAACATCGATCCTCATGTCGACGCACTACATCGAGGAGGCGCAGCGGCTGGCCGACACGGTGACGATCATGTCCCACGGCAGCGCTGTCGCGACGGGGCGGCCGTCGGAGCTCGTCGTCGAGCACGCGGGCCACGAGGTGCTCGAGGTCTATGGTCCGCCCGCGCGGCTCGCCGAGGTCGAGCGGGAGGCCGGCGCCAGCGGGATGCAGACGCGGCGCACCGGGACGAGCGTCGCGCTGCTCGGCATCGAGGGGCGCAACGGGGGGCTGCCCGACGGCGTGCGGCGCGCCGCCAACCTCGAGGACGTCTTCGTCCTGCTCACCGGAGAGGAGATCGCATGAAGCGCCGCGACGCCCGGCTGGGCAGGCTCGAACGCTCGGCGATCCAGGGCGTGCTGGTCCGCGAGATCACGAACTTCGGCTCGTTCTGGCGCTCCACGACGTTCGCCTCCACCGTCGATCCGACGGTCTACCTGCTCGCCTTCGGCTTCGGCTTCGGCTCGCTCGTCTCCCGGGTGCAGGGGCTGGACTACGTCGAGTTCGTCGGCACCGGCATCGTGGCGACCGCGGTGCTGTTCTCGTCGGTCTTCCCCGCGATGTTCGGGACGTTCGTGAAGTACAAGTTCCAGCGCACCTACGACGCGATCCTCGCCGCGCCGGTGGACACCGAGGAACTCGTGACCGCCGAGGCGCTCTGGGTGGCGCTGCGAGCCGGGACGTACGGAAACGTGCCGTTGCTCGTCGCGATCATCTTCGGCCTGAAGCCGAGCCTGGGGATGCTCGCCGTGCCGTTCATCGCCTTCGTCTCGGGCTTCGGCTGGGCCTGCTTCGGGATCACGGTGGCCGGACTGCTGAAGTCGATCGACAACTTCAACTACGTGACGAGCACGGTGATCACGCCCACCTTCCTCGTCGCGGGCACGTTCTTCCCGCTCTCCGGGCTGCCGCAGTGGGCGCAGATCGCGGGGAATCTCAACCCTCTGCATCACTGCGTCGAGCTCGTGCGCCACGCGGCGTTCGGCTGGCAACCCGTCGCCGACCTCGCCCACCTCGGAGCGCTGCTGGTGTTCGCCGCGATCCTGTGGCGTTTCGCGATCTGGGCGATGACGCGCAAGCTCGTCAACTGAGAGGACTGGGTCGCTGGACCCGTCTGGCTCGGATTCTCGCGCGCTACTCTCGACGGTTGCATGCCGCACGTGCTCGACATCGAACAGTCGCTGCTGCTGCTTGAGCTCACGCCGCCCTTCGACAAGCGCGACGTTCAGGTCTCCCGGCGGCGGATGGCGAAGATCTGGCATCCCGACATCGCCCCGCCGGGCAAGCAGTTCGAGCACGAGCGCCACCTCAAGGCGATCAACCGGGCGGCCGACCAGCTCGAGCGTCTGGCCGAGGGCTCACGCGGAGGGAAGGTGTCACGCAACGCGGTCAAGGCCAGTGCGGCGGCAACCCGCGAGGCGCGTGCCGAGGAGGGGCGGCGCGCCTACGAAGCTCAGCAGCGCGCCCGCGAGTACGCCGCCGACCGGCGCACGAACGACCCCTTCGGCAGTCAGGTGCCCGATCACTCCGTCGTGCACCGCTATGCGCGCTGCGTGGCCTATCCGGAATGGGGCGTCGGCAGCGTGACGGGGATCTACTTCACCGGCGGGGGCGACGACGTGCAGCAGTGGGCACGGGTGCGCTTCCAGCCCGGCGTGCGCACGGTGCCCGCCGGCACGCTGCAGTTCGTCGACTTCTCCAAGCCCGATCCGGCCGCCGACCGCGTGCAGCGCTATGTGACCGCCGCCCAGCACGCGACCGCCGAGGGCGATCACGCGCTCGCCGCGCAGCGGCTCGTCTACGCGCGCGACGCCGAGGCCGACAACGTCACCGTGCTGCGCTTGCTGACGCTTGCCTTCTGGCAGGCCGGCAACCTCCCCGCGGCGGGCCGCGCGGTCCGCGACTGGGCGCGCATCGAGGGCGAGCGTCCGGCGCCGCACCGCTTCGCGGCGCGGATCTACGAGGACATGGGCGCGATCGACCTCGCCGCCGAAGCCGCGGGGCGCGCCGTCGAGCGCGGCCTCGAGGATGCCGACGCCTGGGAGCGCCTCGGCCGACTGCGCCTGCGCCTGATGGACCGCGCAGGGGCGATCGAGGCGCTGGAGCGCGCTCGCTCGCTCGTGCCGTCGGTCGACGGCCTGCTCGACCTCGCGCTCGCCTACCACCTTGCCGGGGACCTTGGCGCCGAGGTCACCGCGTGCGAGCACGCCACCGTCCTGGACGACCGCAGCGCCAAGGCCTGGTCGCGCCTCGCCCACGCGCTCGCGCGCACCGACCGCGTCAGCGACGCGATACATGCCTGCGAGCGCACTCTGCGCCTGGCCCACGACGGCGAGGTCGCAGACCTGCTGGACCGGTTGCACGACGAGCTACCGCGCGTGCTGCCGGCGGCGTAGGCAGGACGATGACGCCGCCGCGGGTCCAGTACGCGCGCAGCGCCGACGCCTATCTGGCCTTCCAGGTCGTGGGAGCGGAGCCGGTCGACCTCCTCTTCATCCCGCCGGTGTTCACCGCCAACCTCGACGTGCTGTGGCGCCACCCGCTGCAGGCGGCGGCATTTCACAACATCGCCGCGTTCGCGCGCCTGATCCTCTACGACCGCCGCGGCTCGGGGCTGTCAGACGCCGTCTTCGGACCGACGACGCTCGAGCAGCACATGGACGACGCGCTCGCCGTCATGGACGCGGTCGGCTCGGAGCGCGCGGCGCTGCTGGTGGCGAGCCTGGGAGCTGAGCTCGGCTGCATGCTTGCGGCGACCTACCCCGAGCGCTTCAGCGCGCTGGTCCTGTGGGCACCGCTGATCACCAAGACCACGGACCCTACCCGGGCGGCGCATGCCTTCCAGCCGATGGTGCAAGGCTGGGGCACCGGCGCGCAGATAGACCGGTCCGCGCCGTCGGCGGCCGAGGACGACGGCTTTCGCCGCTGGTACGCAGAGCTCGAACGTGGCACGGCCAGCCCGTCGGCGTTCACCACGCTGCTCAAGTGCGTGTGGCAGACCGACATCCGCCCCGTCCTGCCGACGATCCGCCAGCCGACCGTCGTCATCCACAACAAGTGCGACCGGACTGTGAGCATTCGCCATGGCCGCGAGACAGCCCGCCTGATCCCGAACGCACGCCTGGTCGAGATCCCCGGCCAGGACCACTTCCCGTGGGTCGACCAGCGCGCATCGGCGGTCATCCTCGACGAGACGGCGCGACTGATCACGGGAGCGCCACGGGCGGCGCAGCCCGATCGCGCACTGGCAACGCTCGTGTTCACCGACATCGCCGGGTCGACCCAGCGTGCCGCCGAGATGGGTGACGAACGCTGGCGCATGCTGCTCGACGAGCATCACCGCCTCACGAGCGGCATCGTGCGCAGCTTCCGCGGCCGGTTCATCAAGAGCCTCGGCGATGGAGCGCTGATGAGCTTCGACGGACCGGCGCGCGCGGTGCGCGCGGCCCATGCGGTCGTCATGGCGGTCGATGCACTCGGGCTGCGGTTACGTGCCGGCGTTCACACCGGCGAATGCGAAATGCTCGCTGACGGCGACATCGGCGGCATCGCCGTCCACATCGGCGCGCGCGTAGCGGATCTCGCTCCACCTGGACACGTGCTCGTGTCGAGCACAGTTCGTGATCTCGTGGTGGGATCCGGGATCGAGTTCGTCGATCGGGGGCTGCACGAGCTGAAGGGCGTTCCCGACCAATGGCAGCTGCTGGCGGTAGAGAACGCCTGAGCGTCAGATCGGCGCGAACGCCTCGCGCGACGCCAACCGGTGTTGCTCTCGCAACGCGGAGAGCTGAAGCTCGGCGCGCTGGACGAGATTGGCGATCTCGACGGCGTCGAGGCGCTCGTCGAACGGCGCTGCCTCGCTGAGGGCATCCCACAGCGACAGCTTGCCGTGAATGCCGGCGCGCAGCTGCTCCATCTCGAGCACGCGGCTGAGGGGCGAGTACTCGGTGAGCGCGTTGTTGGGCTTCAAGCGGCTGAGCTTCTCGCCGACCTTGGCGCCCGCGGTCTTGAGCGTCGCCTTGTCGACGTCAAAGCGCTCCATGATGCTCTCCAGGACACCGACGTCCTCCTCGATTTCGTCGGCGAGCGTGCCGAGGAAGCCCTCGTATTGCGTCCCCTTGTTCTGCTCGTAGAGGCGCCGAGCGAGCGAGCTGCCGTACTCCGCGCCCGCGCGGTGGTCCTGCAGGTAGGTCTCAAGGTGGTCGATCATCACCGTCATCGATACGGTCTCCTCGGTTCGCTGGCGCCCGGTACGACAGCGGGTACCCCCGTATTGACGCACTAACCGTGCCGCAGTTTCAGAACGGTCCGGCGCGGCCGGTACGGTCCCGAACGATGCGCCTCATCGTCGCCCGCTGCGAGGTCCGCTACAGCGGCCGCCTGAACGCCGTGCTCCCGCAGGCGCTGCGGCTGCTCATGATCAAGGCCGACGGATCGTTCATGGTGCACGCCGACAGCGGCGGCTACAAGCCGAGCAACTGGATGACCGCGCCGACCGTCATCGAGATGAATGGATCGCCGCCGACTCGGATCGTCGTGCGCAAGCGCGCCGGCGCGAGCGAGGATCGTCTGGAGGTCGACCTCGACGAGATCGTCTCGGACGTCAGCCACGACATGGGCCCGCCCGCCCAGTCGGCCGCGCTGGAGAAGGACGGGGTCGAGCGCGACCTGCAGGAGGCGTTGGCGGCCGCACCGGCGTACTGCGGCGAGGGCTTTCGGCTGGTGCGGCGCGAGTGGCCGACCGACATCGGCCCCGTCGACCTCATGTGCCGTGACTGCGAGGACGAGTGGATCGCCGTCGAGATCAAGCGCGTCGCGACGATCGACGCCGTCGAGCAGCTCTGCCGCTACCTGGAGCGCATCCGCCTGGATCCGGCGCTGGCGAGCTGCCGCGGCGTGCTCGCGGCGCAGTCGATCAAGCCCCAGGCACGCGTGCTGGCGCAGTCGCGCGGCCTGATGTGCGTCGAGGTCGACCTCGGCATCCTGCGCGGCGAGCGCGAGCCGGATCTGACGCTGTTCATCGCGTAGGGTTCGATTTACCGGGATCCGGTGGTTTGAGGCTAAGACCTGCTGGACCGTCGGGCCTGTCGACCTGGACCAAGCGCGCAAATCGCGGAAATTGCTCGACAAGGCGCTGCGCGGAATGCATCCTCGGGTGCATGAACCGGCGCCCACCCCAGATCGTCGCGTTCGGTGGGGGTGGCTTCTCGATGGAGGCGGGCAACGTGCTCCTCGACGACTTCGTCCTCGCGCTCACGGGTGTCGAGCGTCCGAAGGTCTGCTTCCTGCCTTCGGCCTCTGGCGACGCCGACCACTACGTCGTCCGGTTCTACCGCGCCTTCTCACCGGCGCGCTGCGATCCGTCGCACGTGTCGCTGTTTCGCCGCGACATGGGCGCCGGCCTCGGCTGCGACGTCGCCGAGCACCTGCTCGCCCAGGATCTCATCTACGTCGGGGGCGGGAGCGTCGTTTCGCTCATGGGCGTGTGGCGTGCGCACGGGCTGGACGAGGTGCTCCGCGAGTGCTGGTTGCGCGGCGTGGTGCTGTGCGGGCTAGCGCGGGATCGCTGTGCTGGTTCAGCGAGGCCGTCACGGCTTTTCACGGTCCGCCGCAGCGCGTGGGCGGCCTGGGCCTGCTGCCATACTCCAACTGCGTGCACTACGACGGAGAACCCGCGCGACGCGACGGCTACCACCGCTTCCTGCGCGAGGGCATGCCATCCGGTTACGCGGCCGGCGACGGAGCCGCGTTGCACTTCCAGGGCGACTCCCTGGTGGGCGTCGTCTCGTCGCGGCCGGCGGCGACCGCCTACTGGGTCGCGGCTGCCGGCGGCGAGGTCACGGAGATGGCGCAGCCGGTTCACTGGCTGGGCAGGTCACGAACGCTGACGGCGGCCTAGTGGTGCGGACTTGCAGGACGGACCACTAGTGGCGTAGTGGGCGGCACGATCCTCGCCATGGGCGGCGGAGGCTTCACGGCTGAGCCGCACAATCCCGCCCTCGACGACTTCATCCTCTCGCTTGCCCGCTGCCTCGAGCCGCGGATCCTCTTTCTTCCAACCGCCAGCGGCGATCCGAACGCGCAGATCGCCGCGTTCCACACGACGTTCGGCGATCGCGCCTGCCGGCCGCGTCACCTGTCGCTGTTTCGCCTCGAGCAGGAGCCCGCGGATCTGCGCGCGCTGATCCTCGCGCAGAACATCCTCTACGTCGGTGGCGGCTCGATGCGCAACCTGCTGGCGATCTGGCGCGAGCACGACCTGGACAAGATCCTGCGCGAGGCGTGGGAGTCAGGTGTCGTGCTCGCCGGCCTGAGCGCCGGTGCGATGTGCTGGTTCGAGCACGGCATCACGCGCTCCACGGGCAGGCCCGCCCCGGCGCGGGGACTTGGCTTCCTGCCCGGCAGCCTGAGCGTCCACTACGACGGCGATCTGACGCGCCGCCCCGTCTATCTCGACGCGATCGCGAGTGGGGCGATACGGCCGGGCTACGGCGCAGACGACGGCGTCGGGTTGCTGTACCACGGCCGTGAGCTCGTGCGCATCGTCAGCTCGCGCGCGCATGCGAGTGCCTACCGAGTGGTGGCTCAAGACGGGGAGGCCGTCGAAACGCTCGTTCACCCCGAGTTGCTTGCGTCCGCGTCCAGCGGTCACGAACGCAGGGTTCCGGAGGACATCCGCGAGTTCCGCGCCGCGCGCTACGGGGCGGCCGGCCGGCGCTGAGCGTTCAGGCTCAGTCCTCGCTTTCGCCGTGCAGCGTCACCAGCAGGGAGCGCGCTCCGCCGCGGTCGCGATGCTCACAGAGATAGACGCCCTGCCAGGTTCCCAATGCGAGCCGGCCGCCGGCGACCGGCAGGCTCAGCGCCGGCCCCATCAGCGAGGCCTTGATGTGGGCCGGCATGTCGTCGCGCCCTTCGAGCGTGTGCGTCCACGCGAAGTCCTCGGGCACGGCGACGTCGAACCAGCTCTCGAAGTCGCGGCGCACGTCGGGCGACGCGTTCTCGTTGAGCGTCAGCGACGCGGACGTGTGGCGGATGAAGAGGTGCGCAAGGCCGACCCGGAGCTGGCGCAGCTCCGGCACGGCGCCGACGATCTCCGACGTCACGAGGTGCACGCCGCGAGGGCGCGGCTTGAGGGTGATCTCGCGCTGCAACCAGGTCATGGGATCGGGCCACCGTAGCGGCAGGCTTCATCTGTACCCCC
>DASVPU010000020.1:0-14875 GCA_036389475.1 Solirubrobacteraceae bacterium
TGGCGACGCGCAGCACCTCGCGCGCCGACAGCGCGACCAGCCCACGGTGCCGCTCGGCCAGCGCGGTCACGCGCCCATCGCCTTGACGTAGACGTCGGCGAGGGAGTCCGCCTCGTAGGCGGCGCGCAGGCCCGGAGCCGAGTCGCGCGCGATCAGCCGGCCCCCCCGGATCAGCGCGATCTCCTCGCACAGCTCCTCGGCCTCCTCGAGGTAGTGGGTGGTCAACAGGATGGTCGTGCCCGCCCCGTGGAGGCGGCGGATGTAGCGCCACAGCTCCATGCGCAGCTCGAAGTCCACGCCCGCGGTGGGCTCGTCGAGGATGACCAGGCTCGGCTCGTGCATGAGCGCGCGCGCCAGCAGCAGCCGGCGGCGCATGCCGCCCGACAGCTTGGGCGCCCGCGTGCCCGCCTTCGCGCGCAGGTCGAAGACGTCCATCATCTCGCCGGCGCGGCGGCGTGCTTGAGCCTTTCGCATCCCGAAGTAGCCGCCGTGGTAGAGCAGCGTCTCCTCGGCGTCGAGGAAGCGGTCGAGGTGCACGTCCTGCTCGGCGAGGCCGATCATCCGCCGCGCACCCAGCGCGTCGTGCGGCTCGCCGAAGACGTCGATCTCGCCGGCTGTCACCCGGATGAGGTTGCAGATCGCACTGATGATCGTCGTCTTGCCCGCGCCGTTGGGACCGAGCAAGCCGAAGAAGCTGCCGTCCTCGATGTCCAGGTCGAAGTTCTCGACGGCGAGGAAGCCGTCGTCGTAGCGCTTGGTCAGGCCGCGGATGCTGAGGGCGTGGGCCACCTCCACCAGGCTACCCCCAGCCCTGGCGCGCGTCCGGGCGTAGGACCAAGCAGGCAGTGTGGCAGGATGCCCGGATGCCTCTCGTCCCCTCAGTGATCCAGCGCAGCTCGCGCGGCGAACGCGAGTACGACATCTACTCCCGCCTGCTCAACGAGCGCATCATCTTCCTCGGGACCCCGATCAACGACCAGGTCGCCAACCTGATCGTGGCTCAGCTCCTGCACCTGGAGTCCGAAGATCCCGACAAGGACATCTCGTTGTACATCAACTCGCCCGGCGGCTCGATCTACGCCGGGCTGGCGATCTACGACACGATGCACTTCGTCAAGCCCGACATCCAGACGATGTGCATGGGCGTCGCGATGTCGATGGGCTCGCTGCTGCTCACCGCCGGGACGAAGGGCAAGCGCTTCTCGCTGCCCAACAGCCGAGTCCTCATCCATCAGCCGTCGGCCGGCTTCGAGGGGCAGTCGACGGACATCGAGATCCACGCCCGCGAGATCCTCAAGACGCGCCAGCGCATGGACGAGATCTACGCTCTGCACACGGGTCAGACCGAGGCCCAGGTCCGCAACGACATGGAGCGCGACCGCTTCTTCCAGCCCGACGAGGCCGTGGAGTACGGGCTGATCGACCGCGTGCTCGAGCAGCATTAGCTCAAGACGCTGTGCGGCTGGCGGTCAGCCGAGCCCGTACAGCCCGCGGTACTTCGCCTGTAGGTGCTCGAGCATCGGCCGCGGGTCCAGCGGCCCGCCGACGGCCTGTTCGACGAGCTCCGGCGGCGTGAGCGTCCGCCCATGGCGGTGGATCTTCTCTACGAGCCACGCGCGCAGGGCCCGGTAGTCGCCGCGTCGCAGGTCATCGTCCAGCGCCGGCAGGTCGGCGCGCGCCGCGCGCCAGAGCTGCGCCGCCAGCACGTTGCCGATCGCGTAGGTCGGAAAGTAGCCGATGATCCCCTGCGACCAGTGGATGTCCTGCAGCACGCCGTGAACGTCGTCGTGCACGTCGACTTCGAGGAACTGCTTCATCTTCTCCGCCCATGCCTCGGGCAGGTCGTCGGGATCGAGCGTGCCGTCGATCAGCGCGAGCTCGAGCTCGAAGCGCAGGATGACGTGCAGGGAGTAGGTCACCTCGTCGGCCTCGACGCGGATGAGGGTCGGGCGCACGACGTTGATCGCGCGCAGGAAGGTGTCCAGGTCTACGTCGCGCAGCGTGAGCGGGAAGCGCTCGCGCATCCGCGGCAGCCAGTGCGTCCAGAATGGCGCGCTGCGGCCGACGAGGTTCTCCCACAGCCGGCTCTGCGATTCGTGCACGCCCAGCGAGACGCCGCTGTCGAGCGTCGTGCGGGCGAGCGCCGGGTCGACGCCGTGCTCGTACAAGCCGTGGCCGGCCTCGTGCATGAGCGCGAAGAGCCCGGTCAGGCTGTGGTCGTCAAAGCGCGACGTGATCCGCACGTCCATTTGCGCCGGCGAGGAGGCGAACGGGTGCACGGCCTCGTCAACGCGCCATTTCCCGCGGTCAAAGCCCATCGCCGCGACGATCTCCAGCCCGATCTCGCGCTGCGCTGCGATCGGGAAGTCGGCCGGCAGCGCAGCCGGCTCGGGCTGCATCGAGATCTCGCTGAGCAGCGGCACGAGGCTGTCGCGCAGATCGGCGAACAGCGCCGTCACCTCGGCTGCCGTCGCGCCGGGCTCGTAGCGATCCAGCAGCGGGTCGTAGGGATGCTCTGACTCAGGGAAGCAGGCTGCGTAGCGCCGCGCGAGGTCGATGTTCGTCCGCAGAGCCGGAGCGAAGACAGCGAACGAGTTGCGATCGCGCGCGGCGAGCCACGCCGCGTAGCCGGCCGCGGAAGCACGCGCCATCTGCGCGGTCAGCTCGCTCGGCACCCGCCGCGCACGCTCGTGGTCGCGGCGCACCGCGCGGACGAGCAGCGCGTCGTCTGGGCTCGTAGCCGCTTCGAGCAGCGCGCCGAGCTCGGGCGCCACCAGCCGGTCATGGGAGAGGCGACTGATCGTCCCCAGCGCCTCGCCGCGTGCCGGCGCACCGCCTGGCGGCATCATGACCTGTTGATCCCACGAGAGGACCGACCCCGCATGATCGAGATCCGACAGCTCGCCGAGCCGCTCGAGCAGCTGAGCCCGCGACCCGGGCTCAGGCGACGGCATGCTCGATGACACCCAGCGACTCGATCTCGATGCGGATCACATCGCCGGAGTTCAGGAACCGGCGCGGCTGCATCGACATGCCGACGCCGCTCGGCGTGCCGGTCAAGATCAGGTCGCCGGGCTCGAGCGTGCAGGTCTGCGAGATGAAGTCGACGAGCTCCTGCGGGCCGAAGATGAGGTCGCTCGTCGAGGCGTCCTGGCGCAGCTCGCCGTTGACGTGGGTCGTGAGGCGCAGGCTGCGCGGGTCCGGAACGGCATCGGCGCTCGTGATCCACGGGCCCCACGGGCAGAAGCCGTCGGCGCCCTTGGCGCGCGTCCACTGCGGCTCGCGGCGCTGCAGGTCGCGGGCGCTGACGTCGTCTGCGACGGCGTAGCCGGCGATCGTCCCCCCGGTGCCCATGACGACGGCGAGCTCGCCCTCGTAGTCCAGGCGGCGCACGACCTCCGGGCAGGTGACCGAGCCGTTCGGCGGTGCGCTCGATGTCGGCAGCTTCATGAAGACGATCGGGAACTCCGGCTTCTCCTGGCCCTGCTCCTCGGCGTGCGCGGCGTAGTTCAGCCCGATGCCGAAGATCGCCCGCGGCCGCGGCACGGGCGCGAGCAGGGTGACCTCGGAGAGCGGGTAGGCGTCGCCGAGCGCCGGATCGTGATCGCCGGTGCGCAGCCGCTCGAGCACGGTCTCGCGCTTCATGACGAAGGAGACGACCTCGTCGCCGCGGATCTGCCCGGCGCGGGGCGTGGTCGAGTCGGGTGGGAGGAAGGTCGTCAGCCGCATGCGCGCAAGGCTACGAGTTCGCGCCGACGAGCGTCAGCAGCTACCGGACGACCGTCAGGGCGGGCGCCATCGCCGCATGTGGTCGGGCATGTCGGCGGCGACAAGCAGCTCGGCCGGGCCGAGCTCCCTGAGCACGACGGCGCGCTCAGCTTGCCGGGAGGATGAGATGCACGTCGCCGAACTCGTGCCAGCGATAGCCGCAGCGCAGTGCGGCACGGTAGGAGCTCTCCACGAGCGGGCGCCCGCCCACGGCTTGGAGCATGAGCAGGTGCGAGGCCTCCGGCTCGTGCCAGCCGGTGAGCAGGCCGTCGACGGCGCGCACGCCTTCGGCGGGCGTGACGACGAGGCGCGTCCAGCCCTCTGCCGGCTCGAGCCGCCCGTCCGCCAGCGCCGCGGTCTCGAGTGCGCGCACGACGCTCGTGCCGACCGCAACGATGCGCCCGCCGCCGGCGCGCGCGGCGTTGACGAGTCGTGCGGTCGCCGCGGGGACGCGAAAGCGCTCGGGGTAGGGCGGTTCGCCCGCCTCCTGTGAGGAGACGCCGGTGTGGAGGGTGATCGGCGCCATCACGATCCCGCGTGCGACGAGGTCGGTGACGAGCCTCGTCGTGAACGGCCGGCCGGCGCTCGGCATCTCGGCGCTTCCGGGCTCGCGGGCGAAGACCGTCTGATAGTCCGACAGCGGCCAGTCGCGCGCGACGTAGCCATAGCGGATCGGAGCGCCGTACTCGTGCAGGTAGTCCTGGAGCGCCGCCGAGCCCGTGTCGAGTTCCGCGAGCCACAGCCGGGCGCCCGCGAGATAGGGGGCGAGCAGCGTCGCATGAGCGCCTTGCGGCAGCTCGAGCCGCTCGTGGGCGCGTCCGCCGGTGAAGCGCTCGCCCCTGTCGCGCAGCTCGATGACCCAGCGCTCGCGCGTGCCTCGCCCGTCGCGGTGCAGGTCGGTGAGCCGGTCGCCGCCGGCGTCCGGCGTCGAGAGGTGCAGCCGCAGTCGCGTGCCGTCCGCCCGCCGCGCCGGCAGGGCGGCCGGCAGCGTCGCCGAGGTGTTCACGACGAGCACGTCGCCGGCCCGCAACTGCGCGGGCAGATCGCGCGCCCGCGCGTGTGACAGCCCGTCGCGCGTCGCCACGAGCATCCGCACCTCGTCGCGCGCCAAGCCGCGAGCCTCGGGAGGCTCGTGCGCCTCCCGGCGCGCGGGCAGCGCGGCTGCGGGCGTCGTCACGCGTTGACCGCCGGCGCGAGCTCCGACGCGCGGTAACGCCCGCTGCGCAGATCGCCCTCGACGAGCACGAGCAGCCCCGGCACGCTCTGCTCGGGCGGCGGAAGGTCCGAGATGTCCTCGCCGGGATTCGCCTCCTGATTCATGCGCGTGTTCATGTCACCGGGATCGACGGCGTAGACCTTGAGGTCGGGACGCTCGGCGGCGAGCACGGCGCTGAGATGTTCGAGCGCTGCCTTGGATGCGCCGTAGCCTCCCCAGCCCTCGTAGGCTTCGACGGCGGCGTCGGAGGTGATGTTCACGATCCGCGCTCCCGCGGAGAGGTGCGGGAGCGCCAGCTGGATGAGCGCAAGCGGCGCGATCGTGTTGACACGCAGGACCTGCTCGAGCACGGCGATCGGATACTCGGCGAGCGGGGGGAGCGGCGAGGCCCCGATCGTGCTCGCGTTGTTGACGAGCAGGTCGATCCGCTCGCCCGCGGCCTCGACGAGCAGGTCGCGATGCCACGAGTCGGCGACGTCACCGGACACCGCGACGACCTCGACGATGGCGGCGAGCTCGGCTCGTGCGGCTTCGAGCTCGGCCTCGGTGCGGGCGTCGACGACGAGGCGCCAGCCGCGCTGTGCCAGCGCGCGAGCAAGAGCGAGTCCGAGGCCGCGCGAGGCGCCGGTGATGAGTGCGGTTGGCATGGGTTTGAAGCTACCTGCGGGGTGTGTCGCGCGGCTATCGGGAATTGGTCCTAGGACCCGGTTGCCGTGGGCGTGTTCGCGCCGGCGCGGACGGTCGCCGAACTGCGGCGATGAAGAAGGGCGGACCTGGAGCAGCGGCGCCGTTCGCGAGCTCCCCGGCGCAGCAGGACGCACGCTCGTAGCTCAGCAGAAAGAGCTCGCGAGCCAACGCCGGGCCCGTGGAACCGGGCACGAGTCGCGTGGTCCAGCCAAACCCAGCCGAACGTGCCGGCGCGGACTCGCCGCGGCAACGGAAGGCTGGCGAACGCGTCCCGCATGTGCAAGATCGCGCGGTCCGCCTCCGACCGAGCCACCAACCGCTCGCCATCCGCCAAGGGTCCTACGACTCGATTCGACGGATCTCGTCGCCGACGCGGATGACTCCGCCGGCGAGAATGTCGGCGCGCAGGCCGCCACGATGGACGAGGCCGCGCAGCGTGCCAGGCTGCGTCAGCCGCTGCAGGTGCGCGCATGGCTCGCACAGGCGCTGTCCGAGGCACTGGACTTCACCGACGGCGAAGCGCTCGCCGACGAGCGCGTTGAGATCGATGCCGCGCGTGACGATGTTGCGGCGCGCGTCCTCGTAGCGCAGCTGCCCTGAATCGAGCGCCAGCGCGTCCATGCTCTCGGCCTCGATGAGCGTCAGGTCGATGCCGCCAGCGTTGGGGTTGGAGAACGTCCCGCGGCCGGCGCCGTAGCGATCGCCGTGAAGGCCGGCGCCGGCGCGCGCCGTCGCTTCCTGGACGAGGCGCACCGCGGCCTCGGCGTCGCGCGCGAGCGCGATCGCCTCTACGAGACCCGAAGAACGCGGGGCCACAAGCGGGAGCTGCTGCCAGAGCGCAAGATCGAGCGGCGCCACGACGTAGCCGCAGCGGACGTCCTCGAAGGTCTGCTGACCGCCAAGCGGGTTGAAGATCAGCCCGGGCGGGATTCCGAAGGCGACCGCGGCGACGCCGCCGCGCAGCACCGCGATCCACGGCCCGGGCCAGAGGAACGCTGCGGGGTCGTCCACGGGCACGAGCCCGGCGCCGCGGCCGGCAAGCCAGTGGCGCCACACCGTCCACGGCTCTGGGTGATCGGCGACTGGGCACGGGACCTCGGAAGACTCGAGGATCGAGGCCAGGCACGCGGTCACCGAGCGCGTCAGCGGCGAGCCGTCAGGCGGCGGCTCAGCCGGCTTCATCGCCGACCAGCCCCTCGCGCACCGCGTACAGCGCCGCCTGCGTGCGGTCCGACAGGCCAAGCTTGCCGAGGATGTTGCCGACGTGGGTCTTGACGGTCTTCTCCGCCACCCCGAGCTCGAATGCGATCGCCTTGTTCGCGCGGCCGCGGGCGACCAGCGCGAGGACTTCGCGCTCCCGCGCGGTCAACAGCTCGTGACGCTCGATCCGGGCGCCCTCTTCGCCGGCGATCTCGCGCAACACGCGCGCGGCGACCGCCGGGTGCAGCAGCGCTTCGCCGCCGTCGACCATCCGGATCGCGCGCACGAGCTCCGCGGGGTCGACGTCCTTGAGCAGGTAGCCGGCGGCGCCGGCGCGCACCGCCGGCAGAACCTTGTCCTCGTCGAGGAAGCTCGTCAGGACGATTGCGCGGGCGCCCGGCGCAAGCGTGCGAAGCCGCTCGATCGCCGCAACCCCGTCCAGCCGCGGCATGACGAGGTCCATGAGCACGACGTCCGGCTCGAGGGCAGCAACGGCCGCCAGCGCCTCCTCGCCGTCAGCCGCCTCGCCGACGACCTCGATGTCGTCTTGCAGTTCGAGGAACGTGCGCAGTCCTTGGCGCACGACAGCGTGATCGTCTGCGATCAGGACGCGGATCACGCCGGCACCTCCAGGCGCACCGTCGTGCCCGCGCCGGGGCGCGATTCGATTGCCAGCGTCCCGCCGGCGGCCCGGGCGCGCTCGGCCATCGTCGTCAGACCGAGGCGCGTGGAGCGCACCTTCGTCGGGTCGAAGCCGGTGCCGTCGTCGGTGACGGTGAGCTGCAGGCCGCTGCCGTCGCAGCGCAGGCGCACGTCGATGTGATCCGCGGCGGCGTGGCGCAGCGCGTTGTGCAGCGCCTCCTGGGCGATCCGGAAGACGTCGCCCTCGATGCGCGCCGCGACGGACGCATCGCCGCTGACGTCGAGGCCGATCTCGCGTCCGTGCGTGCGGCGCAGGACGTCGACGTGCTTGCCCAGCGCGACCGTGAGGCCCTGAGCCTCGAGCGCCGCCGGACGCAGGTGCACGATCACCGAGCGCAGCTCCTCCATCGCCTCGCGCGCGAGCTCGCGCACGAGCTGCAGCTGCGCGCCCGCCTGCTCGACGTCGCGATCGAGCAGCGCCGCGCCCGACTCCGCGGCGAGCACGACCCCGAACAGCTTCTGCGCGACCGCGTCGTGGAGCTCGCGCGCCAGGCGGTTGCGCTCCTCGACGATGCTCAGCTCCCGGCTGCGCTCGTGCAGGCGGGCGTTCTCGAGCGCGAGCGCAGCGTGCGCGGCGAACGTCTCGATCAGCGCTTGGTCCTCGTCGGAGAACGCCTTCGCCCCCTCCTTGTCGGTGAGATAGAACGCGCCGACGACGGCGCCGCGACCCGACATGATCGGCATGCCGAGGAACGAGCGCATCGAGGGATGCTCAAAGGGCCACCAGCCGCGAAAGCGCGGATCGCGCTGGATGTCGGTGGTGCGGTAGGGCTGCTCGGACTCCAGCATCGCGCCGAGCAAGCCGTGCTGGCGCGGCAGCTCGCCGAGGCTTGCGATCAGCTCGTCGCTCATGCCAGATGTGATGAAGCGCGCAAAGCCACCGTCCCCGTCTGGCACGCCGATCGCTGCATAGCGCGCGCCGGCGAGCTCGCGCGCCGCGTCGACGAGCTTCTGCAGCACCGGCTCGACGGCATGCTCGGCGGTGATCGCGAGCACAGCGTCGCTCAGCGCGTCGGCGACCGGGCTGTGGACGTCGCGGCCGGCGGCCATCGTCGCTCAACCGCGCCGGTGATCGCGGTAGATGTGCAGCTCGTACTCGATGGCTGTGATGATCGCGTCCCGCGTGGCGGCGCGCCACCGGTTCGTGCGGCCGGCGGATCGGCGCGGACCCCCGGGAGATACGAGGCCGAGCTTGACGGCGAGGCGCTGCTGCCTCCTCAAGACGACCCGTCGACTCTGCGGCTCCCGGGCTGATGGCGCCGCTATGCTCCCGCCCCCGTGTTCCTCTTGGAGCTGCTCGCAGCCAGCAAGGCGTGGACCGACAGCATCGGCGTCGGCTTCACCTTCCTCATCCTCATGCCGGCGCTGGCAACCGGCCTGATCGTCGTCGCCATCGTCTCCGCCCGCGGCGAGAAGCGCGACAACGAGAAGTACGCCGGTCGCTGGGGCCGCGCCGCGCAGCGGCGCAACCCCGGCGACGGTTAGGCGTCCACCAGCGCCGCCTCGAGTGCGGCCTGCTCGACGCCCTGCACCCGCACGAGCTTCTGGCGTGAGCGCTCGCCGCGCACGACCGAGACCCGTGAGGCGGCGACGCCCGCCCTGGACCTGCGCGTCCGTCATCCAAGGACGCTCGTAAGCCAGTCGGCGGCCGCACGGGCGACCAGGTCGAGATCGCTCTTCAGGCCGTGGTTGCCGCGCACTGCGACGACGCGACGGCTGTCGCTCGGCGGCGGCTGGCCGAATGGATCGCGATCGCCCTGTATGACGAGCACGGGAACCGCAACGGCATCGAGCTCCGGTTGGCGGGTCTTCGGCGCCGACGCCTGTGCGCGCTGGGGCGGGATGAGCGGGAACGCGAGGCACAAGACGCCGCAGACGCCGCTGTCGGCCGCCGTCCGGCAGGCCACGCGCGCCCCCGACGAGCGGCCGCCGCCGATCAGCGCCAGTCCCTGAAACGGGCCGTCGAGGAGGTGCTCGACGATGGTTCGCCACGCGGCGTCGAGTTGATGCGCGGGAGCCGGGGAGCGTCGTCCGGCGACCCGATAGGGCTGTTCGACGAGGGCGACGCTGACCCCGATGCCCAGCGCAGCCTTGGTGACGGCCTGAAGGTCCGGCGCCTTGATGCCGCCGCCCGCGCCGTGTCCCAGGGCAATCGCGCCGACCGGATCTGACGTCTCGTGCAGGTGCGCTCGCGCCGGCCCGTGGGCGGTGCTGATCTCCAGCATGCCGGTCAGGCCGGCCGCGCCGCCCGCGCGCCCGCCCCGCCCCAGGTCTGCGCGAGCTCCGCGTAGACCTGCGCGGTGCGCTCCGCCACGTCGGTCCAGTCAAAGCGCAGCACGTGCGCCGATGCCTCGGCGACGAGCCGGTCGCGCAGCGTGTCGTCGCAGAGCACGCGCTCGACCATCACCGCCAGGGCGCGCGGATCGCGGGAGCGAAACCGCAGGCCGACGTCGGCGCTGGGGACCACCTCGCGCAGCCCGCCGGTGTCGGCCACGATGCATGGACAGCCGCTCGCCATCGCCTCCAGCGCCACGAGCCCGAACGGCTCGTAGATGCTCGGCACGACGCAGAGATCGGCGATCCGGTAGAGCGAATGCAGGACGTCGTCGCCGATCCAGCCCATGAACGTGCCATGTCGCATGAGCCCCAGTCGGCGGGCCTGCTTGCGCAGCTCGGCCTCGTGCGTTCCCGAGCCGGCGACGAGGAAGCGCACGGCTCCGACCTTGCGAAGCACGCGCGGCATCGCCTCCAGCGCGAGCTGAAAGCCCTTCTCGTAGACAAGCCGCCCGACGAGCAGCACCAGCCGCTCGTCGGGTGCGGCGAAGCGTGCGCGCAGCTCGTCGAGGTCGCCGACGGGCTGCAGGTCGGCCGGGTCGATCCCGTTGGGGATCACCGTCACGCGCTCCTCGTCGATGGCATAGACGTCGGCGACGTGTCCGCGCATGTAGTGCGAGCACGTGATGACGCGCTCGGCGCGTCGCGCCATCCATGTCTCGATCCCGTGGATGTACGCCTGCGGGTGCTGCTCGACCCATCCCTGGTGGCGGCCGTACTCGGTCGCATGGATCGTCGTGAGGTAGGGGCAGCGCAGGCGTTGGGAGAGTCCCGCCGCCGCTCCGGAGACGAGCCAGTCATGGCCGTGGACGAGGTCGAAGCGCATGCGCTTGCCGAGCTGCCGGCCGGCCGCGTGCATGTGCGAGTTCATCCCCTCGACCCAGGCGACGAACTCGTCGAGGTCGAGCGGCATCGTCTTCTCGGCGACGCGGTGGATGTGCACGCCGGCGCGCTGTTCCTCCGCGGCGTGCTCGCGACCGCCGCGCGTCAGCACGTGGACCTCCACGCCCTGAGCGACCAGCGCCTCCGCTAGCTTGCGGACATGACGTGCGAGGCCGCCCGCGACGATCGGCGGGTACTCCCAGGACAGAATCAGGACGCGTGGGCTCACAGTGGCGAACGAGCCAGCCGATCCTATCGGTGCAAAGAGGGCGCCTGAACGCCCGCAACCACGCGGCCGCGGCTGAGTTCAATCAGGGATGTCCCCCCGCCTGTTACTCGCTCTATTGCTGCTTGCGCTCGCCTGTGCGAGCGCGATCGCGGTCGCGCTGCCCGGTGAGGGTCCTGGCGGGCAGCCAACGGATGGCAGCCGGCCGGCGCAGAGCCCTGCCGCGCGTGCGCTCCTGCAGATGGCCGGCGGCCCGAGCGGCAGCACAGTCGTGACGCTCCGTCGCTGGCGCTATCGCGCCGACCCTGGCAGCCGGGGAGTTCGCGAGGGCTGGGCGCGCGGCGACTTTGGCGGCGACATCGTCCGCGTCCCCTACTCGCCCAATGCGGGCGCGTTCAGCGGGCCGGCAGGCGAGCGGGCGCACGCCGGCAGCGTGGGCTGGTTCTCCAGGCAGATCGAGGCGCCCGTGGACGGTCGCTACGCCGTGCATTTCGAGTCCGCCCATTACCGCGCGGGCGTGTACATCGACGGCCGCCCCGTGCGCAAGCACGTCGGCGCGTACGAGCCGTTCACCGCGCGGGCGCTGCTGAGCGAGGGCAATCACACGATCGTCGTGCGGGTCGACTGGCGCGACCCCAAGCGCCAGACCGCCGAGGGATGGGGGCGCGCCTGGTTCAACTACGGTGGCCTGAATCGCCCGGTGACGCTGTCGCGTTTGGGCGCCACCGATCTCGGCGCGCTGACGGTCCGAACCCGGATGCTCACAGGCGGACGAGCACGGGCGGACGTGTCGGTGCGCGTGCGCAACCGCAGCTCCGCGCGCTCGCTTCACCTGCGCGGCGCGCTGAGCCGCGACGGCCATGCATATCCGCTGGACTTCGGTGCATTCAACGTGGGCTCGCGCACGTCGAAGATTGCCCGGGCGTCGGCGTCGATCGACCGCGCGGCGCTGTGGTCGCCCAAGAGCCCGGCCCGCTACAACCTGCGCATCGACGTCCCCGGCGAGGCGACGCTCCGGCGCGCGGTCGGGCTGCGCCAGCTGACCTGGGGAGCGGGCGCCCTCAAGCTCAACGGCGACCGGCTCGTCCTGCGTGGCGCCGCGATGCCTGCCGACGCCCGCGGCCACGGGGACGCGTTGACCGACGCCGACGAGGAGCGGATCGTGACGCAGCTGCGCGCCGTGGGTGCCAACGCGACGCGCTCGCAGATGCCGCTGTCGCAGGGCATGCTCAATCGTCTCGACGCGGCGGGGATCCTCGTTTGGCAGGTCATCGGCCCGTGGGAGCCCGCCGGAGGCTGGCGCGCGGTCACGCCCAAGCAGGTCGCCGTGGCGCGTGACCGCGCGTTGCGCACCGCCGAGGCGCAGCAGCCCCATGCCGCGATCGTCGCCTGGTCGCTCACGAACGAGGCATCGGGCACGGGTCAACCGGGGCAGAAGCGCTACGTCACGCAGACCGCCCGGCGTCTGCACACGTTCGACCCGACGCGCCCGGTCGCGGCCGACGTCTGGGGATCGCATCTTCCAAATGAGAACGGGCAGCTCTTCTCCCAGCTCGACGCGATCGGCATCACCGACTACGTGGGCTGGTATGACGCGCTGGACCGCGGGCCGGCCGAGCAGGATGCGCTGACGTCCGAGCGCCTGACGCGTCTGCGCGCCCTCTTCCCGGACAAGCCGCTCGTCGTCACCGAGCTTGGCGCCGCGGGCAGCGAGCGGATCGGCGGCGACGCGTTCGGTGGCCTGCTCTTTCAGGCCCAGCTGCTGTCCCGGCGGCTGGGCGCACTGCGCGACCACCCGAACCTCAGCGGCACGATCGTCTGGTGCCTGCGCGATTACGCGCTGCGGCCGGACTTCCGCGGTGGATCGGTGCTGGAGAGGAGGCCCGGGTTGACGCTGACGCCGGGTCTCAACGAGAAGGGGCTGTTCGACTACGAGAACAAGGCCAAGCCCGCGCTTGCAGCCGTGCGGCGGGCGTTCGCCCGCTGAACGGCCGACTGCCGGCGCCGCGGTGAGTCGTCCGCGACTCTGACCGCTGAAGCGCGCGCCGAGATCTTTCGCCTCGTACTCGCGACCCCTGGAAGCGAGGGCCCCGACAACGCTCGCACGCCGCCGGAGCCCCACATCGATCCCTACTACTTCCCGGCGGCGACGCGGATCTCGATGACGACGCCGCCGACAACCTGTCCGGAGCGGTCGCGCTGGATGACATCCAGCGACATGACGTCGCCCGGCTGCGCAACGTCCGGCACGCTGATCTTGACTCCGGCCTGCACGGCGGTGCGCTCCGGAATCCGGATCGGGAAGCCAGCCGTCGCCCCTGGTCGCAAGGCCAGCGCAGTGACCCCCGTGGCGTCCGTGACGAGATCGGCCTCATCGCTCGGCGCCCCATTCGTGGTCGGCACGGGCTCGTCACCGAGGTCGAGGCTCGAGTCGCGGGCGAGCTTCATACGTATCGGCGCGGCCTCCGAGCCGCCGTGCGCGAACTCGACCATCGCCGGCTCGAGGAATCGCACGACCACCCCCGTGGTCTTGATCGCTGTGGTGTGGGCCTGCGCGACCGGCTCGGCGAGGGTGTTCATGAGCTGGCGTACGACCTCCGGGTCCTTGTGCACGATGGCCACCGGCATCTCACGCCACTTCGGCGGGCGCTTGACCTCGATGCGAAACAGGCCCTCCTTGATCGAGGCGAGGTTGCCGAACTGGACCGGCACGACGAACGAGTCGTTCGGAGCCAGGTTGAGGATCGTCATGTTCTTCTGGGCGAGGTTGTCGTGCTCCCACACGTGCTTGCCGCCCGGCGTCGTGTCGACAGGGGTGTATACGGACGCGAGCCAGCAGGCGTGGGTACCCTTCGGCGGCACGAGCGCGGCCGGCCACTTTGCCTTCACAACCGTACTCTGACCGGGGGCCAGGTTGAACCCGCACGCAGCGCTCACGTATGGGACGAAATCATTCGGATAGACAAATTCCGTCCCGGCCCACGGCTTGACGTTGAAGGTCACGACAAACGCGCGTGCTGTCACCGTGCCCTTGTTCGTGACGCGGGCGTAGAAGAAGTTGTCCTGACCGAACTCGGGGCCCTGGTGGACCGTCTGCGTGACCGGGTCGTCATGGTTTCGCACCCACAGGTCAGGTGAGTTGTAGAACGTCGCTCCGTCGGTGATCGTGAGATTCGCCTTCGGGCTGCAGGGGAGCACGCCGCGGGCGTGGAAGCTGTCGAGCATCTGCATGAGGTGGCGCCCGAGGTAGGCGTTGAGCGCCGCGTTCTCGCTCATGACCGCCTCGGCGCCATCCGGCATCGTGCCGCTCTTGGTCATCCGGTGGTGGCTCAGCGTGACCGTCTTGATGACGGCGTGACGGGCGGCGGAGCGAACCGCCGGACTGGCCGAGTCGCCGCCGATCGCGCGGTAGATGTTCCACAGTGCCGCTGACCAGATCTCGCCGTCGTTGTGAACCTCGTTCGTCCACCCGCCCGGGTAAACCTTGGTGCCGTCGACGCGGCGCAGGCCGCCCTGATCGCCGAACACCCACTGCTCGAAGACCTCGCGCTCGAAGCCGCCGCCGTGATCGGAGAAGAAGATGCATGCCATCGCATCGCCATAGCCCTCGCCCATCGCGCCGGTCTCCTCGCGGCCGGTGACGGGGCTCACCTTGCCCCAGCCGGGAACCTGATTGTCCTGGATCGCGTGGCCGTACTCGTGCACCATGACGTGCCCGTCCTCGCCGCGGTCAGGGCGGCACGGACCGGAGTCACTGAAATGCAGGCCCTTGTCCAGCGGGCTGTAGAACGCTGCCCCGCTGCCCTCATGAGGGTCGACCGCGATCTGGCTGTTGTGAGCGGTCGTGACGCTAGGACCCT
>DASVPU010000021.1:0-9831 GCA_036389475.1 Solirubrobacteraceae bacterium
CCGAGGCGCGCGATCAAACCGCTCGTCGCCGCGAGAATCTCGCGCGAATCGACGCGCAAGCTGCCGACATCAGTGCCCTGCTCACCCAGCTACAGCTGCCCCACGACCGCCGCCAGGCTGCCCTCGATACTCGCACGTCGCGCTCATAGGAGGACCACCAGACGTTCAGCCGCAGGACGGCGTGTCCGCGTGACCGATCTCGAACCACCCCCACCAGGTCGAGAAGATCAAGCGAAAATCATCGGTCTGACGAGCAAGCAGCGCCGTCCGTCTCCACGGAAGATGACCACCAGCACCGGCGCGATCGTCACACCGCCTTCGGCAGCACCCCCACCTGCACCGCCGCGCGCGCTAGGCTGCGCGCGGATCCGAACGAGTCCTTCGAGCCCAGGACGACGATGCCGATCCGCTTGGATCCGCGCTGCACGATCGCCACCAGGCAGAAGCCTGCGGGGTTCGTGAAGCCGGTCTTCAGTCCGATCGCGCCCGGGTAGTGGTCGCGCAGCAGGTGGTTGGTCGTGCGCAGCGTGAGCTTCTTGCCTGCGCCGGTCCAGACGCGCACATAGCTTCGGCGCGCGATCGCGCTGATGCGCGGCTCGTTCATCGCGCGGATCGCGAGCACCGCGAGGTCGGCCGGGCAGGAGCGGTTGCGCGGGTCAAGACCATAGGAGTCGACGAAGTGCGTGCAGCTGAGGCCCAGCAGCTGCGCGCGCCTGTTCATGAGCTGCACCCACGCCCGCTCGGAGCCCGCACCGGCGATCGCAAGCGTCGTCGCGGCGTCGTTGCCCGAGGCGATCAGCAGACCCTTGAGCAGCACGTCCGCGCGGACCCGGCGCCCGGGCTTCAGGCCGCCCATCCGCGATCCGGCGACCCAGTCCGCGGCACGCGGAATCCGGAGGCGGTCGTGCGGGCCGAAGCGCTCGACCGCCAGCAGCGCCGTCATGAGCTTCGTCAGGCTCGCGATCGGACGGGTGCGCGTGGCCCTGTGGCGCCACAGGACACGGCCGTCGGCGAGATCGAACGCCAGCCCCGCCTTCGGCTCGGGACGCAGTCGCAGATAGGACAGCAGCGCCCGCCGGGACAGGTCGACATGAGCCGCGCCGGCCGGCTCGGGCAGCGGGCCGAGCTCGGTCTGCGACGGGCCGCGCTCGGGCAGCGGCGGCGGCAGCTGCTCGACGGTTCGCACGGCCCCGCGCGAGACGGCAGCCGTGTGTGCGCCGTCGGCGGCATGGCCGCCGAACACGCCCGCGAATGCCAGGCCGCCGGCGAGCGCAGCACAGACGGCGACCAGCCCGAGCAGCCCCTTCATCGCGACACCACCCCTAGCCGGCGCCCGCTCCCGTCTACGCGGCGGCCTCGGCCGCCGAAGCCCCTGCCGCCGACTCCTGCTCATCGTGCGCCGCGCCCGGATCGGCCCGCGCGCCGTCGCGCGCCCACGGTTCGTCGAACTCCACCCGCCACTTGCCCTCCTCGCTCTGCTGCAGCGCCAGCTTGGCACGGAAGGAACGACCGCTTCGGCCCTTGAAGCCGCTCACCGCCTTCTCTGTTCGTCCCGTCACGATGAGCTCCTTCGCCACCGCGGTCGGCAGCGTCTTTCCCGCCTTGGCCTTCCAGATGACGAACCCGCAGCCCGGATCCTCGCGCGACCAGCACGAGAAGCCCTTGCGGTTCTCGACGATGTCGTGGCCGCAGACCGGGCACGGCCCGAGGTTGGTGCGGGGAATGCGAACGTCCTTCAGCTTCGCGTCGAGCTCGTGCACGGTGGCGTCGGCGAAGCCCGCGATGTCTGACATGAAGCGGTCGCGCGGCTCCTCGCCGCGCTCGATCATGCCCAGCCGCTTCTCCCAGTCGCCGGTCATCGACGGGGACGTCAGCGGGTGCTCGCCGAGCAGGCGGATGACGTTCAGCCCCTTCTCGGTCGCGACGAGCGAGCGACCGTCGCGCTCGATGTAGCCGACGTCGATGAGCCGCTCGATGATCGACGCCCGCGTCGCCGGCGTGCCGATCCCCGAGTCCTTCATCGCCTCCCGAACCTCGTCGTCGTCGACGAGCTTGCCGGCCGTCTCCATCGCGCCCAGCAGCGACGCGTCGGAGTAGCGCCGGGGCGGCTTGGTCTCCTTCGCGGCCGCCGTCACGTCGCGCGTCTGCACGCTCTCGCCGTGGTCGAGCTTTGGCAGCTGCTGCTCGCGCCCCTCGTCGTCCTCGCTCGTCGCGTCGCCGCCCTCGGCAAGCTCGCCGTACACGCCGCGCCATCCTGGCACCAGCAGGACCTTCCCGCGCGTGCGAAAGACATGTCCCGACACCGTCGTCTCGACCTTCGTGTTCTCAAACAGCGCGTCGGGATGAAAGACGGCCAGAAAGCGCCGCGCGACGAGGTCGTAGATGCGGCGATCGTCGTCGGAGAGCTTGTCGAGCTTGTGCGTCGAGTTGGTGGGGATGATCGCGTGGTGATCGCCGACCTTGTCGTCTGCGACGACGCGCCCGAGCGGCAGCATGTCCAGCCCCTGGACGTACGCCGCCGCATGCTCGTAGTCGCGTCCGGCGCCGCCGACGTGCCCGGCGATCGCCTTGAGCTCGCCGATCATGTCGCTGGTGAGGTAGCGCGCGCTCGTGCGCGGATACGTCAGGACCTTGTGCTCCTCATAGCAGCGCTGGGCGGCGGCGAGGGTGCGCCTGGCGGTGAAGCCGAAGCGGCCGTTGGCGTCGCGCTGAAGCGAGGTGAGGTCATAGAGCAGCGGCGGGCGCTCCTTGCGCTGCTTGGTCTCCAGCTGCGTGATCTCACCGGTCTGATCCTTGACCGCGGCGACGATCTCGTCTGCGACGGCGGCCGTCGCGAGGCGGGGCTTGGCGCCGTCGTGGTAGCGACCCTCGTAGAGGCGCTCGCCGGGCGCCGCGAAGAGCGCGTCGACGAGCCAGTACGGCTCGGGCTTGAAGGCGCGGATCTCCTCCTCGCGACGGGTGATGATCGCGAGCGTCGGCGTCTGCACGCGCCCCAGCGACACGGCTCCGTCGAAGGACGAGCGCAGGCGGATCGTCGCCGCGCGCGTCGCGTTCATCCCCACGATCCAGTCCGATTCGGAGCGCGAGCGCGCGGCTGCCTCGAGCTGCGCGAACTCCGACGCCGGGCGCAGCTCCTTGAACGCCCGCTGCATCGCCGTCTTCGTCATCGACGACAGCCACAGGCGCTTGACGGGCTTGTGCGAATTAGCCTTCTCGAACAGGTAGGCGAAGATCAGCTCGCCCTCGCGTCCGGCATCGCAGGCGTTGATGACGCCGTCGACGTCTTCGCGCGCGAGCTGCCGGGTGACGACCGACATCTGCTTCTTGGAGCGCTCGTCGCGCACGACGAGCTTGAACTTGGCCGGCACGATCGGCAGATCCGCCATGCGCCACTTCTTGAACTTGACGTCGTATTCGTCGGGCTCGGCGAGCTGGACGAGATGCCCGACCGCCCACGTCAAAACGTGATCAGGCCCCTCGAGATAGCCCTCCTGCTTGGCGAACGGGCCGGGCAGCACGCGCGCGAGGTCGCGACCGACCGAGGGCTTCTCTGCGATGACGAGCGTCTTGGACATCGAGCGGCAGGGTAGCGCCATCGCGCCGCCCGACCGAGAACGTCAGCGCGCGCACGGTCCCGTGCTGACCGGGCCGGAAGCGCCGCGCAGCGTGTCGCGAACGATGTCGTTGCTCACCGCGTAGCCGCCGGCAGGGCCGCCGTCAACGGTCTTCGAGAAGACCGTTCCGGAGACGCGCCCCGCCAGGTCGACGATCGGGCCCCCCGAGTTTCCGGGTTGTACGGTCCCGCGAAAGGCCGTCACCCGCCGGCGCACGAGGCGCCTGCCATACGCGTCGGGCGCGAGCACCGTCGCCGTGCGGCCGATCCGGACGGGGCTGATCGTGAACGGGCCGTTGAGCGGATAGCCCTCGGCGCCACCAGCCTCGCCCACCGTGACGCTCCCAGCCAGCCCGATCGGCGGAGCGTCGAGCCCGGCCACGCGCAGCACAGCGACGTCGTTGCTCGAATCGAACGCGATCGCCGTCGCCTGCATCGCCGGCCCACCGCTGCGCAGCTGCACGACGGTCTCGTCCTGGCCGGCGACCACGTGGGCATTGGTGACGACGACGCCGCCGGCGGCCACCCAGCCCGAGCCGGCGACGCCGAGGCCGCAGGAGTTGCCGAGGATTCGGACGACCGAGTCGCCAGCGGCCCGCACCTGCGGATCCGCGGCGACCGAGCCGGGCGCGGGCTGGACGTCCTGCACTCCCGGGCCCCTGATGGACGGCAGCGGATCGAAGCGCGCCAGCGCCTTGAGAACCTTGTCGGACGGCAGCTCAGCGTTGAGCCTGCGGAGGATCTTCGACTGCTGGATCGGCCGGCGCAGGTCGCGAATGCCCGGCGTCTGCAGCAGGATGACGCTCAGCAACCAGGCCAGCCCGAGCGCCAGCGCGACCGCAAGCGCGCTGCCCAGCAGGCCGTCGATGATCGCCAGTCCTGGCGGAACGCCGTCGCGCATCCGTCCTGCGATCCCCTCGAAGATCGACGAGATGACCACGCCGCCTACGAGCGCGCCGAGCAGGCCGAACAGCGGCGCGTACGGTGAGGTGTTGCCCTCCGCAAGCAGTTGCGGCCCGAAGCGGGTGCCGAGATAGGCGCCCGCGGCAAATCCAACAAGTGACAGCACGCCGATGAGAAATCCACGCGCGAAGCCGACGATCCCGAACAGGGCGGCGAAGGCGATGATGACGTAGTCGATGGGCGTCACGACACGGATGTTGCGGCAGTTACGTCCGCGAACAGGCCATAGTTGTTCGCATGCTCACGGCTTCGTCACAAGTGCGGTCGCTTCCTTCCCCGCGCACGGTGGTTGCCATCGCCCTCGTCATCGGCGCCGTGGTCATCGCCGCCTTGTTGCTGCTTTCCGCAGGCCGTCCGCTGGAGGAGCTTCGCGCGCAGCAGTTCGTCTCCGCATGGGTGCAGGGCGACTATCGGGAGATGCACGCCGCGCTGACACCGCGGCGGCGGCGCAACATGCCGCTGGGCAGGTTCATCGCCGCCTACCGCGAGGCCGCGACCACCGCGACGGCCAGCTCGGTGCGCGCGGGCAAGGTCGGCAAGGAGCGCGACGGCGTCGTGAGCATCCCGATGACGGTCTTCACGCGCGCGTTCGGTCCCGTGCGCGGCATCCTGCGACTCCCGTTCTCCGGCGGAGACGACCCGCGCGTCAAGTGGTCGTCCAACCTCGTGTTCCCCGGGTTGGCGCGCGGCGAGCGCCTGCAGCACGACATGCAGCTGCCGCGGCGAGCGGACATCCTCGCCCGCGACGGGACGCCGCTCGCGGAGGGCCAAGAGCGCAGCTCGCCGCTGGGGGCGACCGCGTCGGCGGTCGTCGGTGAGCTCGGAGCGCCGCCGCCCGAGCGGGTTGCGCGGCTGCGCGAGCTCGGCTTTCCCGACGATGCGACGGTCGGCCTCTCAGGCCTGGAGCGGGTCTTCAACGAGCGGCTCGCGGGCAGGCCGGGCGGCGAGCTGCGCGCGGGCGCGCGCGTGCTCGCGCGCAGCACGCCGCTGCCGGCGAACGCCGTTCGCACGTCGATCGACCCCGTCATCCAGCAAGCGGCGGTCGAGGCGAAGGGCGCCTACGTCGGTGGCGTCGCCGTCATGCGACCGCGGACGGGCGAGATCCTCGGGCTGTCGGGCATCGCGTTCTCCGGTCTTCAGCCGCCGGGCTCGACGTTCAAGATGGTCACGCTCACCGGCGTGCTGGAAGCGAAGATCGCGGGGCCCAGGTCGACCTTCCCGGTGCAGACCAAGACGACGATCGAGGGCGTCGACCTGGAGAACGCCAACGGCGAATCCTGCGGCGGCACGCTTCGCCACTCCTTCGCACATTCCTGTAACTCCGTCTTCGCGCCGCTGGGGGCGAAGCTGGGCGCCAGAGGGCTCGTCAAGACGGCCGAGGCGTTCGGCTTCAACCAGGACCTCGGCATCCCCGGCGCGGCGACGAGCACGATTCCCCCGGCCGACGAGATCGGTGACGACCTCGCCGTCGGCTCCTCGGCGATCGGTCAGGGACTGGTGCAGGCGACGGCGCTGCAGATGGCGTGGGTTGCCGCGACGATCGGCTCGCACGGCAAGCGAGCGAAGCTCACGCTGCAGCGCGTGGAGCGCGCAGACCTGGCGCGCCGACCGCAGGCCGTCGACCGCGACGTCGCCCTGCTCGTCGGCCGCTACATGGAGGCGGTCGTGGAGGAAGGCACCGGCAAGGCCGCCGCGATCTCCGGCGTGCGCGTCGCCGGCAAGACTGGGACCGCCGAGCTACGCACCACCACGAAGGCGCCGGCCTGCCTGCCGGCACCCGAGGGGCCCGAATGCCCGCCGGTGGCCCCCGACGACCCGACGGACACCGACGCGTGGTTCGCTGCCTTCGCGCCGGCCGCCCGGCCGCGCGTGGCCGTCGGCGTGCTGCTCGTCGGAGCTGGAGTCGGCGGCGACACCGCCGCACCGGTGGCCAGGCAGGTGCTCTCCGTCGCGCTCAAGGCGACGCGGTAGCGGGCGCTACACGTCGAGGTCGATGATGCCCGTCTGCTGGGGCGCCCGCGTTCCTTCGATCTTCAACTCGAGCGGGCGGTTGTCCAGCGAGTTGAGCTTGAGCTTGAAGAGCACGAGCGAACCCTGGATCGGGGTGTCGTGCGCCGGCGTGTCCAGCTCGGGCAGCACGTGGCCTGGCGGAATCGGCGTCGCCCAGCGATAGGCGAACACGTTCGTGTCGTCGAGCGCGATCGGCGTGAAGACCTTGTTCTGCGTATCGTCGATCTGGATGTCCCCGGAAGGCTGCATCGCCTCTTCGGTCTCGTTCTGCACTCGCAAGAAGACGCCGAACCAGACCTCGTCGCGGGCGAGCTCGCGCTGGGCCTTCGCCACGCCCTCGAGGTAGGGCTTGTCCTGGATGTCGTTGGGGTTGAGCTGGCGCGAGACCTGAACCTGATACTTCAGCTCGCCAACGGTCAGGTACAGGCCCTCGTTCTCGGCGCGTACCACGCGAGCCTTCTCGTCCTTGTGGTTGCCGCAGGCGCTCAGGCCGCCGCAGGCGAGCATCGCGACGAGCAGGATGAGCGGGCGGCGCAGGCGGTTCACGGCCGGCGAAATCTACAGCCTGAAGCCGCTGGCAGGCTTGCGTGCTCCACCCGACACCGTCGTGCGCGCGCCACGATCGTCCCCCGACTCGAGGATCGAGCGCAGCCGCTCCAGCGCGCGCTTGTGGCAGCGCGCGGTGGAGTTGCGCACCCGTAGGAGCTGCTCCATCTTGCTGTCGGAGAACGTGGCGGGCGTGGACTCGGTGACGAACGTGACCTGCGTCGCGTTCGGACCGTCCTCCTCGAGCGTCCACGTCGTCTTCGTGCGCACGCGGTTGAAGCGCCCCGCGCGGCCCGTGCCGAGGATGCGATGCGGCGGCTGCACCTCCGCGAGCGTGATGTCGCCGTAGGAGAAGCGGTCGAAGCGCGACTTCACGCGGAAGCGCGCGCCGGCGCCGGCGCCGTAGGAGTCCTCCCGCGTGAGATGCCAGTCGACGAGGCAGTGGTCGCTGAACTCGGCGTGGTTGGCGACGTCGGCCAGGTACTCGAAGACCTCCTCGCGGGGCTTGGCGATCCTGGTCTTCAGCGTGACGGGCTCCATGGGCCCGGCAAATCTACCCGTGCCCGCGAGGCCGCGCGTCTCTGGGGCAAGCGTCCTACGCCGCGTCCGCGCGATGGATGCGGACGGCTTGGCCGTACTCGCTGTGGCGAACGCGCGCGCTGGCCTCGGGCTCTTCGGGGCGCAACGGCCGGCACAGCTCGCAGACGGTCGTAGCGTCGGCGTAGCGGTAGAGCGTCTCGCCGATGAGCGGGGTGCGCCCGCAGTCCGCGCAGCTCTGTCGCCCGTCTTGCAAGGCGTCTACGCTCTTGCGCAGCAGGGCCCGCTCGAGGTCCTGCTCGTCGATCATCGCCGGTCCGCGTGCCATTTGGGCCTGTTTCGTCGGCCCCACGGCGGATCCTTTACTTAACGATTCCTTAAGAGCCGTTTATCCGAAGCCCCACCATAGGTACAGGCCCGAAACCTTGGACGCAGGCCGTCATGCCTGGATACGGCTTGACGCGATCGTTATATTCAGCACAAGCCGAGACGGCCAGCGGATCCGTGCAACGCTGGCGAAGGGAGTTCGGTATGGAGTCACTCATGTCGGGAACGCTCGCCGGTACCGGCTCGTTCCGCTGCGAGATCTGTGGTCATGTCGTCACGATGGCCACCGCTGACATCCTTCCTGCATGCCCGGGCTGTGCCGGCGCGAGCTTCACGCGCGCGTCGCTCTTCGGTCCCGGCCGGGAGGGCCGTTTCACACGCCCAGAGCCCGAGGCTCCGGCAGCTCACGGCCGGATGCTGCTCGATGCGGCGCGCGACGCGATCGTCGACCCCGGCCGCTACCTGATCTTCACGGACAGCGGCGCGGTGCGCACCGTCGCGATGACCGGCGAGTCGATGCGGATCGGCCGCAGCCTGTCGGCCGACCTGCGCTTCGAGGATCCGACCGTGTCGCGCCGCCATGCGGTGCTGATCCTCGAGTCCGGCGGGGTGCGCGTGCTCGACGACCGCAGCCTCAACGGCGTGTTCGTCAACGGGGAGCGGGTCGTGTCGCAGCTTCTCAACGACAGCGACGAGATCGTGATCGGGCGCTACCGCCTGCGGTTCGCCGATCTGACCGAGGCACCGGCAGCGGCTGGCGCCGAGGCACTGGCCGAGTAGCATCCGGCGCCCTTGGGCGCCACGATCTCAGTCCTCTCCCAGAAGGGCGGCACCGGCAAGACAACGGCGGTTCGGACGCTGACCGACGTGTTCCGGCGCATCGATCTTCAGGTGCTCGCGGTCGACCTCGACCCGCAGGGCAACCTGTCGGACTACTTCGACGTCGACCCCGAGGCCTCGCCGTCGCTCGCCGATGTGCTCGCCGGCCGCGCCCCGGCGGGGGAGGCCGTCCACAACGACATCATCCCCGCCAATCTGTCGCTGGCCGAGTCCGAGCTGCTGCTGGCCGGGAAGATGGGCCGCGAGCTGACGCTCAAGCGCGCGCTGAAGCCGCTCAAGGATCGCTACGACCTGATCCTGCTCGACTGCCCGCCGTCGCTCGGGCTGCTGACGGTCAACGCGCTCGTTGCGGCCGATCATGCGCTGCTGAGCACCGAGGCGCAGTACTTCGCCCTCCAAGGCGTGGAGCAGGCGCTCGAGGTCATCGAGCTTGCGCGCGACGGTCTGAACCCCGAGCTGGGCTGGCTTGGAGTCGTCTTCAACATCGCCGACATGCGCACGCGACACAGCCGCGAGGCGTTCGACACGCTGCGCGAGCACGTCGGCGAGAAGCTGTTCGATACGACCGTGCGCCAGTCGATCGCGTACGCCGAGGCGTCGGAGCGGGCCGTGTCGATCCTCGACCACCGGCCCGACCTCGGTGCGGACTACCTCGCGCTCGCAGACGAGATCCTGCGGCGGCTGAAGATGCCCGGCGCGCGGGAGCGCCTGAAGGCGCTGGCCGAGGCGTAGACCTCAGGTGAGCACAGTGGCCCGCCGTGCGATCGTGGCGGCCATCGCCCTGGCTGCGGTGGCCGTCGGGATCCTTCTGCTGCGCGGCGTCGGAGCGGAGCGCCCCCAGATGGCGCCGCGTGCGGTGCCGCGCGTGCCGGTGCGGCCCGAGGTCGAGGCGCCGCGCCCGCCCTTCGGGGCGCGGCTGCTGCGCCCGGTGCTGCTGCGCGAGCGTCCCGGGGGGCGCGGGGTGCGCGTGCTTGGCATGCGCACCGGCTACGGCT
>DASVPU010000022.1:0-8578 GCA_036389475.1 Solirubrobacteraceae bacterium
GAGACCTCGCACGTTCGCGATCGCGGCTGCAGTTGCGCTGCTCCTCGGCGGCACCGTCACGCCCAGCAAGGACAGTGGAAACACGCCGAACGAGGCGACAACGACGGCCACGGCGCCGGTTGTGGCCGACACCAGCGACGCAGTGGACACTACGACAACGTCTACGGTCGTCACGACCGCAGCCGATGCGGTGGCTGAGCAGGCGGCGCATCGCCGCGAGGACGCTCGTGCAGCCCTTGTGGCCAAAAGAACGCGGCAGCGTGCCGCAAAGCGCAGAGTTGCCCGCGCTCACGCTCGGAGGGCGGCACGGGTTCTGGCGCGCGCACGGATCGTCACTGCGGCTCGCGAGGCGGCAGAGGCCGCGCCTCCCACGACCGATCCATCGCAGTACGCCGGCATGAACTGCACCGAGATCGGCCACTCCTTCGACGTCACCCCGGGGTCTGACCCCGTGCATGACCGCGACAACGACGGCGTCGCCTGCGAAAGCCAATGAAGCGCGTGGGCACGCTCGTGCTCATGATCCTGACCACCGCGGCCAAGGGGTTGCGGTGAGAACGCCCAGCCCGCCACGTCACCGAACCCCGCCTGCGGCGAGCCCGAGTACGCGGGCGTTCCGAGAATCAGCCCGCACACTCAGCCGGGGAGATCGCGAGAAGCGATGTAGCCAGAAGCGATTGGCCGCTCACGGTGAGCCACGGCGATGTGCGATGCGAAGGCAGTGCCGGGAGCGGAGCGCTCATTTTCCAAGCTCCCGGATGGTGCTGACCATGCCGTCATGGCAACCACGCTCCCGATTGGGGGCAGGACGTCTGAAACGCAGCAGATCCGGCTTGTGGGCGACACAGTTGCGTGCTGGGAGTATTGCCAGCAGTTTGCGGCTGAGCGATCAGACGATCCATGACGGCTACTTCACCCTGTTGCTCTCCTATCGCGGGGAAGATGACGCGGTGCTGGCCGTACGCGAGATCGCGAGCTTCGTTCGGACCTCCTTGGCGCGGGTTACGAGACAACGTCGAACCTGCTGTCCAACGCGGTGTTTGAACTCCTGGCCAGCGGGAGTTGGGGCACGCTCGTAGACCACTGAGAGCGGAGCGCCGCCGCTGTAGAGGAGATCCTGCGTTACGACCCGCCGATCGTGGGGTGGCGGCTCGTCGCTGCTCGGGCTCCGTCGTGGGGAGTCGAGATACCAGCCGGAGCTCGCATCCTGCTGCTGCTCGGCTCCGCAAACCGCGACGAGCAGCGAGTTCAAGCCGGCGAGCGCTTTGACATCAGACGCATTGACGCAGGCGAGCATCTCTCGTTCGGCCTCCAACGCCATTTCTGTCCGGGCGCAGCGCTCGCGTGCCTTGAGACACGCTCGGCGCTCCAAGCTCTTGCCGAGCAACTGCCAGGACTGCGGCTGCGCCACGGATCCGAACCCGCGACGAGCCCAGCGCTGCGTTCAGGCTGCTGCAATCGCTGCCTGTAATTTAGAGTACCGCGTGATGAGGCCCACGACCTCTCGGATCTTCAGCGAGGTCGGCTGACGCTGGGGAGGCGGCGCTCGATGGGCCGCCATGCGGGGCCCGCTCGCCGCCGGTCGCGACAGCCCACTGACCGGTCACCATTCCGGTCGGCAACGGTCGGAGACCCAGACGTGCGACATGGTCTCACCGAGCTGCTCTGTGAGACTGGACACAGTGTGCTTGACGGCGGCCGTTCTGGTGATACTGATTAACGGCAATCCCGGTCTTGCGCAGCAGCGTCAAGAGACCGATTGTTGCATGCTCACTAGAACGCATCCAGGCGCGGTCGCATAGTGCCACGACATCAGAAACTCGGTGCGAGCTGACGATGGCCCGCCCGCGACGGAAGGGACAAACATGAGTGACGGTGCGAATGGCGGCGCGGACCTCTCTGGCGGGGCTCCGTTGTCTGACATGGCGGCGGAGTACACGGGCCGCTTTGTGGTCGTCTTCAGCGACGAGGTTGCCGATGACGCGGGCGCAAGCACTGCGGCGCTGCGGTCTGTGGCTGAGGTCTCCAACATCGCCAGCAGCCTGGATTTCAAGGAGGGCGCGGTCGATCTCGAGCAAACCGAGTCTGCCGATGCCACGATCTTCGCGAAGCTCGGTGTGGCCGTCGTGTCCGCCGACCCCACTCGTGGCGCCGCGATCGCTGCGCTTGCCGAGTCCGACTCACGGATCCTCGTGGTGGAACCGGAGCGCATCCTTCACGCGATCGCCGAGCGCCCCGGCTCCCTCGAGTACGCGCGTGGCTACCGCGACGGCGTGAGCGGCCTGTACGAGCAACTTGCCGGTGGCGGATCCGGCAACGGCGCCGTTGATCCTGCCGTGGCGTCGAGCTTCGCTGACACCGCCAGCTTCACCTGGGGACTGCAGGCTACGCTGGCGTCGGGCTCCACCCGTACCGGCGCGGGCATCTCAGTCGCCGTCCTCGACACCGGCTTTGACCTCAACCACCCCGATTTCGTGGGGCGGCCGATCATCTCGCAGTCGTTTGTGCCCGGCCAGGCCGTTCAGGATCTGCACGGTCACGGCACCCACTGCGTAGGAACGTCCTGTGGGCCCAAGGATTCTCCAGGACCCAGCCGCCGGTACGGCGTTGCCACTCTCGCGAAGATCTTCGTCGGCAAGGTGCTCAGCAACCAAGGCTCGGGGTCTGATAGTCAGATTCTCGCGGGCATGAACTGGGCGCTAACCAACAATGTGCAGGTCATCTCGATGTCGTTGGGCGCCAATGTGCCGCAGGTGTCTCAGGCCTATGAGACGGTTGGGCAGCGGGCGCTGCAGGCAGGAGCCCTGATCGTGGCGGCAGCCGGCAACAACGCCGATCGCAGCGCGGGCAACGTGGGCTTCGTCGGGATGCCCGCGAATAGCCCCTCGATCATGGCCGTCGGCGCGATCGACTCCAACCTGGGGATTGCGAACTTCTCGGCTCGCAGCGGCGCGGTGGCGGGCGGCAAGGTCGACATCGCCGGCCCGGGGGTGGCGGTCCACTCCTCATGGCCGATACCGACCCGCTACAGGAGCATCTCGGGCACGAGCATGGCCACACCACATGTCGCCGGCGTAGCCGCGCTCGTCAGCCAGGCCACCGGGACGCGGGGCCAGGCGCTGTGGAACAAGGTCATTCAGACGACCCGGCCCTTGACCTTGCCGTCCGCCGATGTCGGTGCCGGGCTGGTCCAGGCTCCGCTCTAAGGGCCGCTGCAGCTGTCGGCGGCAGCCTCCCGGTAGCCTTGACCATCATGGAGGAGCGCATCATCCTGACGGTCTCTGGCGACCCTGAGGCGGTCGCCGAGCAGCTGCGGGCCGCAGGAGTAAACGTGGCGCAGGTGCTCGGCGAAATCGGGATCGTGACCGGGACGGTCGACGCCGACCGGCGAGCGTCGCTTTCGGATGTCGCAGGAGTCGTTGCGGTCGAGAACGAGCGCAGCTTCCAGATCTCGCCGCCTGACGCCGAGATCCAGGCCGTGGACCCCGACTCCGCGAGCAGCGTGCGACTCCCGCCACCGGATTCCGAGATCCAGTAGAGGCCACGGCCTTTCAGCGGCTCAGGCGTCGCGGAGCTCGAAGCCGCGCCTCACTGATGATGGTCCTGACGCAGTCCAAGCGAGCGGCAGGGTCCGGCGGGCGGACGGAATATGCGATGTCGCGCGTCGACATCCACTGTTCCGCGCTCGATTGCCGCGGCGCCGAGACCGCAATGCACGCGATCGGGCTGAGCGACGCCGAGTGGCGGGCGACTGCGGCAGCCGCCCGAGGGGGGTGCGGCATGGTCTTCACCGGAATCGATGCCCACCGGCGCCCCGACGGCGCCTTCGTCGTGCCGGAGTGCAATCCATCGCCGACGTCCGCCCCGATCGAGTGACGCAGCGCGGCCCTCGTAACCGACGCGCTCGCCGACCTGCGGGTGCGCCCACGGCTGCCTACGCCGGCTTGTAGTCGCGCTGCGTGAGGCTTACGAAGTACGGCTGCGGTCGCTCGGGCACGTTGCGGTGAACGAGGTCCGAGATGCGCTTCGTGCTCTCGATGATCTCCATGCCGACTGCGGAGAACGTCTGCTCGTTGAAGATCCGCGGTGCGACCAGTGGGTTCGTCAGCGCCTGGGAGAAGGCGTCGAAGGCCACCATCGTGGACATCAGGGGCGGCAGCACCTCATTGGGCCCGGCGTCTTCGGCGAACAGCCCGACATAGAACTCGATGTCCTCGGCATTGTCGTACAGCGCGGATAGGCGATCGCGGATCCTCGTGTCGGACGAGACCTCGTCGAATGTCGCAACCGGAGGCAGCCGGCAGAGCCTTCGGTAGTCGTTGTAGGAGCCCAGCTGCGCAACTCGCGCCTGCTCGATGCTCGCCTTCTCGACCATCCCTGCCAGGAAGCGGTCGGTGTTGAACAAGCCGATGCGTCCCGCGGGCTGGTCGGACGCGGCGGCCATGAGCTGACCAAGGCCCGTGGACGTCAACAGCTCGGTGTTCGACAGCGTCTCCCCGACCTTGAGCGGCCTGCCGTTCAGCTGGAACGTCGAAGGCACGAGGCTGTGCCACCGGTACAGCAAGTTGAACTCGATGGCCATCCAGTTGGGCCGATACCACGGCTCGTTGGGGAAGCTGTCGGGGACCAGGCGTAGCTGGAACTGGCTCGAGCTGATGTGATTGATGTACTCCTCCACGACGATCTTGAGCAGCAGCACCGTGAGGATGCTGCGCGTCGTCTCGAACACGCGGTCGCTGTCCCAGCCCGAGTACTGGCGGCCCAACTGGCGCGCGATACGGTTGTGCTCGCGCAGGAAGAGCACGTTGAAGGACATGAACCCGAGGTTGCGCGTGTCCGTCCCCATCGCGAAGAGCGCGTTCCTCTGCTCCGGCGACAACCCCTCGAACCCGGACGGGGGTATCAACGCGTCGAACTCCGGCTTGGCCTTGCCATCGCAGCAGTAAAACTGGGGATACTCCTCGCCGGCGATCGACTGACTCTTCAGCAGGCCGTCGTCTGCGCGCAGCTGCTCGGTCATCGCCCGTTTGGGTCCGTAGAGCTGCGCCAAGTCGATCTCGTGGTTCGACTCGTTCTTGCGTGTGTTTCGAAGCTGGCCGAGGGGACCGTTGCGCTCGGTGCGCAGAAAGCCGTCGGTGAACCACTGTGCGAAGTAGCTGAACAGCACCGTGGACTTCGGGCATCCGATCATCTCGGCGTCGTCACGCACAAACAGCGCCGCGACGTCGTCGATGGCCGGCGTGGCCGGCCGTCTCGCTCCGGGACGGACCGGTGGCAGATGGCGCCCGCTGAACGTGCGATCGGTGAGCGAGGTCCACGACGTATAGGGCGCCATCGTGCTCAACGGGTTCGGGCGCGGCTCGATCTGGGCGATCGCGGAGTTGATCGCGCTGCGATTGATGAGGCGCTCCAGCGGCTTGATGCGTTGGATCCGCCTCCATAGCGCCGGGAAGTGGGACGTTAGGTACGTCAACGGCCCCCAGGAGGGGCGCAATGGGGGCTTCCAGCGGGGGTCTCTAGGGAGACGGAGGTCCCGGCAGGTCAGCTCCCATTACAGCACGTCGATCAGAATCGCGTGCTCGATGAGAAGGCCAAGACCCAGCACGACCGCGGCCAGCACCGGTTGACCGTCTTCGATCAAGGCCAGACACGCGACAGCGCCCGCGACTTCCATGGCGCTGGAGAACGTGGCCTTTATGGAGAAGAGCCCGAGGGTGAACGGAGTGTCGCGAACCGCGACGGTCTCGAGGTGATGCTTGATGTGCATCAGCACCAGGAGGAAACCTGCCGCAACGGGCTGGCCCACCCCCTGGGCCAACGCCAGCCACAGCAACCAGATGCCGATCTCTGCGTTCCCCGTCCACCCAAGGATCCGTTGCACCTTGCGGAGGTGCTCCACGCCCGTCGCCGCTTGGTCAAGTGAACCCCACCTGTCGCGGGCTTCGCGATCGACGAACATCCGAAAGACATAGGTTTCTGACATCTGCCCGACGAGGAGGCTGACAAGCCCCCACCATGGGTGTCCGCTCTCATGCAACCGCAGCCAGACGTAGATGGAAACCGCTTCGATGACGGTCACAGCCACGATGCCGACGAGCTGGCCACGGGATGAACTCGTGCGTGGCCCGGGAGGTGCTCGCAGCGGGCCGTGGCGCCCGCGGCGTTCGTCGCGCGCGCGCCACCGTTGAGGGGCTTCTCGCCCGAACGGGGCGTGGCCGTCGAGCGCGGCTTCATCGGCCCATCCTCCGGCACCGTGAGCGGCGGGTTCGGTCGGCCGATGTCGCTGGAAAGCGCGGAGCCATCTCCCGACAGGATCGAGTCCGTTCGCGCGCAGCCCATGACCGTGCTGGCGCAGGCGGGTGCCACGGGTGACGCGAGCCTTCATGAGCCTTTGCATGGCACTGCTCCTCGGTAGATCTGGCTCCTGTTGGCGTGGAGCATTCAAGTAACCGCTTTCAGCGCGATTGCAGAACGCTCAACGAACGGAGTAGCGTCTATCGAGAGACCATGGAGTTTCGGATCCTCGGGCCTTTGGAGGTTCACGGCGAGCGCGGCGCGCTGACGTTGGGGGGCCCCAAGCCGCGCGCGCTCCTGGCGATGTTGTTGTTGCACGCAAACGAGCCGCTGAGCGCCGAACGGCTAGCGCTCGCGCTATGGGGCGAGGACGCTCCGCCCAGCGCCATCAAGAGGATCCAGGTCCACGTCTCGCGGCTGCGCAAGGCGCTCGGGCGCCCCGAGGTCCTGAGCACGACCGCCGCTGGCTATCGACTGCGGGTGCTTCCCGGCGAGCTTGACGCCGAGGTATTCGCGCGGCTCTTGCAGGATGGTCATCGGGCGCTGGCAGCCGGCCAGGCCGAGCATGCCGCCGCGGTGCTGCGTGAAGCTCTGCAGCTGTCACGAGGTCCGCCGCTCGCAGATCTCGCCTTTGAGCCCTTCGCGCAGGCAGGTATCGCGCGTTTGGAGGAGCAGCGGCTGGCCGCGCTCGAGGGGCGTGTGGAGGCCGATCTGCGCCAGCACCAGCACGCCGCGCTCGTCGGCGAGTTGCGGCAGCTGGTGAGCGCTCATCCGGCGCGCGAGCGACTCGTGGGACAGCTCATGCTCGCGCTCTATCGCTGCGGTCGTCAAGGCGACGCGCTCGAGGTCTACGCGCGGGCGCGCGCGTTCCTGTCGGGCGAGCTGGGCATCGAGCCGGGGGCGGCGCTGAAGGCGCTGCAGCGCGGGATCCTCGAGCAGGCGCCGTCGCTTGAGCTCCAGAATCCTCCAGCCACCGAAGGGGCGTCCGGCGAGGGCGATGCTGAGCACCCGTTCCCGCTGCCTTCGGTCCTTGTCGCCGGCGCGGACGACATCTTCGTCGGCCGCGCCGCGGAGCTCGAGGCGTTGGCGGACGTCTACGCCCAAACTGCCGCTGGCGGTCGTAGGCTGGTGCTGCTATGCGGCGAGCCGGGCATCGGCAAGACGCGTCTGGCGGCACAGTTCGCGTTGCAGGCACATGACGCCGGGGCGATCGTGCTCTACGGGCGTTGTGACGAGGAGGCACTGCTTGCGCTGCAGCCGTTCGTCGAGGCGCTGCGGCAGTACGTCTGTGCCTGTCCGGTGCGGGAGCTCGCCGGACGGTTGCAGACGATCAGCGGTGAGCTGCGACGGATCGTGCCCGAGCTGGCAGATCGGATTCCCGATCTGGCTGAGCCGCTGGCGGGCGACCCGGAAGGTGCGCGGGCGCGCCTGTTCGAAGCGGTGAGCTCGCTGCTGTGCGGGGCCGCGCAGAGCACGCCGGTGGTGCTCGTGCTCGACGATCTGCACTGGGCGGACAAGGCGACCCTGCTGCTGCTCAAGTACCTGGCTCGCGATCCAGGCCAGGCGCGGCTGATGGTGCTGGGCACCTATCGCGAGACGGAGCTTGATGGCGACCATCCGCTGTCGGCGATGCTCGCGCAGCTTGGTCGGGAGCGCCTGCTTGAACGCCTCGCGCTCGCACCTCTGGACGAGGGAGCCGTCGCGCAGCTCGTCGGCGTCCACGCCGGCGAGAGCGCGTCGCCCGAGCTACGCAAACTGGTCTACGAGGGAACCGAGGGCAACGCGTTCTTCGTCGTGGAGGTGCTGCGCCATCTCGCAGAGTCGGGCGTGATCGGCGTGGAGGGGGCGAAGCCGGTGCGCCGCCTGGCAACGGGGCGGCTCACGGTGCCCGAGGGCGTCAAGGAGGTCATCGGACAGCGCCTCGCGCGGCTGGGACCGCAGACCAATCGCCTGCTCACGATGGCCTCGGTGCTTGGCGGAGAGTTCGAGCTTGAGCTGCTGCAGGGCCTGAGCGAGCTGAGCGAGGACGACCTCGTCGACGGACTGGACTCCGCGCTACGAGCGCGCGTGATCGAGGAGGTCCCTGGCGCCGCCGGCCAGCTCATGTTCTCGCACGCGCTGATCCGCGAGACCCTGTACGACGGCCTGTCAGCAGCCCGCCGCGCGCTGCTGCATCGTCGCGCCGGAGTCGCGCTCGAGCAGGTGCACGGCGACCAGCTCGAGCCCCACCTCGCCGAGCTCGCTCACCACTTCGCCCAGGCGGGATCCGGCGCGGAGCTCGACA
>DASVPU010000023.1:0-2494 GCA_036389475.1 Solirubrobacteraceae bacterium
CCGGAATTCGCGGCCCCGGTCGATGCCTACCCCGGCCATCCCAACGTCCGTATTCTGCGTATTCCGTGTGGACCGTCGACCTTCCTGGCGAAAGAGGAGCTGTGGCCGTTCCTCGGCAGCGAGTTCGTGCCGCGACTGCTCTCGCACTACGCCGAGGCGGGGACCATGCCCGACGCCATGACCGCGCACTACGGCGATGGTGGGCTGTGCGCGGCGATCATCCAGGAGCGCACGGGCATCCCGTTTACCTTCACCGCTCACTCGCTGGGCGCGCAGAAGATGGACAAGCTTCATGTCAGCCGCCAGAACCTCGAGGAGCTGGACAAGCGCTATCATTTCGCGCAGCGCATCCTGGCCGAACGCCTGAGCATGAATCACTCGGCCGTCAACATCACCAGCACCTCGCAAGAGCGCTACAGCCAGTATACCCACAACGCCTATCGCGGCGCGGTCGATCCCACCGACGACACGCGCTTCGCCGTCGTGCCGCCGGGCGTGGCGATGGAGCTGTTCGACCGCGCCGCGCGCTACCTGGAGGAGGACGCGGTCCACGAGCGGATCAAGGCCGCGCTGGTACGCGACTTGCAGCCCGAGCGAGTCGGGTTGCCGTGCATCGTCGCGTCGAGCCGGCTCGATCCGAAGAAGAACCACCTGGGTCTCGTCGAGGCGTTCGCGGGCAGCCCGGTGCTGCGGGAGCACGCCAACCTGGTGATCATCACGGGGAACCTGGAAGATCCGCTGAGCGATTACCGCGGCGCGGGGGCGGGCGAGCGCGCCGTGCTGGATAGTCTGATGCAGGTGATCGACCGGGCGGACCTGCGCGGCCAGGTCTCGATGTTCGCGCTGCGGAGTCAGGGCGAGCTGGCTGCGGGTTACCGATTTTTCGCTCGCCAATATTCCGTTTTCGCCCTCACCGCGCTCTATGAGCCGTTCGGTCTCGCCCCGCTGGAGGCGATGGCGGCGGGGCTGCCGGCCGTCGTCACCAAGTTTGGTGGCCCCAGCGAGAGCCTGCGGGCCGGCGACGAGGAGTACGGCATCCTGGTGGACCCGAACGATCCGCTGGAGATCAGCGCCGGTCTGTTCGCGCTCACCAGCAACCGCGACCGCTGGCGTCGCTATGCCGAGGCGGGCTACCAACGGGTGTTGGATCAGTACACCTGGCAGCGAACGGCAGAAGGCTACCTGCGGGCGCTCGAAGGGCGCAACCGGGATGTAGACGCGCCGACCAAAGAGATCCGCGACGCTGCTGGTATCGGGAGCGATCGCGCGGTCGAGGCGGCCGCGCCGACCAGCGGACCGCAGCCGACGGCGTCCAGCACGCGGCTGCCGATCCATCCGTCCTTCCTCGACCCGCGCCCGGAGCATGCGCTGACACTCGAACAACTCGACGATCTGTATTTCAAGCTCGACGTGCTGTCGGTCGGGGAGACGGTGGTCGATTTTATCTCGCACGAGCGAGTCAACTCGCTGCGGACCGCCAAACAGTTCACGCGCTACCTGGGCGGACAGCCGGCCAACGTCGCCGTGTATGTCGCCAAGCTCGGCGCGCGCTCGGCGGTGATATCGAAAGTCGGCACCGGGTACTTTGGCGAGTTCCTCGAGGAGCAGCTTCAGCACCACGGCGTGAGCACCGAGGCGCTCCTGCGCACCGACGCGCAGCCAACTACCAGCGTGTTCGTCACCCGCACGGTCGGCGTGCCCGATTTTCAGGTCAGTCGAGGCGCCGACGTGCTGCTCGACATCCGCGATGTGCCCGAATCGCTGATCGAGCGCGCGCGCGCGGTTCACACCTCCTGCTTCGCGCTTTCGCGCGAGCCGCAGCGCGGGGCCGTCCGGCGGGCGCTGCGATTGGCGCACCGACGCGGCAAAGTGGTCTCGTTCGACCCGAACTATACCCCGCGGGTATGGCCCGATAAGACCGAGGCATGGGAGGTGCTAGCGGAGATCATGCCCTACGTGACGATCGTGAAACCGTCGTTGGAGGATGCGCGCCGGTTGTTCGACTTTAACCTGAGCGAGGAGGCGCTGGAGGAGCGCTGCTTGCACGAGTTCCACGATCTGGGGGCCAAGGTGGTGATCGTCACCCGCAGCGGCGGCGCCGTGACGGTCTCGGACGGTACGACGGTCGAGCGGATCGGGCCGCTGCCGAAGAGCGAAGTCGACAACGTGACCGGTGGCCGCGATGCCTTCTGGTCGGCGTTGTTGGTCGCGCACCTCGACGGCAAGCCCTGGCCGCTGTGTGTCCGTTTCGCGCACGAGGTCGCGGCGCTCAAGCTGCGCGTGGTGGGCCACGTCGAGCGCATGATCGACCGTGAAGCGATCTATGGGCGGTTGGAAGGAAGAGATTCTGAAACGTGACAACTCCCAACCCTCAAGGGGTTGGGCTTCTCGGTTCAACCGCCGGCCCAGCGGCCAGCGTCCCCGAAGGCGGTGCCCCCGCCTGTTGCAATTGGTGCGACCTGGGGAGTGCGCGAGCGGGCATTTCAGCCGCTTG
>DASVPU010000024.1:0-9450 GCA_036389475.1 Solirubrobacteraceae bacterium
GTCGAGTTGCCGCCCGAAGATGCGCAGACGTTCGCCGAGAACGCGCTCGGCAAGGCCCGCTGTGCTGCGCTGCAGACCGGCCTGGCGGTGATCGCCGACGATTCCGGGATCGAAGCAGCAGCTCTCGGCGGGGCGCCCGGCGTGCGCTCAGCCCGCTACGCCGGCGAGCACGCCAGCGACGAGCAGAACCTCGACAAGCTGTTGGCGCAGGCGCCGGCCGGCTCGCCGCTCGCCTACGTCTGCGCTCTCGCCTACGTAGACCAGGAGGGCGCCGAGCACGTCGTCGAGGGCCGCTGCACCGGAACGCTCGCCGCGCAGCCGCGCGGCGACGGCGGGTTCGGGTACGACCCCGCGTTCGCGCCCGACGACGTCTCCGACGGGCGTACGATGGCCGAGCTCGAACCTGAGCAGAAGGACGCGATCAGCCACCGCGGGCGCGCCGCGCGCGCACTCCTCGCGCTCCTGAACGACTGAGCGAACGACGGTTATGGCAGGTCCCCTCATCGCCACTCATTCCCGCCACCCTCCAACGGTGAAGACCGGCGCGGCTTCGCTGTCGATCGCATCCAACGCGATCCTCATCGCGCTCAAGCTTGCCGCGGGCGCGATCACCGGGTCGGTGGCGATCATCACCGAGGCGATGCATTCGTCGATCGACCTGATCGCGTCGATCGTCGCCTATGTCTCGGTCCGCCAGGCCGACAAGCCGGCGGACGCCGACCACCCCTACGGCCACGACAAGATCGAGAACCTCGCTGCGGCGATCGAGGCGATGCTGATCCTCGTCGGCTCGGGGATCATCGTCTTCGAGTCCGTGCGGCGCCTGTCGTCTGGAACGCAGGTGCACACGCTCGGCGTCGGTATCGGCGTGATCGCGTTCTCCGTGCTCGCCAACGTCGTGGTCTCCACGGTGCTGGCGCGCCGGGCGCGCGAAACCGACTCGCCGGCGCTCGAGGGCGACGCCGCGCACCTGCGCACCGACGCGGCAACCTCGGCCGCGGTGCTGGTAGGTCTTGTCATCGTCGAGGCGACCGGCGCGACGTGGCTTGATCCGGTCGTCGCGCTCGTCGTGGCGGGGGCGATCGTCTACGCCGGTGGACGGCTGCTCATGCGCGCCTCGCGGGTGCTCGTCGACGAGGCGCTGCCGCCCGAGGAGCTCGATGCCGTGCGAGCCGCCGTCGCCGAGTTCGGCCCCCAGGGCGTCTGTGGCTACCACAAGCTCCGCGCCCGGCGGGCCGGCTCCCGGCGCTACGTCGACCTGCACGTCCAGTTCGTCGCCGACACGACGCTCGAGGACGCCCACGCCACCGCCCACCGCCTCCAGGACGCGATCCGCGGGCGCGTGCGCGGCGCCGACGTGCTCATCCACCTCGAGCCCGAGGGCAGCGTCCACCCGGGCACGGAGATCGCGCCGAGGTAGGTTTGCCGGCCGCAGCGTTTGGCGATCTGTCGCTACGGGCGCGGGGGCAGCTCCTGGATCGCCCAGCCGTTGCCGTCCGGGTCGCTGAAGAACACGAATGACCCCCATGGGAACTGCTGGACCTCACTGACGTCGACGCCGCGGCCGGACAGCTCCGCGTGGGCAGCGTCAGCGTCGTCGACCACGAGCTGAAGCCCCTGCACGGAGCCGGGTTCGGCGCGGGTGAGCCCGGTGCCAATCGCGATCGAGCATGCGGATCCCGGCGGGGTCAGCTGCACAAAGCGAATCTCCTCGCTGACCCGGTGGTCGTGATCGGCGCTGAAGCCGACCTTCTCTGTGTAGAACGCCTTCGTCGACGTCGGAGACGGGGACGCTGACCAGCTCGAGCTTGTAATCCATACGATCAACCTAATGGCCGTCCTGCGCGTCCGCGACCATCCAAATGCGCGCGGACTTGCAAGATGGACCACTCTAGATGGTCGATTCCATCTAGAAGACGTTCAAGGCCCATGGGTCGTCGGCCTTCCGCGCGGGGATCGCACTGTCGCCGCGTGCTCCCCGGGCGGGTCCGACCCGCTCGGGAGGCTCGCCGCGCGACGGCGCCGGACGCGACGGTTTCGCGTCTGGCGACCGCAGCTCGTCAACCATGGCTACGGGGTCGGCTCACCGAAGATGAAGTCGTCCATGACGACCACCCCGCGACCGCGCCCTTCGTGGGGACCGAGCTTGGTGTTGCCGCTGGTGATCTTCACGGCTGCGACTCGATCTTCGAGGAAGCGCACCCCGAGGAACGACAGGGTCTCCCTGCCGGGGCTGACGGGGACCGCGAACGTCGCCAGCCTGCGGTTGCGGGCGTCGTAGTAGGCAATCTTCGTACCAGGTCGATCGACATCGCTGAACACGGCGCCAAATCCGGTTGAGGTAGCCGGCGTGCGCGACCCGGGCACGAAGAACCGGACGGTGAGCTCGTTGCTGTTGAGCGCCGTGAACAGACGCTGCGGGCTGAACGTGGTGAATAGACCTGAGTAGGTGGGGTTGAGGTTGTCGAACTCGATCGGCGCTACACCGGCGTTGGCGCTGACCTGAAAGCCCGAGCCGCGCGTCGAGAAGACCACGCCGCGCGGCGAGGTCACGTTGAAGAAGTCGCCCGGCAGGAGATTGGGCGCCGAAAGAGCGTCCGGAACCCCATCCCATGCGATCTCGCGCCGCCCAGCTCCGACAGAGCCCGGGGCGGCTGGGTTGAGCGTGCCGAGGTCGTTGCGATACGCGTCGACCGCGGACTGGATAGCAGCAGCACTTGTGCCGGCCGCCTGCTGGACGGTGACGGGCAGCTCGCCCGCACCACGGGCCTGTGCGGCGGAGGGCGACGATGCCGCCAGCACGAGCCCCGTGATCGTCCAGAAACGCAATCTGCCTTGCATGAGTCGGACCTCCTTGAGTCGGTTGGCCGGCGCACATCAGCCCGAGACGTCGCCGCGGTCAGAAGCCGAGGCCCGAACCGCGCGTAGGGAGCGACCGCGCTCACGCGCGCCGAGTTCCAGATCATGTGCCGGCAGATCGTCGCCGCGATCGCAGCCACTGTCGTGAGCAGTCAGCTACTCAACCGCGACGGCCTGGCTACTCAGTCACAGTGCGCCCGCGGGTTGTTTTCGCAACCGGGCTCTGACGTGGCGGAAGGCGACGGCAGCCACTACGAGTGCAGCGATGCGCCTCCCGTGGCTCATGGTGTGCCGGTGCGCGCGTCTGCCGCCGGCTTGCACGTCAGCAGGTCGCCGGGCTGGCAGTCGAGCGCGTCGCACAGCGCGGCGAGCGTCGAGAACCGGATCGCGCGCGGGCGTTCTCGAGGATCGACAGGTTCACACCGTCACGCCGACACGGTCGGCGAGCTCGGTCAGCGTCATCTGGCGCTGCTCCACGAGCTGGTCGAGCGACGGTCGCAGGCTCAGCGCAAGTTGATCGCCGCCGACAGGCCCACGGCGATCGCGAGGGCGCCATAGCCGTTGTAGCCCGAGAGGAACAGCAACAGCGCGGTGACGAACGCAGCCGCGACCGTTACGAGCCACGCGATCCGGTTCAGGGGCACGGCTCGCATCCTGCCCGATCCGGAGCGGTCCGGTCGTGCTGCTAGCTTCGAGCCGTTCCAAGCCCCGTATCCCCCAAGGAGCTTCTTTCGTGACGAAGTCACAACTCGTCGACGCCGTCGCCGCTCGCACGGACCTCACGCGCAAACAGGCGAGCGATGCCCTCGATGCCGTGCTCGACACCGTCGAGGGCGTCCTCAGCCGCGGCGGCGAGGTCTCGCTGTCCGGCTTCGGGAAGTTCACCGTCGCCGAGCGTGCCGCGCGCCAGGGCGTGCACCCGCGCACCGGCGAGCAGATGCAGATCCCGGCTACGCGCGTGCCGAAGTTCACTTCCGGCTCAAGCCTCAAGCAGGCCGTCCGCACGTGATCGCGCCGCCACCGCGCTCCCGGTGAGCTTCGGCGACCGGCTCGTCGAGCGCGTCGCGCAGCGCGAGTCGCAGATCGTCCTCGGGCTCGACCCCGACCCCGCGCGGCTGTGGCCCGACGCCGTACAGCGGGCCCCCGCCGACGGAGCGCCGGTGCGGCGCGCTGCGAGCGCCGTGGCGATGCACTGCATCGCGCTGATCGACGCAGCCGGTCCGGCCTGCGTCGCCGTCAAGCCCCAGCTCGCGTGCTTTGAACGTCTCGGCGCCGACGGCTGGGCCGTGCTCGCCGCCGTCGTCGCGCACGCGGGCGCATCCGGCCTGCTCGTGATCGCCGACGGCAAGCGCGGGGACATCTCGATCTCCGCGGCGGCCTACGCGCAGGCGCTCGTCGGCAGCACCCCGACACCATTCGGCGAGGTCGCCGGCCTCGGCGCCGACGCCTTCACCGCCAACCCGCTGCTCGGTGTCGACGCGCTCGAGCCGCTGGTCGGCGGCGCCCGCGCCGTTGACGCGGGAGTCTTCGTGCTCGTGCGAACCTCCAATTCGGGCGCCGCCGACGTTCAGGATCTGAGGCTCGCCGGCGGCGGCCTGGTCTGCGAGCGCCTGGCGCAGATCGTGGCACAGCTCGGCGAAGCCGGCGAGCGCAGCGGGCTCGCCGACGTCGGCGCCGTCGTCGGAGCGACTGCTCCGCAGCACGTCGCCCGCATGCGCGAGCTCATGCCCGATGCGCCCTTTCTCCTGCCTGGCATCGGCGCCCAGGGCGGGCAGATCGAGGATCTGGCGCCGGCGTTCGCGCCTGGGCGCGCCGCCGGGCTCGTCAGCGCCTCGCGCTCGATCAGCGCGGCGTACGAGACGCGCGGGGGCGAACCGGCCGCGGCGGCACGCGCCGAAGTTGAGCGCCTTCGCGCCGCCGCATGGGGGCTGTCATAGCTGCGCGTATGCTCTCGCTCACGATGCAGCACAACGACCATGAGCACTACGTGTTGCCTGCGCTGCTCGCGTTGCTGCTGTTCGGGGTCCTCATCATCGTGGTGACGAGCGGCGGCGGCAACAGTGCCCCGCGGCCATCCAGTGGTTCGTCGCGCAACCAGCCGCCAGGCGCGTCGGGCGACAAGAACAGCAGGGCCGTGGCCGTCCGCGACGGAGACACCGCGACATCGATCGCCATCCACGCGGGCATGAGCGTGGATCGTCTGCTCGAGCTGAACCCTTCGCTCGATCCACGGACGCTGCGGCCCGGCCAGAAACTTACGCTCGCACGGTGAAGACACGGACTGTCCTGCTCTGGGCGGCGATCGCGCTGCTTCTAGCACCGCCGGGTGCGCACGGCCAGACCCGCTCCGGCGCTCCGCGCCTGCAGGCGAAGGCGGCGATCGTCATGGAGGCTTCGACCGGCGACGTGCTGCTGGCGCGCAACTCGCACGACAAGCGCTCGATCGCCTCGACGACGAAGCTCATGACCGTGCTCGTCGCGCTACAGCGCGACGACCTCGACGACGTCTTCAGCGCCGCTGCGTACAACGCGCTGCCGGCGGAGTCGCAGATCGGCTTGACGACAGGCGAGCGCATGAGCGTCCGCGACCTGCTGCGCGCGGCGCTGCTTCCGAGCGCCAACGACGCAGCCGCCACGCTCGCCGTCGGCACGACCGGTTCGGTCGACTCGTTCGTCGCCGAGATGAACCGCCGCGCGGCGGCGATGGGCTTGCACGACACGCGCTACGCCAACCCGATCGGCCTCGACGACCCAGGTAACTACTCCAGCGCGCGCGATCTCGCAACGCTCGCCGTTCGCCTGCGCGGCTACGAGTTCTTTCGCCGCACCGTCGACCTTCCTGCCGCCACCCTGCGCAGCGGCGTGCGCAAGCGCAGGGTCCTGAACCGCAACACGCTCGTGCGCCGCATCGCTGTCGTAAACGGCGTGAAGACCGGACGCACCAGCAAGGCCGGCTACGTCCTCGTCGGTTCGGCGACGCGCAACGGCGTAACGGTCGTCAGCGTCGTCCTCGGCGAGCCAACGGAGAGCGCCCGCGACGCCGACTCGCTTGCGCTCTTGCGCTACGGGCTGCGCAGCTATCACCACGTCACGGCGCTGCCCGAGGGGCGCGTCCTGGGCAGGCTCCCGCTGCGCTACCGCGACGGCGAGTTCGTCAACGTGATCGCGGGCGCGACCGTGCGGCGCGTGCTGCGAACCGGCACGCGCACGAGCGTGCAGGTCATCGGCCTGCCGGCCGAGGTCGACGGGCCACTGCCGCGCGGCACGCGGCTCGGGACGGCGATCGTTCGCAGGGGCAGCAACCTGCTTGCGCGGGCGCCGGTCGTCAACGCCGAGCCGGTCGAGGAGGCAGGTCTCGGGACACGGCTGGACGATCTGGTCGGCCGGACGGAGACGCTCGTCGCGCTCCTGCTGTTCTTGGCCTGTAGCCTCCCTCTGGTGCTCCTGCGACGCCGGGCCATGAACCGCCGGCGGGCGCTGGACGCGGAGCATCGGCGGACTCCCCGCCGAGAGGAAACACCGGTCCCATGATCATCACCGTCACGCTGAACGCGGCGATCGACAAGTCGCTCTCGGTGCCGAACTTCAGACTGGGCCGCCGCCACAGGACCGTCGAGCAGACGACGCTCCCGGGAGGCAAGGGCGTGAACGTCGCGCGGACGCTCAAGACGCTCGGCCAGCCCGTGATCGCGACCGGCTTCGCCGGCGGCGCGACCGGAACGCGGATCGTCGAGGCGCTCACCGAAGAAGCGATCCTCAACGACTTCGTCCGTATCCGCGAGGAGTCGCGCACGAACACGGCGGTGCTCGATCCGACCAATGGTCAGCAGACCGAGATCAACGAGCGCGGGCCCGCGGTCAGCGAGCGTGAGCTCGAGCTGTTTCGCGACAAGCTCATGTACCTCGCACGGGGCGCCGCGATCGTCGTCTTCGCCGGGTCGCTGCCGCGCAGCGTCAACTCGGACGTCTACGCCGACCTCATCAAGGAGCTGCGCAAGCTGGGGCTCGTCGTCGTCATCGACACCGACGGCGACCCGCTGCGCCACGCCGTCCGCGCCGAGCCGCACGTCGTCTCGCCCAACGTACTCGAGGCCGAGGAGCTCGTCGGCCACGAGTTCAACGACGACGAGGATCGCGTGATCGCGGTGCGCGAGATGGTCGCGCTCGGCGCCGAGGAGGCGATCATGACCGTTCCCGACGGCTGCTTCGCGTCGGTGCTGATCGACGGGGAGCCGGTGTTGCACCGGGTGCGAATCCAACCGCGCGAGGCCGTCGCCACGGTCGGAGCGGGCGACGCGTTCCTCGCGGGCTACATCGCCGCACGCTATGCGGGCAAGCCGCCGCCGGAGTGCCTGCGCTTCGGGGTCGCATGCGGCGCCGAGTCGGTCCAGCGGCTGGGGGCCGGGCTCGTGGATCCGCACAAAGTGGAGAAGCTCGTCGGAGAGGTTGAGGTCCAGCGGCTGCCGACGGCAGCCGAGGTGAGCTGAGCGCCCGCGCCCGAGCGTGGGCTCAGTTGTGCGAGACGTGCGGAACCGGCGCGCGCTCGTCGGCGGTCGGGTCGCCGCTGAGGGCGACCTTCGCGCGGGCGGTCGTCAGGTGGTAGACGATCAGCAGCTGCACGAGCGCGAGCGACTCTGACCTGTGGACGGTCTTGCCGACCGTGAACTCGCCGAGCTCGTCCGAGCGCAGGTGGCTGGCGAAGTGCATCCGATCCCAGATGTTCTCCTCGATCGCGGCCGCGCGCTCACGCGGCAGCGCGCCGGGGATGGAGAGGATGCTCTCGCCGTCGTTCTTCGTCAGCGTGATCGCGCCGTCGCTCTCCTCGACGAAGGGCGTCAGGTCGGGGTGCTCCAAGGTGTCGCGCAGCGTGAGGTTGGCGTCGAGGATGAACGGGTCCTCCTCGCTCTCCATCCGGCAGACGACCATGTCGGCGTGCAGGCGCTGGGGGCGGATGAAGGCCGCCGAGTCGGGCTCGCGGCGATCGAGGTCGGCGAGCACCTCGTCGGTCGTGTAGCCGCGCTTGGTGCAGTCGCGGTCGACCTTCCACTGACGGCGCAGCGACTCGGGCGGATCGAGGTAGACGCGCACGTCGTAGGCCTCCCGCATCTCCTCGGTGTAGTAGCCGAGCAGGCCCTCGACGACCGTGAAGCGCTCGGGCTGCAGGTACACGAGCGGCCCGAAGGTGCCGTTGGTGTGCTGGTAGACCGGCTTGAGGATCGGATCGCCGACGCGCAGGCACAGCAGATGCTGCGCCATGATGTCGAGGTAGTTGCAGTCCGGGTTCAGCGGCGTGATTCCGCGCTCTGCCCGCTGGCGACGGTCGTACTTGTGGTAGTCGTCGGTGCAGATGTGGGTGACGGCATCCTCGCCCAGGAGGCGCACGAGGCCCTTGCTCAGCGTCGTCTTCCCGGAGGCCGAGTCGCCGACGATTCCAAGCATGATCGGTCGAGCCATGCGGGTTGACACCCCCTCATCGCGAGCTGGATGGGACCCCTGATAGGTATCCCGTCGCTGGACAGTAACGCTGCGCCGGGCAAGCCACTAGCCAGATCGCCCCAGGGTGCTTCCAACGTCCGCGTGCGCGAGACGTCTAAGCCGCGCGCGCGGCGCGCTGGCGCACGTCTGCCAGCTCGACGAACACGCGCTGACCGCGAACCTCCACGGCGTGCGCGGTGACGCCGTCGCCCGCGCTGAGCGGGGCGCCGCTCTCGAGGTCGTAGCGGCGGTCGTGCAGCGGGCAGATGACCGCGCGATCGCAGACGATCCCGTCCGCGAGCGGGCCGCCGCGATGCGGGCAGATGGCGTCGAGCGCGTACCAGCCGGCACTCGTGCGGAAGATCGCGATCCGGCGCTCGTCGAGCGTGATCGCGCGGCCCTCCCCGAGCGGGATGTCATCGACCAGACAGGCGTAGGTCATCGCTCGCCTCCGGCGGGCGGGCCGACGAGCGCGGGCTCGGCGAACTCTCCGTCGTCGGGCGTAGGGAGGTCGTCGAACTGGCGCGGGTGGTAGGGATCGTCGCGCTCCATCCAGGGATCCTTGACGGCCGCCTTGGCGATCCGCAGGCGCTCGCGCAAGGCGGCGCCACTGGTCTCGCCGAGCACGATCTCGCGCACCTTCTCCAAGCCGATGCGCGGGATGAAGTCGTACGTGCGCTCCTTGTAGTCGGCGTTCTCGCGGTAGTACTGCAGGAACGTCGTCGCGACGCGCAGCGCCTCGCCGCGCGTCTCGACCGTCGCGAGGATGTCGGCCTCGCGGACGTTGCCGCCGGCCGCGCCGCCGGCACGCACCTGCCAGCCGCCCTCGACCGCCACGCAGCCGATGTCCTTCACCGTCGCCTCGGCGCAGTTGCGCGGGCAGCCCGAGACGCCGGACTTCACCTTGTGGGGGGTGTGCAGGCCCTCCCACAGCTTCTCCATCTCGATCCCGAGGCCGATTGCGTCGCCGAGGCCGAAGCGGCAGAAGTCCGTGCCCACGCAGGTCTTCACGGTTCGCACCGCCTTCGCGTAGGCGTGCCCGGAGGGCATGTCGAGGTCGCGCCAGATCGCCGGCAGGTCGTGCTTGCGCACCCCGAGGAGGTCCAGCCGCTGGCC
>DASVPU010000025.1:0-1982 GCA_036389475.1 Solirubrobacteraceae bacterium
GGCTCGCGGGCGAGGTCGTCGTGCTCGAGGACGAGGTCGCGCGCACCATCCGCTCGGCCCAGCCGGACACCTACGACGCCACCGCCGTACAAGCCGCCGCTCGGCAGCTCGCGCTGCAGGGCGTGATCGCGTTGACGACGCTTACGGAGGGCGCGACGGCGTTCGTGCTGCAGGTCCCGGTCATTGAGCGCTACGCGGGTGCGCTCATCGTCGCAGCGAAGACGAACCCGCGCGGTGTTCCCGCCCTTGAGGAGCGCCTGCTCGGCTCGTCAGCGCTGCCGCTGCCTGGCATCGCGCCCGATCGGCGGCTGCCGCGGCTGGACGAGCGCGTCGTCTTGGAGTGCGTTGCCGAGCTCATGATCAAGCACGGCCTCTGCGTGCGCCACGCAGGTCTGCTGATCTTCCCGTCGCTGTTTCCCGAACCTGCCGCGAGCGAGGAGACGCTTGCGCATTCGGTTTCGCTGTACTACGACTTCACGGGCGCGATCGACAACATCTATGCGTCCCTCGTCGCGCGCCTCATGGTCAGCGCGCGGTTCGGCAACGGCCGCTTGTATCCGGGGCGCGCTGAGTTCGACGAGCCAGATCGTGGCGTGTGCGGCATCCGCCAGATCGTCCGCCGCGGCGGCCTCGGCCACCTCGACCTGTTTTTCTCGGAGACGACGCAACGAGCCCGGCGCGAGCTGTTCGCGCAGTTCGTGGCCGAGCACCTGCGCGAGCACGGCGTCGTCATTCGCGAGCAGCACGCGATCACGTGCCGCGGGTGCGGCCGCCGGATCCCCGAGGACGCCGTTCAGGAGAACATCGTCCTCGGCTACGCGGACGTCGTCTGCCAGTACTGCCGGACGTCCAACTCGCTGAGCGAGGCGCTCGACCAGCCGCGCGCGCCGGCTGATTCGATGGTTGCGCTGCGGATGGAGGTCGATCGCCGGACGCAGGCCGACAGCGATCGCGCTAAGGCGGTGATCGCGGCGGCGGTCGAGCCGGCACTCGACGAGGCCATCCGCGTGTTGCACCTCAGCGACCTGCACTTTACCGGGCGAACGTCGCCCGACGCGAAGGCCCGCTGGTTGCTCGAGGACTTGAAGGCGATGGGAGCGATGAACGTCGAGTACCTCGTCATCTCCGGCGACATCACAGACCGCGGCAACGACCAGGGCTTCGAACGCGGCCGTGAGTTCGTCACGATCCTCAACGAAGCGCTCGGCGTGTCGGCCGAACGCTGCATTTTCGTGCCCGGCAATCACGACGTTCAGGATCTCGAGGAGGCCTTCGACTGGTACGGCTCGCCCGAGAAGGCGCGCCGCGCCGAGCCCGACGAGGTCCAGTGGCACCGCGAGGGAGGCGTTGTGCTCGTGCCGAACGCAGACCGCTACCCGCAGCGCCTGCGGGCCTTCTCAGATGCGTTCTTCCACAAGGTCATGCAGCGGCCGTATCCGCTGGAGCACCCGCAGCAGGGAATCCCCTACCTCTTCCCGGGTACGGGGATTCAATTCTTGACGCTCAATTCGTGCTGGCAAATCGACCAGTTTCACCGCCGCCGAGCGGGCGTTCACCCGGAGGCGATCGCGCATCTACTGTCAGCGGCTCAGCGGCAGGTCGCCGATGCGGTGGAGGCTGGATCGCTGGCCGCCTCGGCCCCGATCCTGCGGATTGCCGTCTGGCATCACGCCGTGCAGCACGCCGACGGCATCCGCAACACCGAGTTCGCGACAAACCTCCAGAAGGCCGGAGTGCGCCTTGCGCTCCATGGCGACGTGCACGAGCTCACCCGCGACCGCTTTCGCTACTGGCACGACGACGGCCTGCACGTCATCGGCTCTGGGAGCTTCGCATCGCCGCCGGAGGGGCGGCCGGAGAGCACACCGCGGCTGTACAACGTGCTCGAGATCTCCGGGAACCGCACCGCCATCCGTGTCCACACCCGCCGCCAGCAGACGCCGGACGGCGCGTGGGAAGGTTATAACGAGTGGCCGCTGTCG
>DASVPU010000026.1:0-4284 GCA_036389475.1 Solirubrobacteraceae bacterium
CCGCGACATCGTACTTGTAGTCCACCGAGCTCAGCTCGATGGTGGGCCCGTCGCCCTTGTCGTTCCAGGACGTGACGAAGCCCTTGATGCCCTCGGAGTACGGCGTGCTGACGTCGGCGGTCGGCCCCGAGAGGTCGAACAGGCCGCCCACCTTGACGGTCTGCTTGGCCGCGCCACCACCGGCGCTCTTCTGATCGTCGCTGCCACAGGCGGTCGCGCCGACCGCCAGGACGACGGCTGAGATGGCGGCCGTCGTCCGGATGAGCCTTCTTGTCATTGACCTTCCCTTCGGTTGGCCGGCTAGTAGCGAAATGGCCACAGCCGGAAGTAGTCCTTCATGCGTTGCCAGATCCGCGCAAGTCCGCGCGGTTCGAAGACGAGGAACAGCACGATCGTCAGACCGAAGATCAGCTGCTGAATGGCGGGCATGTCCGGCTGCAAGAAGGCGAGGCTCGACAGGTTGTTGCTCAGCTCCTCGATCCAGACCGGCACCGCGATCATGAACGCGGCGCCGTAGATCGCGCCCGAGACCGAGCCGAGCCCGCCGACGATGATCATCGCCAGGAAGAGGATCGACACGTCGAGCGTGAACCGCTCCCACGTGACGATGAGGTTGTAGCGGGCCGTCAGCGCCCCCGCGAGTCCCACCAGCGCCGACGAGATGAAGAACGCCAGCAGCTTGAAGCGAAACGGATCGACGCCGATCACCTCGGCGGCGACATCGTGGTCGCGAATGGCGACGAACGCGCGCCCAAGGCCCGTGCGCATGAGGTTCGTCGCGACCAGCGTGGCGGCGCCGGCGCAGAGCGCGATGACCCAGTACCAGGTCATGTCGCCGTTGAGCTGCCAGCCGAACAACTCGGCCGGCGGCACGACGAGCGCCGACGTGCCGCCGGTGACCACCTCCCAATGGGTCACAACCCAGAGGATGATCTGCTGCGATGCGAGCGTCGAGATCGCAAGGTAGAGGCCCTTGAGGCGCAGCGCCGGGAGGCCGAACAGGGTGCCCATCACCGCCGTCGCCAGCACGGCGCAGGCCACGTCTAGCGGGAAGGGGAACCCGGCTCTCGCGGCGAGGAGCCCGCTCGTATAGGCGCCGACGGCCAGGAACCCGCCTTGACCGAGCGAGATCTGTCCGGTGAAGCCGACGAGGATGTTGAGCCCGATCGCTGCGATCGCGGCGATGCCGATGTGGTTGACGATCGTCAGCCAGTAGGGCGAGACCAGGAACGGCAGGGCTGCGACTGCCCCCAGCGCCAGCGCCAGGCGAACGTACTCCGCCCGCGTCTGGCGCAAGGCGAGATCGGTGCGGTAGCTCGTGTGATAGACGCCGGTGGCTCTGGCCACGGCTCAGACCCTCTCGATCCTGACCTGGCCGAAGAGGCCGTAGGGCTTTACAAGCAGGATCCCCAGCAACGCGACATATGGGATCACCGTCTCGAGCCCGCCGCCGATGTAGCCGCCCGTGTAGGACGAGAGCAGGCCGATGATCGCTCCGCCCACGACCGCGCCGGGCACCGAGTCCAGCCCGCCGAGGATGACGACCGGGAAAACGAGCAAGCCGAAGCTCGAGATGGCGCCGGATACGCCGATCAGGTTCGCGATCAGGGCGCCGCCGAAGACCGCGCTGACGCCGGCGAGCGCCCAGGCGAGCGCAACGGTGCGTCGCACGCTGATGCCCTGCGCCAGCGCGGCCTGCTGGTCGTCGGCGACCGCGCGCATGGCGATGCCGTCGCGTGAACGCGTGTAGAAGAACGTGAAGCCCACGAGCGTTACGGCCACGATCCCGATCGCCCACAGCCGGTTCTGCGCGACCGTGGCTCCGAGGAGCTCGACCGACCCGCCGGGGATGAAGTCCGGAAACGGCCGCGGGCGGGTGCCCCAGACGATCTGCACGATCGCGGCGAGGACGGACGCGAGCCCGATCGTCACCATGATCACCGAGATGACGGGCTCGCCGACCATCGGCCGCAGGATGAGGCGCTCGATGACCAGGCCGAGCGCGATTCCCACTACGACCGCGACGCCGACGGCGGCAAACCACGGCAGTCCGACCTCCACCACCATGAACCAGATCACGAATCCGGCGATCAGCAAAAACTCCCCCTGGGCGAAGTTGATGACGCCCGTAGCCTTGTAGATCAGGACGAACCCCAGCGCGGCGAGCGCGAGGATGGCCCCGTTGGACAGGCCGTTGACGCTGAGCTCGATGAAGGTCTCCATGGTGGTCAGGCGCTTTAGGCCAGCTGGCACCCGTGCTTGGCGGCCGGCTCGGCGGCAACGGTGAGGCCGTCCATCGACTGGATGGCGAGCGTGATCTCGCGCTCAATCTCCGAGCCGTCGCGGCGGCTCGTGGTCGTCCTGATCGTCACGCTTGAGGCGCCGTCGTACAGCGCCGCGACGATCTCTGCGTAGCGCTCGACGATTACCCCGCGACGCAGCGTGCGCATGCGCGTCAGCTCTTCGTCGTCCGCGTCGAGCAGCTTGTGCAGCAGGACGAAGCGCCTCACGCGCGCCGTCTCGGGCAGCTCCTCGTTGGCGCGCGCGACGTGCCGGGCGATCAGCTCGTAGACCTCCGGCATCTGCGCGAGATCGCTGTACGTCGTGAAGCTGAGGTGGTGGCGCTGCGCCCGGGCGCCGACGTTGCCGGCGTCGATCGACATCATCGCCGTGACGTACGGGCGGTCCTCGCCGCCGAAGGCGACGGCCTCCGTCACGTCGGATGAGAACCTCAGCTTGCTCTCGACGAAGGTCGGGCTGAGGCGCGTCCCGTCCGGCGCCCGCATGACGTCCTTCATGCGGTCGATGATGACGAGCTGCCCGCCCGCATCGATGTAGCCGGCGTCTTTGGTGTGCAGCCACCCGTTGCGCAACGCCTCGGTTGTCAGCTGCTCGTCGCGGTGGTAGCCGCCGAACACGGCGCGCGAGCGCAGGAGGATCTCGCCGTCCTCGGCGATCCGGACCTCTGTGCCCGGCAGGGTGGTTCCCACGGTGTTCAAGCGGACGTCGCCGTCGCGGTGCATGGCGGCGACGCCGCAGATCTCGGTCAGCCCGTAGATCTGCTTGAGGTCCACGCCGATCGCATGGAAGAGCTCGAGCACGTCGGGCGCCAGCGAGGCTCCGGCGCTGTAGGCCCGCCGCAGGCGCGTGAGGCCGAGCTGCTCGCGCACCGGGCGCAGCGCGACAAGCTGGGCGATGACGAGCTGCACCCGCAGCGTGGGGGCTGCCGTGCCGCCGCGCAGGCGGGCGCCGGCGGCACGCCTGCCGACGTCGAGCCCCCAGCGCAACGCCCTGCGCCTGAGCCGTCCGGTGTCGCCGGCGCGAACCAGGACTTGGCTGAGCATGCTCTCCCAGATCCTCGGCGGCGCGAGCAGCACGTGCGGTCCGATCTCGCGCAAGTCAGACCGCACCGTCGCGGCCGACTCGGGGAAGCTGAGCGTGAACGCGCACTGCAGCGCGCACGCGATCGCGATCACCTGCTCGCCGATCCAAGCCAGCGGCAGGAAGCTGAGGACCTCGTCGTCGCGGTCGATGGGGTCCTCGGACATGAGGCTCGAGCCCAGCCAGAGCAGGTTCGCGTGGGTGAGCGCGGCGAGCTTCGGCTTTGCGGTGGTGCCGGCGGTGACGCAGAGGATCGCCACGTCCTCGGGTCGGCCCTGCTTGACCTGCTCCTCCCACCAACCTGGCTGCCGCTCACAGCCGCTGCGCTCGACGTCGGTGAACTCGATCAGGTAGGGCTGCTCGTAGCCCTCCAGGCCGCGCGAGTCGTAATGGATCACCTGCGAAACGGTGTCGATGGCGCCGCGCTCCTTGAGCTCGACGAGCTTGTCGACCTGCTCCTGATCGGCGGCCATCACGAAGCGTGCCTGCGCTTGGGCGAGGACGTGCGCCACCTCCTTGACGGTTCCGTCGGGATGCAGCCCGAGCGAGCTGCCGCCCAGCGACTGGGCGGCGAGCTCGGCGATCAACCATTCTGGGCGGTTGTCGCCCAGCAGCGCGATCGTCTCCCCGCGCTCGAAGCCCAGCGTGGCGAGTCCTCCGGCGAAACCGCGCACGCGCTGCTCGTACTCGCTCCAGGTGATCGGCTGCCAGATGCCGTGGCGCTTCTCGCGCAGCGCGTGACGGCTCGGGTACTCGACCGCTAGCTGGCACAGCAGTCGCGGAAACGTCGCGCCGGCGCTCACGCCGTCTGCGGTTCCTTGGTTGCGTGCGGCTCGCCGAGGTAGGCCTTGATCACGTCGGGGTCGCTTGACACCTCGGCGGGTGAGCCATCGGCGATGACGC
>DASVPU010000027.1:0-10266 GCA_036389475.1 Solirubrobacteraceae bacterium
CAAGCTGCGTCCTGCGGGAGCGCCCGCGGTGCCCGCGCAGCTCGTCGCGGTCGAGGATCTCGCCGGCGAGTCGGTGCGCCACCTGGCGGGTTCGCAGAACGCGTACGCGTTGCGCTTCCGCGTCGCGAGCTCGCTGCAGACACTGCAGGGGACGGTGGGCATACGCCATCCGCGATTCGGCGTCGTGCGGCTGTTCGTGACGCCCTCGACGAGGACGTCGCGCCACCAGGACTACATCGCAGTCGTCAATCGGGTTCTGCGCTGAAGCCGCTGCGCGTGTCGGCCGCGGCCGCCGCTCAGGTGTCCGAGCCGGATCCGGCAGCGGCCTGCGCCGGCAGGTGACGTTCGAGCACTTCTCGCAGCTGCTCGGCAGGCACCGCGCCGACGACGCGGTCGATCTCCTGGCCGTCCTTGATGACGACGAGCAGCGGGATGCCCTGCACCCGGTAGCGCGAGGCGATCGCGGGTGCCTCGTCGATGTTGAGCTTGACGACCTTCAGGCGGCCGGCGAACTCGCGGCCCATCTGCTCGACGACGGGGGAGACCATCCGGCACGGGCCGCACCATGGCGCCCAGAAGTCGACGAGGATCGGGACCGACGCGGTGATCTCCGCGTCGAACCCGCCGGCGTCGGTCTCGGCGATCCACGGCAGGACGGTGTGGCAGACGCTGCACCGTGGGATGCCGGTGGCGCTTGGTCGTACGCGGTTCTTCGTGTCGCAGTTGGGGCACTTGATGATCGTCGGCTTGGCTGCCATGACGTGAAGTTCTAACGCAGTCCTCGGGGCCGCCCGCATGAGCCACGGCGATCGGGGATCCTCCGGCGGGCGGCCGCGAAGCTTGCTGTCAGGCGGCGGTCCAGGCCAGCCGGCTCGTCGCAGACCGGATGGACGACGTCAGCGGAGGTGATCGTTCCCCGCGACGGCGAGCTTGCGCAGTCGATCGGGGCGGCGGTTGGGTCGGTCAGCGGCCAGGTTGCGCGCATCTGTCATCACCGGTCCGACACGCGCCGCGAGGTGCTCGTGCATGATCGCTGTTGCCGGATATCGGCGGAGCGTGATCGCACATCTTTCTCATCTGCTGCTCACATCTGTAACCCGCCGGCTCATCGGCTTGTGAACCAGAGCTTCCAGATGCACGGCCGGCGCATACGATGCGTGCGATGTTGGATGGAAGGGTGGCCCTCGTGACCGGCGCGACGCGCGGCGCCGGGCGTGGCACCGCCGTCGCGCTGGGAGAGGCGGGCGCGACCGTCTACTGCACCGGTCGCACGACCAGAAAGCGACGATCGGAGTACGACCGGCCGGAGACGATCGAGGAGACCGCCGAGCTCGTCGACGCCGCCGGCGGCGCCGGAATCGCCGTCGAGGTCGACCACCTGCAGCCGGCGCAGGTTCGGGCGCTTGTCGAGCGCATCGACGCAGAGCAGGGCCGCCTGGATGTGCTGGTCAACGACATCTGGGGCGGCGAGTTGCTGGCCCAGTGGAACACGCCCGTGTGGGAGCACGACCTGGACCGCGGCCTGCGGATGCTGCGCCTGGCGATCGACACGCACCTGATCACGAGCCACTTCGCCCTCGGGTTGCTCATCCGCCGGCCGGGTGGCCTGGTCGTGGAAATGACCGACGGCACGCGTGAGTACAACGCGTGCAACTACCGGCTCTCGACGTTCTATGACCTGGCCAAGACGGCGGTCATCCGGCTGGCGTTCTCGCAGGGCAAGGAGCTCGCGCCGCACGGCTGCACCGCCGTGGCGCTCACACCCGGCTGGATGCGCTCGGAGATGATGCTCGACAACTATCAGGTCACCGAAGCCACCTGGCGTGACGCAGCGGACAAGAACCCGCACTTCGCCGCGATCTCCGAGACCCCGCGCTTCGTAGGTCGCGCCGTCGCCGCCCTGGCCGCCGACCCGCAGGTGCAGCGTCGCAACGGCGGCTCGTTTTCCGCCGGCGGCCTCGCTCGCGAGTACGGCTTCACGGATCTCGACGGATCCCAACCCGACTGCTGGCGCTACATGGTCGAAGTCCAGGACCCGGGCCGTCCGGCAGACCCGACCGGCTACCGCTGAGCCGAGGCGCTCGCGCCAGGCAGCTTGGTCGCTTACGCGGCGGTCAGGATCTCGATCTCGGGGTTGGTGCCACCCGTTCAAGCAATCGGTTGCCAATAGAAGATCCCGGCGGGGTGTAGACGTCGACGGCCTGCAGGACGCACAACTGGCCGGACGCAAACGCCGACGCCATCTGCTCGTCGAGCTCCGCGAGCCGGGCGTGAACGCATCGAGATCCTCGCGGTCGGCGAGGTAGAGCACCTTGTGGCCACATACGAGTGCTGCTGCACATAGCCAATTCCACGATCTTCGGCTGCTTGCTGTCCTCAACGACCGCGAGCGGACGATCATCTGCTCGCGCTTCGGTCTGAACGGCCGGGAGTGCACGCTACGCGAGCTGGGTGAGGACCTCGGCGTGAGCGCCAAGCGCATGCGTCAGATCCGAAGCGGGCCTCGCTGAGCAAGCTGCGCGAGACGCTGTAAGGGCGGTTGCTCGCCCCCGTCCCCGACCGGGCGATCGCAAGCCTGCATAGCTGAGCACATGTTCAGCTACCGTTGCGATCGCGTATGGCTCATGGCGACGAACACGGCGACATCGAGCGGCTGCTCGACGACGTCGGGTTCGCGCAGATCGCAGCGCAGAGCGTCCAAGGACTCTCGGCGCCCAGCCGGTTGCGGATCCTCGCGCGGCTGCACGCAGGACCGGCTTCCGTCAGTCAGCTCGCCCAGAGCGTCGGCATGGAGGGCTCAGCGGTCTCCCACCAGCTGCGCGTGCTGCGCCACCTCGGCCTCGTCTCCGGGCAGCGTGACGGCCGCCAGGTCGTCTATGAGCTGTACGACGACCACGTCGCCGAGCTGCTCGCACAGGTCGTGTCCCATGTGGAGCACGTCCGCCTCGGCCTGCCCGGGCGCCACCACCGCGCCGACACCGCAGCCGCTTGACCGACCCTGCGTTCTTCATGGCCAGTCCCGCGCACGCGCACGCTCCCGCTCACGATCACCACCACGGGCACACGCACGGGCTCGTCGACGAGTCGATAAAGCGCTCTCGCGCGGGGGTGCGGGCGGTCGCACTGGCGCTGCTCGTGCTCGGTCTCACAGCGGCTGCTCAGGCAGTGGTCTTCGCGCTGTCTGACAGCGTGGCGCTGCTCGCCGACCTGATCCACAACGCCGGCGATGCCGCGACCGCGATCCCGCTCGGAATCGCGTTCGCGCTTCGCAGCGCTCGCGCCGAGCGCTGGGCGGGGCTGGCAATCGTGCTCGCGATCTTCGTCAGCGCCTGCGTGGCCGGCTACCAGGCGGTGTACCGCATCGTCGAGCCTGCCGAGGTCACCCACCTCGGCGCGCTGGCGGTTGCGGGCGCGATCGGCTTCGTCGGCAACTGGATTGCCGCGCTGATCCGCACCCGTGCCGGAAGGCGCCTCCACAGTTCCGCGTTGATCGCCGACGGCGCCCATGCCCGCGCGGACGCCTACGTCTCGCTGGCCGTCATCGCCTCCGCCGCCGTCGTCGCGATCGGGCTGCCGATCGCCGATCCGCTCATCGGCCTGGCCATCACGGTCGTGATCCTGCGCATCACCTGGGACTCCTGGCGAACCGTTCGCGGTCATCAGCAGCGCGAGCACGACCACCAGCATTGACGCTGTCAAGAGCTCGCTCTCGAAGTTAGAGGATCGGCCGTTCGGGAGAAACCAGGCAGATGGAACATCCACTCAAGACGGCCGTCCTCGCTGCCGTCGCGGCCACGAGTGACCAACCCGATCGCAAATATCGATTGCGCGTGGACGAATACCTCCCCGACGGCATCCGCCGCATTGCCCGCGGCCAGCTGCACAACGCCCACGACGATCTCTCCGGCGCCTCCCGGCGTCAGTTCGCCGAGGCCGTTCACGAGACGCGCAAGCGCCTCAAGCGCTTGCGTGCCTCCGTACGACTGGCACGCGACGGGATCGGCCAGGAGACCTACGAACGTGAGAACGCCGCCTTCCGCACGGCGGGCAGGCGGCTCTCCGCAGGACGTGACGCGCAGGTCCTGGTCGAGACGATCGACTCGTTGAGCGAGCGCTTCGCCGACGAGCTTCCCGAGCGAGTGACCGCAACCCTGCGGGCCCGCCTCGAGGAAGAGCGCAAGCACGCGGAGGCGGCGGCTCAACGCGACGACGCGGGAACCGCGGCGGTTCTCGGCGAGCTCGAGCAAGCGCTCACCCGCACGCCGGCCTGGACCTTCCAAAACGACGACTTCGACGCGCTCTCGCCGGGCCTGCGACGGATCTACCGGCGTGGTCGCAAGCGAATGCGCGCGGCCCGCAAGGATCCCACCGCCGAGAACCTGCACGAGTGGCGCAAGCGCGTGAAGGATCTCTGGCACGCGACGCAGATCGTGCGCGCAGCGCAGCCCAAGCGTCTGAAGCGTGTCTCACGGCGCGCGCACAAGCTCGCCGACCTGCTCGGGGACGGACACGACCTGAGCATGCTGCGCGAGTATGTCGAGGCGCACCCGCAGTGCTTTGAGGACAAGGCGTCCAGGAAGGCGCTCGTCGCCGTCATCGATCGCCGCAGCAAGACGCTTCGAGACAAGGCGCTGAAGCGTGGCCGGCGGCTGTACAAGCGCTCGCCCAAGCGCTTCGTCCGGGCGATCGAGCGCGGGTGGGACAAGCGCGCGCCCGATCAGCCGCAGCGGCTGGCCGGCTGAGCCGCTGCTGGGCGCCCACATCGTCGACGGCGGCGACTGACCTGACTAGCGCTTTCGGTCAGCAGCTCTGCGCATGAAGCCAGGAACGTCTCGAGCCGGTTGCCGAAGCCGAGTGCCGCCGCGACGAAATGTCTAGCACCAGGCGCGACCAGCCGCTGGGCCCGCAACGCGATGGCGAGGGCGTCGCAAATGCGCTCCATGCCGACCGCGTGATCGCCGGAGGCGACGAGCGCTGGGATGCCCGCAGTGCGCAGGACGTCGAGGGTCAGCCTCGCCTGGCTCGGGAGGCGGCCACCGTGTGCGCGGTTAACTGCGCGGGCAACCGCGTCGGGCAGGGGGCCGTCATCCACGCCCGGAGATCCCGCGAGGGCAAGGAACGCGCGCAACGTCGATGCTTCAGCATCGAGACCGTGGGTCAGCACGGCGTCTCCCAAGCGTTCGATGCGTGCCACGTCTGCGTCATCGGGGGTCATGAAGTACAGCGGCGGCTCGATGAGCGTTAGCGAACGTACGCGCTCCGGCGCGCGCGTGGCCGCGATCAGCGTCCCCAACACGCCGTAGGAGTGCGCCACGACATGCGGACGGTCATCCAGGAGAGAGCCGATGTCGGCCGCGTCGACCTCGAAGTCCAGCGATCGTTGCGGTGGGGCGGGACTGGGCCGGTAGCCGCGCCGGTGCACGAGAGCGAGCGTCCAACGTGCCCGCAACGGCGCGAGCGAGCCCCAGGTCACAGCCGGGCTCGCGCCGCCATGGACGAGAAGCACTGCAGGGCCTTCACCCTCACGGACAACGGCGATCGCGTTCATCGCGACAACCGTATGCGTGGCGGATGCGCGGCGCCGCATCTGGATCGGGGCTGCGGTCCTGAGCCCGCGGCCATCATTCGAGACTGCTGTGAGCTTCGCCGGCGACATTACGGGCTGCGGGGACCCGCTCGTGCTCGTCCACGGGCTTGCGACGACGCGCTCGATCTGGCGCCACGCAGCGCCGCGGCTGGCGCGGACGCGGCAGGTCGTGACGCTTGACGTGCCCGGGTTCGGGGCGGCCCAGCCTGCCGGCCACGGCTTCGGCCTCGATGCCGTCGCCGACCAGATGCGCTGCGACCTGCGAATGGCCGGCGTGCCCGAGCCGTTCGATCTCGTCGGGCACTCGATGGGCGCCGCGGTGGCGCTCAAGCTGGCGGCACGACACGCCGGCGCCGTTGGCAGCCTCGTGCTCGTCTCGCCCGCCGGGCTGCGGCCGATCCCGTTCCCCTTGGCGGTCGCGCTCGGCATCGCCGCGGAGCTGTACATCCCCGTGCGCAGGAGAGCCTCGCCGCTCGCCGGCTGGGGGTGGGGGCGGCGGGTGCTGATGGCCGGTGGCGTGGCCGACGGCGCGGCGCTCGCGCCGGGCGTCGTGCGCGAGCTCGTCGGCGCCTCGCAGGGCGCGCGACGGACTGGTCCCGCGTTTGTCGCGGTCGCGAGCGCCGACCTGCGCGCGACGCTGCGCGAGCTGCCGGTACCGGTGGGCGCGCTGTGGGGCCAGGACGATCGCGTCATCCCACCCGGCGGAGCGCAGACCGTGCTCGCGATTCGCCCAGACGCCGCGTGCGAGGTCATCGACGGGGCAGGTCACATCTCGATGGTCGAGCAACCCAGGGCGTTCGTCGCGGCGCTGGAGCGCGTTCTCGTCGCCATCTCGTAAACGGCGCTTCACCTGCTCGGTCGAAGGACCTAGTGTGGTCCGTCCTGCAAGTCCGCACCACTAGCCTCCGGGAGAGCAGGCGATCTGCATGAGCGCTCCGGCCGACTCGTTGGCTGTGCGGCTGCGTGACGGCAGGCGGCTGGCCTATCGCTGCGTCGGCCCGCCCGACGGCATGCTCGTGCTCTACCTGCACGGAGCGATCGGCTCGCCGCAGACCGTCTCCCCGGAGCTCGAGGCCGTCGTCGGCGAGCTCGATGTTCGCTACGTCATGGTCAGCCGGCCCGGGTTCGGGGGTTCCGATCGGCTTGCCCGGCGCACCATGCTGAGCTTCGCAGACGATGTCGCCCAGCTCGCCGACGAGCTCGGCAGCGAGCGGTTCGCCGTTGTCGGCGTCTCGACAGGGGGCCCGTACGCGCTCGCCTGCGCCCACGAGCTGTCCCAGCGCGTCCCCGCCGCCGCCGTCGTCAGCTGCATGTCCGGCGCGGGAGGCGGATCTTGGGGATCCCAGCTGGGCGGTTGGGCTTCCGCTGCGCGTGCTGCGCCGTCGCCCGCGAACCTGCACCTACGCCGCAGATGCGCTGTTGGCACTCCTCGCTCGTCACCCGCGCCTCGCGGAGCGCGTCATGCAAACGGCAGCCGCATCCGCCCATCGGCATGTGCTCGCGCCGTCGGAGGCACGCGAGCTTGCGCTGGCGCGCTTCCTCGCAGCGGGGCGCCGCGGCGTCGGCGGCATGATCGACGACTACCTGCTGTGCGCAGCGCCGTGGGACTTCGACCCCGGCGGCGAGCGCGCGCTCGTCCAGCTCTGGCACGGTATGCGCGACGTGCTCGTCCCGGTCGACCAGGCGATCCAGCTCGCCGCCTCGCTGCCGAACGTCCAGACGCGGCTGGATCCCGACGAGGGCCACTTCTTCTACCGCCGGCGGCTGCGCGAGATCCTCGGAGACGTCGTCGGCGCCGTCAGATTATCGCGCGTCCGCACCGGCGGCGCCTGAGCGTCGAGCCCACGTCACGCGGTCGCGCGCCGCAGGCGCAGCTGGGGCACGCGCGGGACGCGCGCCTCGCGCAGCGCCGCCCTCGCCGCGGCATGCCCGGGCACGCCGTGCACGGCGCCGCCGGGGAAGGCCGACGCGCTGCCGATGAACAGCCCGCGCACCGGCGTCTTGTAGGGGTTCAGCGCCGGGACCGGGCGGAAGATCAGCTGGTCCATCGCGTAGCTGCCGTGGCCGACGTCGCCGCCGACGAGGTTGGCGTTGCGGGCCTCCATGTCCGCGGGCGCGAGCACGTGGCGGGCGAGGATCAGGTCACGGAAGCCCGGCGCGAACAGCTCGATCTGGCGCTCCATCGTGTCCGCGAAGCGCTCGCGCTCGGCGCGCCAGTCCACCCCGGGCGGAGTGTGCGAGTAGGCCCACGCCGTGTGCTTGCCCGCGGGGGCGCGCGTCGCATCGGCGAGCGACTGCTGGCCGGCGAGCAGGAACGGGTGTGTGGGCAGCCTGCCGCGCGATACGACCCGCAAGGCGCCACGGATGTCCTCAGGCGTGCCGCCGACGTGGACCGTCCCGGCACGGCGGACATCCTCGTTCGCCCACGGGATCGGCCCGTCGAGTGCCCAGTCGAGCTTGATCGTCTGCGGGCCGTAGCGAAAGCGCAGAGCGCGGCGCGTGTAGGCGTCGCCGAGCGCGTCGCCGGCGAGGCGGACGAGCTCGTGCGGCGTCGTCGCGGCGATCACCGTCCGCGTCTGGATCGTGTCGCCGGTCCCGAGCGCCACGCCGACGACGTGCCGGCGGCGGGTGAGCACGCGTTCGGCGGGTGCGCTGGTGCGCGTCTTGCCGCCGAGCTCGTGCAGGTAGCCCGCCAGCGCGGCCGGGATGCGCCCGGCTCCCCCTTCGGGGCTCGGCCAGCCGACGGCGTGACCGAGCAGGTTGAGGTACATCCCCGAGATCGCGCTGCCCGCACTGTCCAGCGGCGCGTCGCCGTGCAGCGACGATCCGAACAGCCAGGCGGCGCCGTCGCCGTGCAGCACCTCGCCGGCGAGCGACTCGGCAGACATGAGCAGCAGCCGCACGAACTCCAGCGAGCCTCCGAGCTTGAGGGCCGGGAGGAGCCGTGCGGGGCCGGCGACGGGCGGGAAGCCGGCCAGCATCGTTGCCCGCACGGCCGCGAAATGGCGCAGGTATGGCGCGACGAGCTCCTGCCAGCGCCGGCCGTCGCCGGGATGCAGATCCTCGAGGCTGCGCACGGTACGGTCGAGGTCCTGGGAGAGCACCGCCGCGCGTCCGCCGGGCAGCGGGTGTGCCATCGCGACATCGGGATGGATCCAGCGCAGCCCGTGGCGCTCCAGCGGCAGGTCGGCGAAGACCGGCGAGGCGGCCGCGGCCGGATGGACCGCGCTGAAGACATCGTGATGAAAGCCCGGCAGCGTCAGCTGAGCGGTCGCGGTGGCGCCGCCGAGCGCCGGAGCGGCCTCTACGACGAGCACCGAGCGCCCGCCCTCGGCGAGCGTCACGGCCGCGGTCAGGCCGTTGGGACCAGAGCCGATCACGACCGCGTCGTAGCGCTCGCTCATGGCGTTCTCACGCGCGTGCGCAGCGCGATCTGCTCCAGCATGCTCGACTCCGGCCGCTCGTCGCCCCAGAACGCCTCCTGCGCCTTGCGTCCCGCCGATCGGTAGGCCTGCTCGAGCGTGACCGGCATGTCGTCCCACGTACCGGCGCCGCGCAGGTAGTCCTGGCCGTGGAGCTCGTAGATGAGCAGCCGGTTGCGCCCGCGCCCCATGAAGTGACCGGCGTGCGTGTCGAGGCACAGCGCGAGCTTGGGCGTGCAGCCGGGCGGGAACGCCGGCGGCTGGTCGCGGCCGAAGCGGACCATGAGCTCGCTCAGGCGCTTGGCGTAGTGCATGAGCGCCTCCTCGTGGTCGTCTCGCGCGAGCAACCGCGTGACGCTCACGTATCCGCGCAGGATCGCTGGGGTGCGGGGCGTCAGCGCGCTGATCACCTCGATCTCGAAGGTCTGGCCGAGCAGCCCTCCGGCGCGGACCGGGGTGAAGCGGCCGAGGTCGGAGGTGTAGTCCGGCCAGGTCTCGGGCCGCTTGAGGGCGTCGATCGTGCGCTGCGCGGAGTCGATCGCGACGGGGTTGTACGTGTGCCAGACCTGCTCGTTGCGCGGGTTCTGCGGCGGTGTCGGCGCGCCGAGCTTGGCGTGCTTGAGGCGAAACTCGGGCCGGTAGGACTGGCGCTCGGCGGTCGTTTCGAACCCGATCCCGTAGGCGCGGCGCTTGTCGTCGAGGTAGGCATCCTCGAACCACGGGCCGAGCAGCTTCGCGGCGCCGTCGATGAGATCGTCACGATCCATCGTGCCGCGGGGCGCGCGTGCGTCGTCGGTCAGGCGCGCGCGGACGAAGGCGCGATGAAAGGCCAGCACGTCGGGTGCGTGCAGGCGGCGGTGGCCGAGGCGATGCCAGCGCGTCGTAAGGATCAAGAACGCGAGCCGCAGATCCTCGACATCGCGCAGCTCGGGCCGGCGCGCGTAGTAGGCCGCATTGAGGAAGTCCGTCACCCAGCCGACGGCGTCAGGCGCGCTGATCGAGGTCCCGCTCATGCGCGCCAGATAGGCCGCCGGCGACCGCCAAGCGCGCCGCGCCACGACCGCGGCACCGACAACGCCGAGCGTGGTGCTCGCACCCTGCGCGGCGCGCTTGATCGTCATCCCGAGCAGGCTATGTCTTCGCGCCGCGCGACGTCAGTTGGCGCTGAGAGCCTTCCCAGGGCATGTCGCTCAGATCCTCGCCGGTATCGACGCAGAGGATCTAGCGGGCCGCCGGAGCGGGACCAGGCAGTGGTCC
>DASVPU010000028.1:0-10262 GCA_036389475.1 Solirubrobacteraceae bacterium
CCGCTGTACCTGGTTGCTTCGTAGTACCACCCATTGCGGTGGAGGGGCGGCGGCTGCTGCTGCCGGCCCTCCACCCGCGCGTTGCATCGCATCGACCGCACGCATACACGATCCATCACGCGAGGAGCTGAGAGATTCCGATGTTCATCCGCAGTTCACAGAGGACGACGAGGAGCGCCAGGCTGCTGAAGCCGGCGGCGCTGCTCGGTGTTCTCGCGGTGAGCGGCTGGGGCGCCTGGGCGGCCCTTGCGGCCAGTCCGGCGCCGGCGATCACATCCTCGCCGTCGAACCCAACCAACGCCACCTCGGCCGCGTTTACGTACACGCTGTCGGGGGCGGCCAACTTTTTGTGCAAGCTCGACGCGGCGCCGTTTGTGACCTGCGCGAAGACCGGGATCAGCTACGCCAGCCTGGCCGCGGGGACGCATACCTTCCAGGTCGCGGGGGCCGACAAGAACGCCAAGGCCACCAGCCCGGCGACCTCGTATTCCTGGGTCATCGACAGGACGGCGCCGACGGCTGCGCCGGCGATCAGCGCCGGTCCGTCAGGTCTGGTCAACGCCTCGAGCGCGACGTTCTCCTTCAGCGGCGAGACGGGCGCGAAGTTCCAATGCGCGCTTGAGTCCACGGCGAGCCCGGCGGCGTGTACCAGCCCCGCCTCCTACTCCGGGCTGGCGCAGGGTTCGCACACCTTCTACGTGCGACAGATCGACGCGGCCGGCAACGTCGGCGCGCTGTTCGCAAGCCGATCCTGGACGATCGACACGGTCGCGCCGCCCGCGCCTGTTATCGCCACCAAGCCCGATGACCCCAACGGCGATGGGATCGCGAACTTCGACTGGACCGACGCGCAGGCCTCTGTGACGTATCGCTGCTCGATCGAGAACAAGTCGCCGACGAGCTGCACGAGCCCGCTGCGCACGATCGTCGATGTCTCCAGCGATGGGCAGCACCAGTTCGCCGTCAGCGCCGTCGATGCTGCCGGCAACGCGAACACGACGACGTACACCTGGAAGGTGCTCAAGGCCGTCAACGTCGTCGTTGACGGTGACGCAGTCGGACTGCTGTACCCGGGCGGCCCGGCCCGGCGCATCGCGCTGACGCTGCATAACCCCAACAACTTCGCCGTCGTGATCTCGAGCATCACCGCCTCGGTCAGCTCGTCGCCCGCAGATTGCCCCGCAGCGACCAACCTCGCCATCGGGCAAAGCAACGTCGGAACCGGCACCAGCCCGCAGACCGTGACCGTTCCCGCCAATCAAAACATGGCCGTTCCGGGCGCCTCCGCGCCCACGATCCGTCTGCTGGACAGCGCCAGCAATCAGGACGCCTGCAAGAACGCCAGCTTCCGGCTCAGCTACCTCGCGAAGGGCACCAAATGATGCGCGCTCACCGCCTATTGATCCTCGCCGTCGTCCTGTGCGCGATGGCCGTCTCGGCCGCGGTCGCCTTTTGGACAGCGACCGGCTCGACCAGCGCCAGCGCGAGCGTCGGCACGCTCAACGCGCCGACCGACGCCAGCGCCTCGGCGACGCCGGGCAGCAGCACCGTCCACGTCACCTGGACGGCCTCGCCGCCGGCCGGCGCACTGACGCCGACCGGCTACTACATCCTGCGCCACGCCACCGGCGGCGAAACGTCCGCTGCGTGCACGTCGACCGCGAGCTCACTTGTTCAGGGCACCAGCTGCAGCGACACGGCCGTCGCAGACGGCAGCTACACCTACAGCGTCATCGCGAAGTACGCCTCCTGGACGGCCACCAGCACCCCGTCCCCCGCCGTCAGCGTCGTCAGCGACAACACCGCGCCGACGGTGACCGTCAACCAGAAGTCCGGACAGAACGATCCGACAAGAACGCTGCCGATCCGGTGGACCGTGGCCTTCAGCGAGCCTGTGACGGGCCTTGACGCAAGCGACGTGACGCGCGGCGGGACGACGAGCGGCGGAGCAATCGCGCTGTCAGGCAGCGGCGCGAACTACGAGATCTCGCTTTCGGGCACGCCAACCAACGGAACGACGACCTTCACAATCGCCGCCGCCTCGGCGCAGGATCTCGCCGGCAACACCAACACGGCCTCGACGAGCACCGACAACAGCGTCAGCTACGACTCGGTCGCGCCATCGACGACGATCGTGACGTCGCCTGCCGGCCCAGACGGCACCAACGCCTGGTTTCAGCGCTCCAGCGTGCCCTTCACGCTCGCCGCAAGCGACGCGACGGCGGGTGTCGCGGGCCGGTTTTACACGCTGGACGGCGGCTCAAGTCAGGCCTACAGCGCCGCGGTCAGCGTCAGCGGCCAGGGCACGCACACCGTGACCTACTGGTCGACCGACGACGCCGGCAACGTTGAGGGCACGCAGACCAAGCAGATCAAGCTTGACTCGGTCGCGCCGACCAACGCGCTCGCGCTGACAACCACGAACGGCGGCGGCTCGCTGTTGTCGGGCTCCACGCTCTATTACCGAGGCACGACCGCCGGGTCCTTCCACATCCAGAACACGACCAGCGACGCGGGCTCGGGCGTCGCGTCAAGCAGCTTCGGAGCGCTGGCAGGCACGTCGGCCGGCTGGACGCACAGCACCCCGGACACCCAGACCTCGCCGTCCGGCGGACCATACGCGTCCAACACCTTCAGCTGGGCCGCCGGCACGACCAGCGCCCCCACCGAAGTCGTCACCGGCGCCGATGTCGCAGGCAACACGACCGCCGCGCCCGCGCTGATGTTCACCAACGACTCGACCGCTCCCAGCGGCGGCGCGATCACCTACACCAACGCGTTTTTCTCGGCGCTGTCGGTGCCGATCACAACCAGCGACGGAACCGACGCGGGCTCGGGACTTGATCTCACGACTGGCGCCATCCAGCGCGACCAGATCGCCCCGACCGCCACCGGGGCCTGCGGCGCCTTCCCCGGCACGTTCGCCACAGCGGTCACACCCGCCGGCGGCGCCGACACAACCGTCCTGACGAACACCTGCTACCGCTACCGCTACCGGATCTCTGACCGAGTCGGCAACCAGACGACCTACACGTCGACGAATACCGCGAAGATCGACACCACCGGGCCGACCCCGTCGAGCATCACGGCTGCCAACCACAACAGCACGCCGGGCGAGATCGACAAGGCCAACGGCGCCAGCAACGCCGACGACACGCTTACCTTCACGTATACCGACGCCTTCGGCGTCGATCCGGGCACCATCGCCACCGGCTTGACGACGGGCGGCGCGACGGGCGGCGCACCCCAGAACGTTGACGTCGACGTCACCTTCACCGACGGCGGCGGCCAGACAGCCGATTCGATCACCGTCCCAGGCCTGGGCACCGTCAACCTCGGCAGCGCGACGTGGCTGACCAGCACCACCACCAAAAAGGAACAGCTTTCAGCGCCGGCGCTCAACCAGTTCGTCATCACGATCACCAACAACCCAGGCGGCACGTCGACCGGTAACGAAGCATCGCCCTTCACCTGGTCGACGACCGCTGGCACAGCCAAGGACGGCGCGGGCAACAGGGCCACAGGCTCGGTCACGAACACAAGCCGCTTCTGACCCCCGGCCCGGGGCGAGCCGCGGGGATGGCGCGAAGCGCCCGATGAGCTGCACGTCCGCGCCAGCCAGCAGACCCCAACGCCAAGACGCTCATCAAGTCGGCCGTCTCCGTACTTCGAGCGGGGCATGCACTCGCGCCGCTGAAGCTCAACGTCGCCAACATTCCTCGCTGTTCTGAACGCCCACGCCGCTGGTGGACCGAGCGATCAGGGGTCGACTGTGTAATCGGGCGAAACCGGCGACGGGCGTTAGTCGAAGTTCGTCCCGAGCGTTGATGAAGGCACGGGCGCGAATCCTCACTCGCGGAGAGCCGGCCAGACGGCGGTGAGCGGACGCACGGCTGAAGTCAGCGACTGGGGGCGCGGGTAGGCGGCAGCTCGGTGCGCACGTCGTTGACGCCGAACGCTCTGCGGGCGTAGGCCTCGTCGGACTCGTCGTTTTCGCGTTGGACTCCGATCTCAGGCGCACCCGTCACGAGTATGCGCACGGTGGGCGTGCCCGCCGGTCCGTCGCCGATCGTGTCTGCTCGTGCGATCGCCAAGAAGAGTCCACTAGCCCGCGCGTCAGACCGCCGCGGCCCGGCGACTCGAGCACGATCGTCCTGGACGAGAGCAGCGTCGTCCAGTTCGGCGTTTCAGTCAGGTCGCGGGTCTGTGCCACCACGATCACCGCCGCGTTGGGCCGGCTCGTCAGTGTCAGCGCGTGCGGGCCACTGAGGCGGTGTCCGGACTACTGGAGCTCAGGTGGCGGCCCGGCTGTCGCTTTGGGGGACGCGAAGCCGCGGACCGCAGGGGCCCGCGGCTCGTCGATTCAAGCCGTCTTCTCGGGGGACCGGCTAGAAGGGATCACACTCGGTAAGGATGTCCTGGTTGGGGACCAGCAGTCCGTCTGACTGACAGGCGTCGGTCCCTGCGCCACCGTTGACCGTGTCTGACGAGTTATCGCCAGGAGGACCGGTCAGGCTGTCGTTATCGGCGTCGCCGCGGATGATGTCCACGCCGGTGCCGCCGTTGAGGTCGTCGTCGCCGACGCCGCCGTTGAGGGTGTCATTGTCGGCGTCGCCGTTGAGGGTGTCGTTGCCCTCGCTGCCGGTCATCGTGTCGGCGCCGTTGCCGCCGGTCAGCGAGTCGTTTCCGGCGCTGCCGGTCATCGTGTCGTCGCCGAGGTTGCCGATCAGGGTGTCGCGGCCGATCGCGCCGGTCAGGGTGTCGTTGCCGTCGTTGCCGTCGATCGTGTCGTCAAAGGCCGAGCCTGTGACGGAGTCGTTTCCGCCGGCGCCATCGATCGTCTTGGCGCTCGTCGCGCTGCCGCAGTCGATGGTGTCGTTCGCGCCGGTTCCGGTCACCGTCGTAGCGGTCTGCGTCACGCCGAAGCTGACGACGCACGTGTCGCCTGGCAGCGCGGCCGACGCGCTGTTGACGCCCATGGCGATAGCCACGCTGCCGGCGAGAATGGCGCTGGCGACAAGCAGGCGACGAGGCGTCGCGCTGTGTGGGCGGGAAGTATGGGACATGAGATCTCCTCTGAGCCAGCGGTAGTCTCGCTGTGCTCGCGTGCATCGGTTGGATCAGGTCCGTTGAGGGCCTGATCGGAGCGTGGATCAAACGGTTCGCGTGCGTCGACCGACGCCGTTGCCGCCGCTTCCGTGCGCCGTGCGCGAACTGCAGCATTCGCCGCCGAGGGTTAGAGCGGAGCGAGCATCAGACCATACACTACCACCCAAGATCCAGTCCAACGATGACCCAAGATCCAGTCTAGTGACGCACTCAGAAAGCGCTGATCGTCCTGGCTGGAGGTCGTCGGCAAAGACGCACGCATCCAGCACCAACCGCTCGCCGACGCGGAGCGGCCCGGTCTGGCGTGCCCGCTCAAATGACGCGTGGGCATCCTCGGCGCCGCTGAGGCTCAGGCTGCGCGGTGTCCCCGCGGCGTCCGCCCAACCGCGTGTGGCAGACCGGTTGCGCAGGGACCGACCTGAGGTGCGAGTTCGGCCCGGGCGTGCTGTGTGATGCGCGTCACCCCTGACCGACTGGCGATCGATGACACTTGTCGAGCGCGGTGAGCAACAGACCCGTACGCGAGGTCTCAGCCGACGACGGCGCCTCGCCGCTTGAGCCGCACGCCCCTGTCAGATGTTCAAGCGCCGCCCGGACACGCCAAGCGCCGCAGACGCGCCCGAGGGGCTGAGCAGCGAGCGCTTGGAGCAGTGGTGCGTAGGGCTGCGCGAAGGCGTGATCACGGCTCGTGGTGTGCAGGGCCAGCTTGGTCAGTTGATCGGCTGCGGCGAGCTGATCGGCATGCCCGTCATCGAGCTCGTCGACGGCCGGTCACGGCGTCCGGGCGGGGCACTGTCGTGGTCGCAGATCACGCGCCGGTGCGACGCGTCGCACGGGCGGTTGGTGATCTTGGGCGATCCGGGCTACGGCAAGACCGTTGCGGCGCTCACCCTCGTCGGGGACGTCAACGCGCGTGACGAGCCTGATGCGATCGTGGCGGAGCTGTTCTCGCTGACCGATTGGGATCGCTCGCAGGCCCAGCGCCCCGGGGTGCGTGTCATTGACTGGCTGGCCGAGCAGCTGTCGTCGACCTATCGAGAGCTGCCGCTGGACGCGTCGCGCCGGCTGATCGCCGAGGGCTTGGTGCTGGCGGTCCTCGAGGGCCTGGATGAGATCGCCACGCCGCAGCGGCGGGCGTGCGTGCAGGCGATCGACGCGTACACGCGCGGGACGCCCCGCCGCCCGTTGGTCCTGACGTGCCGCAGCGCCGAGTACGACGAGCTCGCGCCCGGCGGGGTCGACGCCGATCGGGTCGTCATGCTGACCGCGCTGCAGCGCGAGCACGTCGCGTCGATCCTCGCGGATCGCACCGCCACGCGTCCAGGCTGGGATCGTGTCCGTGCACGCCATGCCGCCGGCGACGCGACGCTCGACGAGCTCTTCGCCAACCCGCTGCGCCTGTCGCTTGCGCTGCGCGTCTACCACGATCGCGATGCCGGCGTGCTGCTTGACGTCAGCGTCGCGCAAGCTCGCGGGCGTCTGTGGGAGACGCTGCTGGGCACGACCGCCGACACGTTTGACGACGCGACCGCGGCGCAGAATCGAGACTGGCTGGCGTCCTCGCCGCCGGCATGAGACGCGCGGCTCGCAAGCGCCTGATGCTGCACGAGCTCGATCTCATCGACCCCGACCCCGACGGCACGTTGCGAAGCTTCCGCGCGATCGTCGGCCCGGCCGTCGGGCTGACCTTCGGGCTGGTCTTCTGGTTGATCTTCGGACCGGCCTTCCTGATCTTCGGGCTGGTCATGTGGCTGGCCTTCAGGCTGGCCGTCAGGCGCGACGTTCGGCGGGGACGCCCGAGCGATCTCGCGCCCAGGACTCGGCCGCCGATCGGGCTGCGAGCACGCGCGCGGCGCACGATGCGTCCGCGCAACGTGCTCGTCGTGCTCGTCGCGCTCGTGCTCGGATTGCTCTGGGGTCCGCTGAGCGGGCTGTGCCTCGCGCTGCTGGCCGCCCTGGTGTGCATGGTCGAGACGGGCACAGAGGTCGTCCTGGGCGAACCTCCGGAGCGGTTTGCGCACGCACCCCCCGGCGCCGTGCTCGTCGCCAGCCGCAACAGCGGGCTGATCCTCGGGCTGACTAGCGCGCTCGCCGTCCTGCTCGCGTCGCTAATCGTCTCGCTGGCGATCGGCAGCGACCTCAGCGGCTGGCTGCTGCTCATCCCGCTGAGCGGCGGCCTGCAGATCGGGCTGCGCAACGGGCTGGGCGCATGGCTATATCACCATTGGCTGCGACAGACGTTGCACAGGCAAGCCCTGCTCCCCCGGCGCCTACCGCAGTTTTTGCGCTAGTGCGCAGAGCCCGCACGCGGATGGCTGCGCATCACCAACGCCTACGAGTTTCGTCACACCGAGCTGCTCGAATACCTGGCAACCACACAACCAGCAACCGGACAATTCATCTAACGGCCTCGCTGGGGCCCGCCAAGGTTCTCGACGCCCCGCACAAGCGCGCCCGAGGTCAGGCGTAGCGCTCAAGCTCGCCGCCCATCAGCAGCCCGATCACCAGATCGCTCTGCGGGCCCGGGCTCGCGCGGCCGATCAGGAACACCTGCTCCTCAAGCCATCAGAACTCGGCGCTGACGCCACCAAGCGTGCGGCGCCGCCACTGCACCACCAGGCCGCGGCACGGCAGATACGCGACGACGCCGCCGACGCGTGGCGCCAATGTTCGCCGCCGGTACTCTCCAGCAGATACCTATGCGTCACTCCAGCCTGAACATCGTCCTGAAAGGCATCAGGGATGAGAGAAACATGTTCACGCACCGAGCCCCACCTAAGACGGTGCTCCTGACGCTCGGCCTTGGCGCGGCGGTGGCGCTCGCGCCGGCCGCCGTTGCGCTGAGCGCGGAGCCAGACCGTAGCCAGTCGGCGACCGTGATCGACAGCAGGGCGCTCAAGCCCGCTGATGGCCATATACGCAGCAGCGGTCGCCACGGGGCGGTCATGACGATGACCCGTTACTTCGACGGGTCGGTCGAGGTCAACGGCCGCCGAGCGATGAAGGCGAGTTCCTTTGGCGTCGCGTACTCGATCGACACCAAGAACGCGACGTACACGGCGGTCTCTGCACGCGCAAGCGACAGCGAGCACGCTCTGCGCGGCGGCGCCGACACGGGCGGCACCGTGGGCGTGGCGGTGCTCGCCAGCAGGCGTGTGCACATCACGCTCAAGGACTTACTCTCGATCGTCGTCGGGCAGAACTACAACGAGCTGTGGTGGGGCTTCGACTTCAACGCCGTCTGGCCGAACGCGCTTTCGGAGTGGTGCTCAGCGTCGGCTCCGACCGCGATCGGCACCAACTGGCGGGTCGTCAGTTGCAACGACGGACGCGGTGCGTGGCTGTGGAATGCCAACACGAGGATCACGAACGTCAGCAAGGGGACATACGAGAACTTCGACTTCGGTAACCCCGCGCTGGGAACCTGGTGCGATGCGAGCAGCACGATCACCGGCCGCCAGGACGGCAACGGCGACGTGGCATGGACCTACAGGTGCTGGGGCGAGTACTCCGGTCTTCTGTGGGCCGACGTATCGATCAGCTGAGCGGCGTGCGACAGCTCAGCGGCAAGGGGCCCTCGCGCGTGTCGCTGCGAGCGGGTTTGACCGTGCTTCGGCACCCTTGAGCACGGCGGGCGATGCGCTGGGGCGCCGGAGGTGAGCGTGAGCTCCTCGTGGGTTTCGTGTCGCGGGCACCGTGTCATCGGACGCGGAGGCGTGACGGCACGGCGAGTGACGGGGGCCGCGCTGGACGACAAGCAGGACGACGCGGGCCGAGAGGAGCCGCACTGAGCTGTAGTGCTGGTGTCATCGCGCCCTCACGGGCGTCCGAGCGGCCGGGCGCTGCTTGCGGGTCGTGACGCGGATGCGTTCGCCGCGCCGAGCGCGGCCCGCCGGAAGTTCGGTTCCGATCAAGCGGCGAGCGCGATCGGCGAGGTTTGGTCGCGCTCGTCGAGGCGGTCCAGGAGTGCGGCGAGCTTTGGCTCGGGTGAAGTTCCACCGAACGGCTGTGCGATCTCGTTGTAGTGGTGCTCGAAGTCGTTGAGCGTCTTGGCGAGTGTGACGGTGTCGGAGAAGTCGTTGGGGTCCAGCAGCTTGCGTTGGATGATCGAGTGGTAGATCTCGACCGGTTGAGCCAGCTGCCGTGGACCGCGGTGTGGACGAGGATTAGGCCTCGGCCTTGTTCGTGCGGCGGTGATCTCCTCGCGCAGCTCGGGCTCGCAGATGACGCGCAGCAGCATGATCGTGCGGGGTTCCGGTAGCAACGGCGCAGAAATGGTCGTCAAGCGTTAGACGCGCGTCGGCGAGCGACAGGCGCCCGAGCGGGAGTTTGACGCGCCCCTGCCCGGGCGCGCGGAGCGGCCAAGCCATGGGGATCAGCGGCAGCCGCTCTAATGCTGCTAGACGCGGCCTTCCGTCCGGTCCGTCAGGAGCGGCCCGGACAGCTCCTCAAGCGATCACAACATCCCTGGGCAGCGGGCAAACCGTCCGCGACCGGTTCTTAAGTAGCAGCTCGTCAAGGGCTTGGTTGAGAAGTCTGTCGACGAGGTGCGGCGCGGCCGGGATGTCGTCGGCGAGCGCGCGAAGCGAAAGTCGCGCCCGAGCAGTTCCTCCAACGGGCTGGGCTGCAGCCCCAACCGCTGTGCCTCTTCGGTGGTGGCGAGCAGGGCGGTCTCGAACAGCTTCTCGATGTCCTCCGCGTAGTCGCGGCCGATGAGCCCCAGCGCAAGCAGGATCGGCTCGTCGTAGCGTGGGTCGTGAAGGCGCCGTCGAATCTGCTGAGCACGATCCGACACGCGTCCGAACGCCAGTGCCCGCGCGGCGTAGAACTCCTCGAAGGTCAGGTGGGGAAAGCCCCAGCGCCGCGGCGCGCGCTCGACAAGCAGCCGCTGTGGCGCTCGATCTGCATGACGAAATCAAGGACTCCCTTGCCCGTCTCCGTGCTCGCGAGATCTGCCTCAGTCGAGGAACTGCTCGTCCCACGCCTGGCGCTGGAACGTCGCCCATGTCGGACTTAGGAAGTGTCAAGGAACAAGATAGAAGGGATGAGCCGGGTTATGTAGAACTCGGGGTGCGTGATCGATGAGCGCGCGATCGGGGATCGCTACCGGGCGTTGGCGGGGGAGCTTGATGAGCGCCGGCGTCGGTTGTGGG
>DASVPU010000029.1:0-6507 GCA_036389475.1 Solirubrobacteraceae bacterium
CTCGCTCAAAGCGCTGGCCGAGACGAACCGCCAGGCAGGAGCGCGGAGCGGCATCAAGCAGGCCGTCGACGACGGCCGAGCCGTCCCCGATCTCGGTTACGGCTTGTAGCCGATCGGCGCTGTTGTTGCGCCGCAGCACCACGACGCGCGAGCCAGGAACGGAGTGCTCGAGGTGGCGCTGGACGAGGTCGTGGGCCTCCGCCTCGCTGTCGACGATCTGCGTGGTATCGGCGAAATGCGCCTGACTATCCCGATAGCGGCGCTCGGCGCTGTCGCGGGCCGCGCCGGCACGACCACCACGCCAAACGAGCACGTATCCGGCCACGCCGAACAGCGCACTCAGCAGCAGAATGACGATCACCGCGTCGCGCCCCGAACGAGCGAGCTGGGAATCGCGACGGCGGTCCAGCAGGTGCTGCAGGCGCGCGTCGGAAGCGCGGATGCTGTCCATCAGATGCTTGCGGCGCGTGATCGGCTCGATCGCGACCGTCCGAGCTCCGCCGCGGCGCAGCTCGACGGCGTGCTCCGCCTGGCTCAGCCAGCGGCGCGAGATCTGCTCGCTTCGGTCAAGCTCAGCGCGGACAGCGCGATCATCGCGCGCGGCGTAGCGGCGGGCGTCGACCAAGGCGGCGATAAAGGCCCGCCGGCCATCCTCGAACGGGCGCAGAAACTCCTCGCGGCCGGTGAGCTGAAAGCCACGCAGACCGGTCTCCTGATCGACCATCGCCGCCAGCATCGCCGACCCGGACTGGCTCGCACGAAACGCGTCGACAACCCCACCGCGTTGATGCAGCGAGCTATACCACACGGACGCTGCGATCACCGAGACCGCAGCCAGCAGCAGAATCCGGCCGCGCCGTGGTGAACCCATACGAGCGCTATCGGAACCAGCCACGACATCGTTCAGCACATCGCCATCAACGACGACCTTCCGTCCGCCACGCACCCGGATCGTGAGCACGTCGTGCACGTCCTGAAAGCGCGCCGCGGCACGGCGCCGACGGCCCTGGCGGCAGCCTTTCGGGCTCGCCCATGGTGCCTGCCTCCTCGACCTCAGGCAGCGCTCAAAGCGCTGTTGGTGACGACACGTGCGCGAACCCGTGTCCGTTTGGGTCGATCGAGGGCCGTCCGACCTGCAGCACGCCCATCGATCGCGTCGACGCCCTCTTGCTGGTGGGCATCCACATACGACAACGCCTATCGCCGATCGTAGGAGGCTTCACACTCCGCGTGAGAGCCGGCTCACGCGCCACCGCTACGCCAGCTCAAGCTGTCCTTCATACGGCCCGCGCCCGCAGAGGCACGCCGCTCCGCAGCGCGCCGCCAGCTCGATCGCATCGGTCAGCTGCATGCCGGCGCCGAGGCCGTACGTCAGCCCGGCAGCGAACGAGTCGCCGCAGCCGTAGGCGTCCACCGCGGGACCTGGGAGGGGGGTGGCGTGCCAGGAACCGCTGCGCCCGTCGGCGGCCTCCCAGACGCCGCCCTCGGCGCCGCGCGTGCTCACCACCAGCCGCGGCGCGGGATCGAGCATCCCCGGCTCGTAGACCTCGCCCGCATCGCTCGCGCTGCGAACCAGGACGTCGAGCGCCACCCGCGCCGCTATCAGCGCCTGCATCGCGCGCGGCGTTGCCACCAGGATCGACGCGGCGCGCGCGGCCCGTACCGCGCCGGCGTCGCCGCCGGTCAGATAGATGGCGTCCAGGGCGCCGAGCGAATCCCACGGCAGCGGGTCGGAGAGCCGGGGCACGATTCGCTCGCCGAGCACCGTGATCGTCCGCTCGCCGCGGTCGTCGAGGAACGTGAACGTGCGGCGCTGCGGCCCCCTGCGCTGCGCCACGTGCAGATCGCCGACCCGATGGCGCTCGCGCAGGTCCACGACCACCTGGCGAGCGGCCGCGTCGTCGCCCAGCGCGGTCAGGAACGTGACCGCACCGGCCAGCTTGCGCAGCTGCACCGCCGCCACCGCGCCGCCCCCCGCCGGCTCGCAGAAGGTCTCGCGCGCATGCGCGATCGCGCCCGCCGGCGGAACCGCGTCGACGACCGCGAAGCGCACCCACTCGACGTGGCCGACGACGCCGACGCGCGGCATCAATCGCTCAGCCCGGCGGCACGCCGCCCGGCGCACCCTCCCGCACCTGCGGATAGCGCTGGCTCTGGCCGCCGAACGGCACCGGCCCCTGAACCCGGCAGGCGGGCGTGCTCGTCGGGCCCTTCTCGCCCGTGTGGTTGCAGTCGAAGCTCGGTGCCACGAGCGAGCTGGGATCGCGGGCGGCGTCCGGTCGCAGGTACGCGTTGCCGCGGTTGTCGGCGGAGCGGTTGGAGGCGGGGAACGACTGCGATCCGAGCATGATGATCTGCGGCAGCACGTGGCCGTTGCTCTTGCTGCCGGGCGGAGTCGAGCGGATGCCGCCGAGTGCGGCCGGGCCGATGGCCAGAAAGTCCGACAGCTTGGCCTGGTTGAACTCCAGGAAGCGCAGCAGCGGGTTGAGCTGCTGCAGGAAGGGCCCCGTCGCGGCGAGCGTCGGATCCAGCCCGGTCAGCACGCGCGAGAGCGCCGGCAGCCCCCTGTCGCCTGCCGAGATGAGCGGATCGATGTTCTCGAAGAGGTTCTCGAGCGACGGCGACACGCGTCGCAGCGACACGAGCGTCGGCTGCAGGTCGTCGAGCACCGGCTCGAGGTCGCGGATCAGCGGCTCGGTGTCGAGCGAGAACGTCCGCAGCCGTGCCAGCGTCAGCTTCGACTGGTCCAGGAACGACGGGAACGTTTGGATCGACTCGGCCAGCGCCTCGCGGCGGCGCGCGAGCTCGTCGAACAGCTCGCTGTTGCGCCGCACGAGCGTCGACAGCGCGCCCTCGTCGCGCGTGATCTCCTCGAACGTCTTGCCGGCGTTCTTGACGAGGTCGCGCAGCGCTGTCCGGCGGCGGTGCAGCACGTCCACGACGCTCTGGGCGTTCTCGGTGAACGAAGGCAGGTTGCCCAAGGCGTCGTTGAGATCGCCGCCGCGACCGCGTCCGGCCGCGGCGAGGCTCGCCTGCCACTGCTGAAACGCCCTGCGCGTGTCCTTGTCGAAGATCCGCAGCAGCTCGTCGAACTCGACCGCCTGCGCGACCTGGCCGTCGGGCAGCCGCGCGCCCTCGGGGAGGTCACGCGCGCCCCTGCTGCCCGTCGTCACCTCGACGTAGGTCTCGCCGAGCAGCGTCTTCTGGCGCAGGATCGCGCGCGCGTCGCGCTTCAGGGGCGCGTACTTGCTGTCGAGCTCGATCGTCGCCAGCGTCTTGCCCTCCCGCGCGAGCTGCTTGCGCACGACCTTCCCGATCCGAACGCCGGCCGTCCGAACGTCGGCCTGCTCGGCAAGCATCGCCGCATCGGTGAACGCGACCTGCACGCGGTAGCCCTGCGGCTTGAGCGGGATCGGACCGCCGAAGGCGAGCCACAAGTACAGCAGCAGTCCGAAGCATGTGAGCGCAAAGCCGCTGATGACGAGCAGCCGTCCGAGCGTCGGAGCCTCGGTATTCATCGCCCGCCCCGCCTGCCCCGCAGGGTCTTGCCGAGCTTGTCGCCAAGGCGGCCGACGCTCTTGTCGAGCTGCCCGGCCACGCCGTCGAGCGTCGAGCCGCCCTTGCCGGCCACGCCGACCGTTTGAAGCGCGCGCGTCACGCTCAACGATCGCGTCGTGGGGTTCTTGCAAACGGTCGCCAGCAGCGGCGAGAGCCCGAGCGCGAACTCGGCCGCCGGCAGGTCGTTGACGAGGCTCGTGAGCGTCGAGCAGGTGCCGGTCAGGAAGATCGGGCGCATCGGGCCGTTGGCGTCCTCGATGCTCTGGAGGTTCGCCGTCTGGTGGCTGAGCCAGCCAAGCCAGAAGAGGTAGCCCTCGTCGCGGCCGGCTTTGTTTGGCGCCTCGCGGCCGTTGGCGTTGTGACCGAGCATGTTCACGAAGTCGTTGAGGACCTTCGCGTTGCGGTCAAGCTCCGGGAAGGCCCGCGCCAGCCCGCGCGCGGCGGGGGCGAGGTCGCGCGCCAGCGGCGTCGCCTTGCGCACGAACGGGCGGACCCTGTCGCGGACGATCGGCGTCGCCTCGCGGGCGAAGGGACTGACCGCGGCGTTGACGGACTCCAGCTGGCGCACGGCCGGCAGCAGCGCGCGCGTCGCCGGCCCGAGCTCGCGCGCGAGCGGCGTCGTGGCGTTCAGCGTGCCGGTGGCCTGCTGGAGCGTCGGCGCGAGCTCGCTCACCGCTTCGCGCAGGTTGCCGTCCTCCGACGCAACCGCGCGCAGCGTCTGCGACGCGCCGTTCACCAGCCGCGCGAGGTCGTCGGGCTTGCGCGCCAGCGCACCGTTGACCTGCGCCAGCGAGGTGACGAGCCGCCGCAACGCCACGCGCTCGGATGCCACGGCGCGGTTCACGCGCGAGAGGTCGCGAACGGTCGGCCCGAAGCGCTTGAAGACCCGCGCCACGTCGTTGCCGCGGCCGCGCAGGCCCTCTCCCGCGCCGTTGGCCAGGAGCGTGATGTAGTCGCGCGTGCGCCTGTCGAGCTGCGACAGGATCTCGTCGAGGTTGACGTCTGTCAGCGAGTTGCGCAGCGCGATCGTGAACCCCTCGCTGACCGGCGGGCCCTCCTTGCCCGGATAGATCTGGACGTACATGTCCTTCAGGCCGGTGCGCGGACGCAGCGACGCGCGCGCGTCGCGGTGGATGAGGTCCTTGTACTGCGGCTTGATGTCCAGGCCGACGATCGCGCGGCCGTCGCGCAACTTGACTTCGCCGATGTCGCCGATCTGCACCCCCGCGACCTGCGCCGTCTGGCCCTGGCCGGGCGTCACGGCCTGCGCGGTGTCGAGCTCGACGTTGATGCGCATCGTCTCGCCCTCGATGAACGGGAAGCGCAGCCGCTGCTCGTGCAGGATGTAGCCGCCGACGACGACGGCGATCGCGACGAGGACGACGATTGCCGCAACCGGGCCGAGGTTCCTGCGCACGACCCGGCTCATCCCGTGCGCTTCCTCAGCACGCTGTTGAGCTGCTTCGTCAGCCCGTTCTTGGCGGCGAGCTGGCGAATCTCGTCCAGCGTGATCGCCCGGTCGAGGACCTTCGTGTCGCTGCCCACCGCGTTGAGCTGGCGGCGCAGGAGCGCAACCGCGACGGCTTGCGCCTTGGACTCGCGCGTGCGCGACGCGGCGCCGACCGAGTTGATCGCCGGCGGCGGACCCCGCGGGATCGAGCGCAGATCGGGCGGCTCCTGGGTCTCGCACGGGGTATCGGGCCTCAGCGGCGGGCGGGTGCGCACCGGCGGCGGGTTGTTGCCGGCGATCGTGTCGACCACAGAGCCGAAGATGCCGTTGCCGAGGTTCAGCGTCTCGGCGCCGCCGGTGGCTAAGACCTTGAACCAGGGGCCGTTGGCGTCGAAGGAGCGACTCTCGCCGGCGAGGCCGGGCAGGAACTTCGCCAGCTCCTCATAGACCGGGCCGTGAGTCGGGAAGGCCTTGTCGACGAGCTTGTCGTTGCCGAACGGGACGAGCACGTTGGTCGTGCAACTCGCCAGCGCGCGCAGCTGGCTGAGGACGGAGGACGCGCTCGTGGCGAGCCTCGTCAACGCGGGGGTGGCGCTGCGCAGCCGGCGCGCCAGGCCGCCGAGCTCGGCCGGCGCCACGAGGCCGCGCAGCTGCTTGACGAGCGGCAGCGCCGCATCGGCGGTCGGGCCGAGCGAGCGCACGCCGGGCCGCGCGCCCTGGGCGAATCGCCGCACGTCAGGGAAGGCGGCGTTCAGCGCGTCGAGTGCCGGCGATGCCGCCCGCAGCGTCCGCGGCAGCTCGCCGACCGCGGCGCTGAGAGCGGCCTGCCGGCTGGCCAGCGCGCCGGCGACCGTGTTGAAGTCGACGATCAGCGATCGCAGCTTCGCCGGATCGCGCTCCAGCGCGCTCGCCACGGCGCCGCCGTCGCGGGCGAGGTCGCTGATGTCGTGCGGGCGCTTGCCGAGCAGCGCGTCGGAGACGATCGCGACGAACTTGTACGCGGAGGGCTGGAAGCGCAGCGAGTCGTTGAATGCTTTGGCGCCACCGGCGTCCTGCGCCGTGCCGACCTCTGTGAAGAGCTGGCGCAGATCGTTGCGGCTGTCGCTCTTCAGCGCGCTGAGGACCTGGTCGAACTGGACCGGGCTGGCGGTGCGCGAGGCGGGAATCGCGTCGCCCTCCTTCATCTCGCCCGCTCCCGGCGTTCCCGGCGACAGGTCGACGAAGAAGTTCCCTTCGAGGAAGATGCGCGGCCGGATCTTCGCCGTCGCATCGTTGTTGATCGGCCGGCCGCTGTCGCGGATCGCCAACGTCACGGTCGCCGACTGCGCGCCCGGGCTCGTGCGCTCGACGTTCGTGACGTAGCCGACCTCGACGCCTGCGATCCGTACCGGCGAGCGCTCGTTGATACCGCTCGTATCGCGAAACGCGGCCTTGATCTCGTAGGGCTCGTTGAGCAGCGGGATGTCCTTCGTGAAGCCGAGGTACGTGACGACGACGGC
>DASVPU010000030.1:0-11760 GCA_036389475.1 Solirubrobacteraceae bacterium
GGTATGTCTCGCTGCGCTGGGTCGGGATCACGCCACGTAGCCGAGTCCCGTACTTGAGCTCGAGTAGGGCGACGACTGCGCGCGATGATGGTTTTCTCCCCACATCCGATGACAAGAATTCCCCACCCCGGTTAGCGCGTGCGCGGTTCTGTCGGGGGTCCCCCTCACGGTCCTGGTTGCTGACGCCATGACCGATTTTGAGAAGGGACCCCCGGGAATTGGCATCCTTCTGTCGCGTCGCTGAGCGGTCAACGGGACGCTGCACGAGCTGTTAGCTGGTGACGCTTGTCGGTGGCGCGATCGCGGTGTTGTCGGCGGGGTGCGCGTCGCGTGCTGTGAGGGTCGTGGCGATGACCTTGAAGGTGACCTTTCCGAGCGTCGCGTCGTCTGCGGAGAACGTGTAGCTGATGCTAAACGTGGTTGTGCGGCGCGTGGCGCGGGCTGGGACGCCTTGGGTGACCTGCCCGATCTCCTCAAAGTCGGCGCCTGGGACGCTGCGCAGCATCGACACGCGCACGGTTTCGGGGTAGCGACTGTTGTTGACGGCGACGGTGATCTGTTTGGTGCGTCCGACGCGAGCGCTCTTGGGCACGGTCAGCTGGGTGATCGCCACGTCGTGGGTCCTGACGGGCACCACCTGACTGATCGAAGCCGTGCGACCGTCGGTGGTCGTGACCGCCAGATGCGCGGTGTAGTCGCCGTCGGCGCTGTAGCGCCGGGTTGGACAGCATTCCGATGTCGTGATCCCGTCTTTGAGCGTCCATGTCCGCGACCCGATGCCGGCCGGGTCATAGGAGGTGTCGATGAACTGGACGGTGTCGACGATCGACGGGTCGCCGGGAAAGAACACGAAGCTGGCCGTGGCGGCCGGGGCGACGTCCAGGGTCAGTTGCGCGGGGCGCCCCTGGCCACTGAAGCTGGCGACCTGCAGGTAGTAGGTGCTTCCCGCGTCAGCGTGAAAGAACAGCTGCCCGAACGTGCACGCGACCTGCGTCAGCGACGACAGCGAGGCGCCGGTGTACGCCGCCAGCGAACCAAAATCGGACCTCTGCAGCGCGTAGGAACCGCTCTGGGAGGGGGTGAACGCATACCACGCTGTCGCCAGCGAAGGACTTCCCTGGCAGGTCGTCGGTTCGCCGGGCTGCAGCGTCGCGGCGGTCAGATCGACGCTGTCAGAGAACGGGCTGGAGGCGATCGCCTTCGCGTTGGCGAAGTCGTCGTTAGGTGGCGCGGGCACGGTCTTGACGTTGACGCGCAGCGAGCCGGCGCTGGCAAACAGGGCGCTGGCCTGCAGGTAGTACGTCTGGCCCGCCTGCACCTCAAAGACGGCTCGTGCGTCGCCGAAGTTCGCGCAGGTCAGAAACGACAGTCCGCTCAGCCCGCTGGCATCGGCGCGATAGGCGGTGACCTGCGCGGTGGCCGTGCTGCCCGACGCGTCTGCCGCGAGCGTGCCGTCCTGCGAAGGCGTGATCGCATACCAGACCGTCTGATCGCTGAAGAAGCAGGACTGTGGCTCCCCGGGCTCTGTGCTCGCGCTCGTCGCATCGACCGTGTCGGTGAATGGCAGCGATGAAATCGCTGTCGCGGAGGCGAAGTCATCATTCGTCGGCGCTGCCGACGCGCCCGCGGCCGCGATCAGCGACACGGCCAACGCCAGGCACGTCAGCACGAACAAGCGGATCGGCCAACGCGCAGCGATGATGTCGCCCTGGCTGTGCGCATCGGTGTGGGACCTCGCGTGCGAACGCCTCTGGCTATGCACAAACGTGCTCATGAGCATTTCTCCCTTTGTTCATCGGTTTGCGTCAGATGGCTGCGCGGCCCGGTCCGCGGCCTCGGTGCGGGCAGCCTGCTTTGAGTCGGGCGGCTGGGGATCAGCCCAGGTGCCGGTGACGGGTATTGCGGCGCACGGACGCGTCACAGGTCCCCGGCGGCATACACGTCGTTGTGCACCGACCGCAACCCGGTCCGTCGGACCTCCGTGTTTCTCGCCTGCGCGAGGTGCCTGCTCGTTTCTATCTCTGAAATGCAACTGCCACGCTGGACGGTAGGCGCGCGGGCCAGTCATGGCCAGCGTTACGCGGCGGGCTTGATCGGCCTCTAAGGTGGCTTCACGCGCAATATGTCTAAGGTCGCAAGATGCGCATCTTGGTAGTCGAGGACGACGATGGGTTTGCAGCCGCGTTGCGCGATGCATTAGCGGCCCGTGGGTACCGTACGAGTCGCGCGGGCAGCGCCGCTGAGGCGCTGGACGCGGTGCGGGGCCCGCAGCCTCCCGATCTCGTTCTGCTTGATCTCGGGCTGCCCGACGGCGACGGGCTGCAGTTGTGTGCTGGTCTGCGACGCTTGGGTAGCGGGCCGATCATCGTCGTGACCGCCCGCGGAGACCTGCCCTCTCGTGTTCAGGGGCTGCGCGGCGGCGCAGACGACTACCTCGTCAAGCCGTTCGCTGTGGCTGAGCTGCTCGCGCGCATCGAAGCGGTGATGCGGCGCGTTCCCGCCGTACGCCGAGCCGAATGCGTGACGGCCGGCGATGTCGCCATCGATCTGGCGGCACGCACCGTCATGGTCGGCGGCGCGCCCGTCATGCTGACAGTCAAGGAGTTCGATTTGCTCGCCGCGCTGGCCCGCGCACTGGGTCAGACGATCGACCGCCAGCGCCTGCTGCTGGAGGTGTGGCAAAGCGACTATCCCGCGTTGTCGCGTTCGCTGGATGTCCACATGGCCACGCTGCGCGCCAAGCTGGGGCGCCCCGAGCTGGTGCAGACCGTCCGCGGCGTCGGTTATCGCCTTGCGGACATCAGCCCCGCGCGTTGAGCCGCGGTGCGACGCCGGCTGCTGCTCGTGCTCTTGCCGCTGCTGACCGCGCTGCTCGCTGCGCTGGAGGTGCCGCTCGCGCAGACCTACGCGGCGCGCCTGACGCAGGACTTCTTCATTGAGCGGATCGGCGACGCGCAGCGCTACGCCGACCTTGCCGACGTGACACTGCGAAATCTCGCGGGCCCGCGCGCGCTGAAGGGCGAGCTGACACGAAACAGGGACCTCTTCGGTGTCACGGTCACCGTGGTTGACCGCAACGAGGATGTGGTGATGAGCACCGGACCGGTCAGGTCCGCGGCGCGAGCGGCGTTGAGCAGGGCGCTGGTGGGCGGCGATCCCAAGCGTCCGCCGACGGCTTGGCCTTGGCGGACCGCGTCGATGGTCGTCGCGGAGTCGATCGGGCAGGGCAGCGACGCGATCGGGGCGGTTGTTGTCGAGGCGCCGACGGCGAGTCTGCGCACGCAGGTTGGCCACCGGATCGCGGTACTCGCGGTGGCGGGCGTGGGCGTGCTGGTGCTTCTCACGGCGCTGTGCGCGCTGCCGCTCGTGGGGTGGGTGCTGCGCCCGGTCTATGACCTCAGTCAGACCGCTGGGCGGCTGACCAGCGGAGAGCTCAGCGCGCGCGCCTCCGAGCGCGGCGGACCGCCCGAGTTGCGCATGCTGGCAGGAGCCTTCAACCGGATGGCGCAGAGTCTGGTCGCAGCGCTCGAGCGCCAGCGGGCCTTCGTCGCCGACGCGTCGCATGAGCTGCGAACCCCGCTGGCGACGCTGCGACTGCGAATCGAGGGGCTCGCTGACAAAGAGCATTGCCGCGGTGAGCCCGAGCTGCGCCTGGCGCTGGAGGAAAGCGACCGCCTCGCGGGAACGGTCAACAAGCTTTTGGAGCTCGCCCGGGCCGAAGCGACAGCGGCCGAGCGCGTCGACTTCGATGTCGTCGCGCTGGCGGCCGCGCGTATCAGCTACTGGCAGCCATCGCTGCGTGCCGTGGGCAGCGTCCTGCGCCTGGACGCCCCCGAGCAGGCGTGGAGTCGCGGGCCGCCGGAGGCCGTCGAATACGCGCTTGACGTGCTGCTTGACAACACGCGCAAGTTCGCGCCGGGCTCACTCGTGAACGTCCGTGTCGATGTTCGTGACGGGTACGTCGAGCTGGGCGTGCGAGACCGTGGCGTGGGTCTGGATGTCACGGAGATTGCGCTCGTCGGCGAGCGCTTCTGGCGCAGCCCGCGCCATCGCAGGATTCAGGGCACTGGTTTGGGGCTTGCCACGAGCCGTGCGCTGATCGAAGCCGGCGGAGGGAGTTTGGATGTGCAGTTCGCCGCACCCGGACTCCTGGTGCGGCTGCGATTGCCGAGCGCTACCGGCGCGCCTGCTGATACCAGCGTCTAGCGCCGCGGTGCAGCGCCACGGGGGACGTCGCGATCGCCGCGCGCGCGTTCAGCCGCGCCGCCTCGGGATGCGCGCGCTTGAGTTCGTCGTGGCGCTCAAACAGCAGGCGCGTGAGCCGATAGGCCGTCTCGTCGTCGAGATCGCGTCGCACGACCAGGAAGTTCGCGACGCTCACCGTCCTCACCGCGCCGGCGCGCCCATAGGCCGTCCTGGGAATCCGCGTCTGCGTGTAAAGGTCGCCGTAGCGACGGTTTAGTTGCGAGCCAACGCCGCCCATGTCGAGCAGCTTGATGGGGACGTTGCGCGCCAGCCGTTCGATCGCCGGTGTTGGCAGGCCACCGCTCCAGAAGAACGCGGCGATCTGGCCGCTGGCCAGCGCAGCCGCGGATCGATCGACGTCAAGCGTCCTGCGTCGCGGCGCTTGCGCGCCAACAAGGTGCGCGAGCTTCAAAACGCGCTGTGCGATCAGCGCCGTGCCCGAACCGGGCGCCCCGATCGAGATATCTCGCCCGGCCAAATCCTCGACACGACCGATCTTCGCGTCGCGACCCACGATCAGCTGAACATAGTTGTCATACAGGCGGGCCACCGCGGCGATCGAAACGCGCTCAGAGAAGCGCCCTGCCCCCCGCAACGCATCGGCAGCGGAATCCGCCAAAGTGAACGCGACCTCCGCGCGCCCGGTCGCCAGGCGTCGCAGGTTGGCAACCGAGCCGTCTGTGTGCAGCACCGACGCGCGCAGCCGCGGCAGGCGACGATTGACGATGCCCGCAAGGCCCTCTCCGTAGGCGGCGTACACGCCCCCCGCGTTGCCCGTTGCGATCCGCAGCGACCTGGGCGGCAGCGGCGCCTCATCGCTGCCACAGCCCGACAGCGATATGACGGACAGCACCACAACCACAGCCGTCCACGCACGCCCGCTACGTGAGCCGCGCGCCAGCGCGTCCTTCAACGCGACAACCGCCCCGCCGCCGCTGGCGGCGCGACTTGAGCGGTACCCGTGAGCGGCCAACGCATCGCGCAACGCGGCCGCAAACCCGTCGTGGTCCCCGACTAGCAGCATGCGCATCCTTCACCTTACGGTTCAGTCAAACGCGCTGCCGCAGACTAGGCGACGGTGCGCCGAAGGCGAACACTTCAGCGCGTGAGCTCTGTCGACGAATGTGACGGTCCTGATGTGTCGCTGGCTCAGCCGGCGCGTAGTCGCGGCCGATCGGGCTGCGCTCATTCGCGGCGGCGAGATGATTGCCCGATGAGTTCGGCGACTGATGACGATGTCATAGACGTCCACCGTCGCAAGGACACAGCTCGGCCCCGTCGAGCTGGTCGCGATGGACCACCTGGCCGGTTTCTCGACTCCGCGCGCGCGCACAGCGTGGATGCGACGCAGGAGCGCGTCGATGCGCGCTAGCACCTCGGCCAACGCCAACGGATTGACCGGACCGCCGCTGCGCCCGGCAGGCGCACGCAAGGTTAGCGCCGTCGATGTCGGGCAACTCCATCCAAACCGCCGTTTTGGGCGCGAAGGCCAGCGCCTGTGTCCGCGACAACAACGAGCACGCAGACCGGGACCGTGACCGACGCCGCACGCGCCGTCGCCCCACGATTGGAGGACGACCAGGCCCAGTCGTCGCGTCGGCTCAGCGGGCCGGTCGGGATCGTCGTCACGACTCTATGCTGTGCTCTCGCGCTGCTCGCGGTCAAGCAGGTCTTCTGGCCGTCCGGCGATGGGATTCAGCACTACCTGAGCCTGTTTTTGGCCGGCGCCTTGCCGCTCACCTTCCTGCTGTTCCCGGCGCGATCGGCGCGCTCCCCGCCGGCAGCCCGAGACGACTCTCGTCCCGAGCGGCCCAGCGCGCTGGACTGGGCCCTCGCGGCCGCCGGCGCCGTCACCGCGCTGTACCCGATCGTCACCGGCTTTGACGCGTTCCTCAACCGCCAGGCGCTGCCCAGTCTCACCGACATCGCGATGGGCGTGGTCCTGCTCGTCCTCATCCTCGAGGCGACGCGGCGGACCACCGGCTGGACGCTCCCTGCGATCTGCCTCGTCTTTCTGGCCTACGCCTACTACGGCTCAGAGCTGCCGCAGGACTGGTCGATCGCGCACGCCGGCTTTGACGTCAGCGAGATCGTCAACGCCCTGTACATGGGCACGTCCGGCTTCTTCGGGACGCCGCTGGACGTCGCCGCCAGCTACATCGTGCTGTTCACGATCTACGGTGCGGTCCTGAACGCGTCGGGCGCCGGGCGCTTCTTCGTCGACCTGAGCTTCGCCGCCTTTCGCCGGTCGCGCGCCGCGCCGGGTCGGACCGTCACCATGGCCGGTTTCCTGCTCGGCACCGTCTCGGGCTCGGGCACGGCAACGGCGGTCAGTCTGGGATCGGTGAGCTGGCCGATCCTGCGCCGCGCCGGCTATACCCCTGAGCAGGCCGGCGGCGTGCTCGCCGCCGCCGGCATCGGGGCTATCCTCTCGCCGCCCACGCTCGGCGCCGCCGCCTTTATCATCGCCGAGTACCTGCAGACGTCCTATTTGACGGTGCTCGTCTACGCGACGATCCCGACGCTCCTGTACTACCTCGGGATCATCCTGGCTGTCGAGATGGACGCGCGCCGCCACGGAGCAAGGCCCGTCGAGGTGCATACCCCGCCGGCCGGAAGCCTGCTGTTGCGCTTCGGCTACCACTTCCTCTCGCTCGCAGCCATCGTCGTGTTCATGGCGCTCGGGCTGAGCGCCATGCGCGCCGTGGTCTACGCGACCGCGCTGGCGTTCGCGCTGTCATTCCTAGATCACGCCCACCGGATTGGTCCGCGGCGCCTGGTCGAGACCTTGGCGGACGGCGCGCGCGGCGCGCTGGCCGTGGTCGCAACCTGCGCTGCGGCCGGGATCATCGTCGCGATGGTCACACTGACCGGCCTCGGGCTGAACCTCGCCGCCATCATCGTCGACACCGCCGGCGCGCTGGCCGACGACCGCACGCTCGTCCTGCTCCTGACCGCTGTGTTCGCGGGCGGCGCGATCACGCTGCTGGGGCTTGCCGTGCCGGTCACAGCCTCGTTCATCATCGCCGCGGTCATCGTCGGCCCCGCCCTCAAGAGCCTCGGCGTGGCCGACCCCGCCGTCTACATGTTCATCTTCTATTACGCGGTGCTCTCCGAGGTCAGCCCGCCGACCGCACTGGCCGCGGTCGCGGCCGCCGCTATCACGGGAGGCAACGCACTGGCGACAATGATGCAGACGCTCAAGTACGCGCTGCCGGCGTTCCTGGTGCCGCTGGCCTTCGTCCTTACCGATAACGGCGAGGCGCTGCTGGCCCAGGGCGCCATGGCCCAGATCCTCGCCGCAACCGCGTCCAGCGCGCTCGCCGTCATCGCGCTGGCGATCGCCACGGGCGGCTGGCTGCGCGGCCCGGCCGGCTGGCCCGAACGGGCCCTGTGCATCCCCGCGGCGCTGCTCTTGCTCTACCTCGAGCCGACGACCATCGTCGCCGGCGTCTGCTGCCTGACCCTCGCCGTCGGCATGCACCTGCTCCGGCGCGCACCCGCGTCCGCCGCGCTGCTCACCAGCCCCCCGCACATTCAATCCCGATCTAAGGAGCGTCGATGACCACCACGCCGAAGACCTCTGCCGGGTGGCCCGCCCTGGCCGCGCTCGCGCTCGCCCTGGCCGTGCCCGCCTGCGGCGGAAAGCAGGACAACGGGGGCCGCACCGGCGCGCCCGGCCGGCTGTCGATCGCCACCGGCAACACCACCGGCGTCTACTACCAGCTCGGCGGTGCCTACGCCCGGGTCATCTCAAACAACACCGATCACAAGGCGACCGCGAGCGAGACCGGAGCCTCGGTGCAGAACATCCAGCTACTCACCGCGGCCAAGCAGGACATCGCCTTCTCGCTGCTGGACACCGCAGCCGACGCCGTCAACGGCAAAGGCCCCTTCGAGGGAAAGCCTCAACCGATCCAGGCGCTGACCGCCATATATCCGAACTTCACGCAGGTCGTCGTGCGCGATGGCTCGGGCATCCACTCGATCGCCGACATGAAGGGCAAGCGCGTCTCGACCGGATCTCCCCAGTCGGGCACCGAGGTGATCGCGAACCGACTGATGCGGACGGCGGGACTCGATCCCGAAAAGAACGTCAAACGCCAGCGGCTAGCCCTCGACAAGACGGTCGAGTCCATGAAGGACGGGTCGATCGACGCCCTGTTCTGGTCCGGCGGCCTCCCCACACCAGGAATCAAGGACCTCTTCACGGCCCGAAAAGGCAAGGTCCGCCTACTCGACATCTCCCAGTACCTGCCCCAACTCAACCAGCACTACGGCGACTTCTACAAGCCCGGCACGATCCCCGCCGACACCTATGGCGCCGACGAGATCGCCACCATCAAGGTGACCAACGTGCTGCTCGTCAAGACCGGATTTGACCCGGCGCTGGCCGGCCGGCTCGTGCGCGTGCTCTATGACCACCGCTCCGACCTGGAGGCCGCCAGCCCCGCCGCGAAAGACATCAAGATCGACACCGCTACCCAAACACAGCCAGTCCCGCTCAACCCCGGCGCCGACAAAGCGCTGCACGCCCTAGCAGCGGGCTGAACCGCCCCGGCGCGATGTAGGCCCCCCGTAGCTGTGCTCGGGTCGATCTCAACCAGCTCGGCAGTCCGCCCGTGCGCGGCCGTACCGATCTCGTCATCGTCGCTGAGCTGCTCGGCACGCGCGCCTGGAGACCACCCGCGCCTACAGCCGACCCACCCACCAAGATGCGATCGACGCGGACGAGATCCTCGACGTCGACCACTGACGCCCGCTGCTGCCCGCGCGTCAGCGGCGACGTCTACGTTTCGGCTCGACGTGCGAGACCCGCACGGCTCGCGCTTTGCGCCCGGCGGAGCCGTCTTGCAGGCACCGGCGGAAGCCGCTCGAGGATCGCTCCGACGACCTTGCCGCGACCATCCGGTCCCCCGGCTGATCGCACGCATGAGCACGTCCTGCCGACCTACGAGCTGCTCTACTCCCCTGCTCATCCCATATGGTCTGCTGCATAATTACCGATATACAGCAAACCTAGTAGGGTCTGGGCATGGCCCCCGCGAACGAGCTGAGGGCCGCGGCCTGGTGCCCCCGTTCGCGCCCGTGGCTGCGACTCCTCGGAGCTGAGTCGGCCTGTCAGCCGATCACGCGAAGCCGCTGGTTCGGCAGGACAGCCTCTACGTCGGGTAGCTGGCTGAGGGCTGCGCCGATGAAGGCTGTGCGCTTATGACCGACGTGACGCTGTGAGGACGTCAACGCATTTTGCGGCCGTGTGTAAGGCCGGTACGCTTGGCCGATGCCAACGCTGGTGCTCGGGACGCCTCCACCGGAGCTCGAAGCGCTCCTCGAGCGCCGCCGCCAAGCGGGCGTCGACCGCCTCGACGAGGTCTGGCAGGGTGTCCGTCACATGGTTCCCGGCCCCAGCATCGAGCATGCCGATATCAGCCAGCAGCTCGCCGTGCTGCTCGATGCCCCGGCTCGGGCCGCCGGGTTGCGCCCGACGATGAGCGAGTTCAACCTGGGCGAGTCCGAGCATGACTTCCGCGTGCCCGACGGTGGCCTGCACCGACCCGGAGCGTCCGGCGTGTGGCAGGCGACGGCCGCCGCCGTCGTCGAGATCCTCTCACCGGGCGACGAGAGCCGCCAAAAGCTTCCGTTCTACGCCGACCACGATGTCGACGAGGTGCTGCTCGTCGACCCCGCCGAGCGGACGGTTACGTGGCTGGCACTGCATAACGGCGAGTATGAGCCCGTGCAGCGCAGCGGTCTGATCGAGCTCGGGCCAACCGAGCTTGCCGAACGGCTCGACTGGCCATAACCAGCGCGCAGCGCACGCCACGCGCCGGTCCTCCCCAGGCCGCTGCGTGAGTCAGCGTGACCGGCCCGTTCCCCCTTCCAACGCACTCAGGGCTCCGTTTCGCGGCTACTTTGCCTCAGTGTCATCGTCGCTGGCGTCGGGCGTGGTGTCCGACCGATCCGGTTGGCTCGGGCCGGCGGCGGGCTGACTCGTACTTTGCCTGTCAGCTGTGGTCTGACCTACCCAGGTTGTGTCGCCCGTCGCCGCCGGAGGATCACCGACGTGACTTGATAGGAGCGTGGCATCGCCCCGACTGAGGTCTGTCCGTCGGCGGTCCGCTTCAACGCCAACATCTCGCTGAAGGGGGAGGGCCTGGATGATCATCATCGGAGCGGACACGCACAAGCGCTCGCACGCGCTGGCCGCGATAAACGCGCAGACGGGCGCGGTCACATCCCAGCGCACGATCGCGGCGGACGAGCCCGGGCACCTGGCCGCGCTACGTTGGGCGCGCGAGCTGTCGGCTGAGCGCGTCTGGGCGATCGAGGACTGCCGGCACGTCTCGCGGCGCCTGGAGCAGGCGCTGCTCGCGGTCGGTGAACGCGTCGTGCGCGTTCCGCCCAAGCTGATGGGCGCCTCACGTCAGGGTGAGCGCGAGCCCGGCAAGTCTGACCAGATCGACGCGCTCGCCGTCGCACGCGCGGTCCTACGCGAGGGCATCGAGCGCTTCGCGGTCGCGTTCCTCGACGAGGATGCGATGCAGATCAGGCTGCTGGTGGACCATCGCGCCGACCTCGTCGCCGACCGCACCAGGACGCAGAACCGGCTGCGCTGGCACCTCGTCGAGCTGTGCCCGGACCTCGAGGCCAGCCTCCCGCCACGCTGCCTTGATCGCGACGTGCACCTGGACCGCATCGCGCGACGCCTGCGACGCTTGCCCGCCAGCGCGCGCACCCGCGTCGCACGCGAGCTCATCACCCACATCCGTCAACTCACGCGCCAGGCCAACGCACTGGAGCGCGAACTGCGCCAGCTCGTGCGCGCGCACCGCCCTGTCCTGCTGGCCGAGCTCGGCTGCGGCGCGCTGACGGCCGCGACCCTGATCGGCCGCACCGCCGGCGCCGAGCGCTTCGCGACCGACGCGCGCTTCGCGCGCCAAGCCGGCGTCGCCCCGATCCCCGCGTCCTCTGGCAACCGACAACGCCATCGCCTGCACCGCGGCGGCGACCGAGAACTCAACCGCGCGCTGCACATCATCGCCATCACCAGGGCTGCCCGCGACCCCGACACCCGCGCCTACCTCGCACGCAAGATCGCCGAAGGCAAGACCAAGCCCGAGGCCCTTCGTTGCCTCAAACGCCACCTCGCGCGACGCTTTCACCGCCTCCTCAGCCAGCCAACAGCACGATCACAGCACACCGCCCCGATCGCTGCCACAGCGCCCAACCCCATGCTCTGCTTGACATAGGAGCAACCTGGGGACAGCTACCCAAGCTCAGGGCCAATGAGCCCGCTGACGTCCCGCTCGACGCCGGGGACATCCCATGTCCGCAGCGCCGGCCGGACTGGCTCCGTGCTCTACGCGATCCCGAAGGTGTGCACGGTCGGGGACTATCGTGATGTGGGCGCGGTCGCGAGGCCGGCTCAGGATCTTTAGATCATTGGGCAGCCGCACGGTCGCTGCGCAATCGTGTTCGGCACTGGCGGTTGCCGCTGCGGTTCTGGCGACGGCT
>DASVPU010000031.1:0-5811 GCA_036389475.1 Solirubrobacteraceae bacterium
GTCGATGCGCGGTGACAGACGATCAGGCGCGTGCGGTCGCTCAGCGCGCCGGTCAGCACGCGGCTGATGTGATGCTCGGTGACGGTGTCAAGGCTCGCGGCGACGTCGTCGAGGACGACGACGCGGCCGGCGTGCGCGAAGGTGCGTGCCAGCCCGACGCGCTGGGCCTCACCGCCGGACATCGGCGCCTGGTCCAGCGCGGTCGCGTAGCCGTCGGGCAACAGCCGGATGAACGCATCGGCGCGCGCGGCGCGCGCGGCGTCCTGCACGGCCGCTGGGGTGGGCGTGTCGTGACCGAACGCGATCGCGTCGGCGACGGTCTGTCCGAATAGCGCCGGGCGTGAGAAGCCGTAGCCGACGGCGCGGCGCAGCTCGTGGCGGTCAAGGTCGCGTAGCGCGATGTCGTCTAGCAGCACCTCGCCCTCGTCGGGATCCACGAGGCGACCAACGAGCGCCGCCACCAGCGACTTGCCTGAGCCTGAGCGACCGACGACCGCGATCATCGCGCCCCCCGGCACGACGAGATCCAGGCCGTCGAGCACGACCTCGCCACCGGAGCGCACCGTCACCCCGCGCAGCTCAAGGCGCCCCCGACCCGCCGGCAGGCGACCCGTGCCGTACTGCACCGGCGCCTGATCGAAGATCTCCACGAGCCGCTGCGCAGCCGCGCGCGCACTCGTGATTCGTGACACCAGCCCGGTCACCGAAGCCAGCGATGCGGCGAGGAACACGTATTGCCCGGCAGCAAGCATCTGCCCGGCGCTGATCTGCCCGCCCGCAAGCAGCACCCCCGCCACTCCGATCACGGCAATCTCCACCATCTTCAAGAGCAACGCGTCGCGCGCGGTGATCCGCATGATCACGCGCCACAGGTTCATCCCGTGACGGCGCAGCTCCGGCAACGGCGCGAGCGACCGATCGACCTCACGGTCAAGCGTGCCGGCCGCCGCGATCGTCCGGGCGCCGGAGATCGCCTCCACCAAACGCTCGGCGATCGTCCCCTGAACGGTGAGATAGCGCGTCGTCAACGTGGACGAATCCCGAGCGAACGCCCGCACCACCAACAGCATCAGCGGGACGCCGGCCAAGAACGTGACGCACAGCAGCGGGTGGATCGTCGCGAGCGCAATCGTGCCGCCGACGCCGGCGACCAAGCTCGCGCCCGCGCCCACGACCGCCGGGGCCACGCGGCCCGCCTCCGACGCGTTGGCCACCATCCGCGTCGCCATCTCTCCAGGACCCAACCGCGCGACGGGACGCGTACCCAGCGCCAGCACGTGGCCCAGCACGCTCTCGCGCAGCCACGCCGTCGATCGCGCGATCGCCATGCCCGACGCCAACGTATCCAGCGCAGAGCAGGCCACCAGCAGCGCCAACAGCACTGCGGCCCAGACCAACCACTTCCCGGACGCGCTGCCGCCGACGACCCCGTCCACGGCGTGTCCGAGCACCGTGGGAAAGGCGAGCGAGACGCCGGACGTTACGATCGCCGACAGCGCCACCACGATCACCCAGGCGCCCCCATGGCGTCCGGCGCGGGCAAGCAAGCGATCGGCCGCGCGATAGGCGCGACGAGGCGCCGCTGACTGCATCCCCTGGTTCAACGTGCCTCCTGAAAGATTTTTCCCGCTCTGGGCGCCGTGCTAGTACTCTTCGAAGTTGCTTGGGGAGTCGCTCCGATCCCCTGACCGGAGCGACTCTCCAGAGGGTTCACGCTAGTGACAAGCGGCGACGCTGAGGTTGCTCGGTGTCTTGGACTCGCACAGAATCGCGGTGAGCGTGCTGCCGCCACCGTTGCTCCCGCCCTCAGGCTCGAGGCCCTGCAGATCAAGAATGGACATGTATTTCACCACCTTAGTGTCATCAGGATGAGGTCAGATCGATCGGGTTGTTCTCGCGAGCGAGATGCCCACGGTGCCGCTGCCAAGATCCATCGACAGCTGCAGGAACTGCTTACTTGAACCGACTGGTCCAGCGGGTACGCTTAGTGACAAGCGGCGACGCTGAGGTTGCTCGGCGTCTTGGACTCGCACAGGATCGCGGTGAGCGTGCTGCCGCCACCGTTGCTCCCGCCCTCAGGCTCGAGGCCCTGCAGATCAAGAATGGACATGTATTCACCTCCTTTCTGCTGTCATCAGGATGAGGTCAGAATCGACTCGGCTGCTGACGTCCGCGGGGACGGCGCTGAGGAAGGGCAGGTGAACGGGTGCGTCGTGCAGCGCGGCACCCAGCGCCAGCAGGATGCCGGCGGTGCCGCTGCCGAGGTCCATCGACAGCCGTAGAAGCTGGTCGCCGGGGAACGCGAGGTTGCCGCGGTAGCTCATCGCGTGCCACTCCAGGCGTCGTACGTGAGCGGCCACGACGGGATCCTCACCTCCCGCGCCGGGCGCCAGGCCGCGGCTCAGGTAGAGGATCATGCCGGCACGGCCGGAGAACAGCCCCGACCCGATGTAGAAGCCGCTCTTCGCGGCGGCGCGGATCTGCGCGGCGGCCTGCGCGAACTGCTCGTCTTCGCGACGGGCGAGGTAGTCGTCGACCACGAAGCCAATGCCGACGCTTCCGTCGGAGATGTACGGCAGAGTGCGCCATCCCTCGTCGACGTGCAGGGCGCCGTGTCGTGAGAGCAGACACCGTCTTAGGTCTTGGCGGATCGCAGTCGCGGCCAAATCGAGCAGTGCGTTGTCACGACTCCGTTCGTGCAGGCGCAAGAACAGCAGCGCCAGCCCAGAGGACCCGCGCAGCAGGCCCGCATACGGCAGGTCGCCGCCGCTTGTCCGTCCGACGCTGTCTTCGTCGCCCAGTTCCTCGGCCACCCGATCCGCGATCTCCCACACGATGTCCCACAGGGCCGCGTCATCGTTGCGCTGCGCGAAGTGTGCGAGCGTGAGGCCGATGCCCGCCAGGCCGCCGCTCAGGTCGAGGCCGAGCCGATCGCGTTGCACGCCCAGCTCACTCACGCACATTTCAAGCACCTTCAACGCATCGTCGCGGCGCCCGAGGCGGTCAAGCACGTAGGCGGCGCCGTACAGCCCGTCATAAAGTCCAAGCGGCGTCCCCGAGGGTGGATTTATGGCTCGTTCCGCGAGCCATTGCTCGTGCTGGGGCTGGATGGCAGCGCCGGTGGCGTGAAGCGCGTAGAGGACTCCGGCGGCGCCATAGGCGAGGCCCAGACCCCCGCCTGTCGAGAACTGCTTCGGGTGCCCCGGAAACAGCCGATCCTCCCGCTCGGGCGTCGCGCTGGCGCTGATCGCGGCTGACATCGAGTCGCGAGCACGACGCCACGAGCGCGGGTCCGTCTCAAGTCGGGGTGGCCGGGCGGTGTTTTCCGTCGCATCGGCCCTGTCGTGTGCCGCTTCGATGACGCGCACCGCGCCGGCGAGGAACTCCTCCGGTACGGGGAATGTCTCGGCGATCGACGCCGCCAGCTGCGATGCCTTGCCCGGGTCGAGCCTGAGCAGCGCCGTGAGCTGCGGCAAGAACACGAATAGCCGCAGGCACGCGAGGGCGTAGCGGTCGACGGCGAGCCCGGTCTGGGACGCCGGTGGCATGAACGCGTTTGTGGCGAGCGTCTGGCGCGCTTCCTGGCCGCTCGGCGTGGCGACCTCGAGATCGATCAGAACAAGCGAGTCGTCGTCGCGGACGAGCACGTTTGCCGGGGAGAAGTCGCCAATCGCGACATCGCGGCCATGCACCTGGTCGACCGCGGCCTCGGCGCGCTCGCACATCGTAAGCGCCCACTCCGTGTACTCGGCCACCGCCGTGTCGTCGTTAGCGCCCAGATCTCCGACCGGGTAGCGCTGCACGATCTGCACCTGCAGCGTGGATCCCTCGACGAAGTCCTCGACGAGGAAGTGGTGCTCGCCCAGCGAGAAGTACTCGCGCAGGGCAGGCACGACATCGAGGCCGGCGAGGCGCTGCAGCATGTCGCGCTCGCGACCTAGACGTGCCACGGCATCCGCCTTGTCCCACGCGAGCCCGGCGTGAGGGCGGGCTTCCTTGAGCACGACCTTGTCGCCGGTCGGCAGGTGCGTGGCGGCGTAGACGCCGCCGCCGTTGGAGAAGTGCAGTGCGCGGTCGATGCTGTACGGCATGTCCGCGACGGTCGCGCTGTTACGCGCCTCGAGATGGGGGGCCAGGCACGCCGGCAGCGTCACCCATGGCGGCACCGCAAACGTCGGGCCGCGCCGGTCGGGAACAAGCTCACCGTCGAGATCCTCGAGGGCGAGCTCAGGCGCGCCGCCGGCACCGATGCAGTAGCGCTCGATAAACCCTCCGTAGCGAACATACAGCGGCCCTGCGCCCCAGCGCAGATCGCTCAAGATGTAGGGGCCTGGCTGGCCCGCGAGAGCCGCACCGAGCTCAGTCAGCACGACCTCGAGCTGAGCCTCGTCGGCCGGATAGATCGTCACGAACTTGCCGCTGGCGCTGCGGGGCGAGTACTTGACGTTGCGCAGGAAGAACAGGTCCACGCTGCGGATGAACTTGAACGGGATCTGCCTGTTAATGCAGTACTCCCAGATCGGAGCGAGAACCTCCGCGGCGTTATCGATAGAGGCCGACACGTGGATCTTCCACCCCTGCGCCGGGAGCACTGGATCCTGTGGCCAGTAGAACAGCCAGTCGCCGGATAGGACGCGCTGCCATCCCTCGGGCACAGCACCCCGTGCGAGCTCGAAGTCGTGATCCTCTACGCTGTTCGCGATGAACGAGTCATAGAAATCCGGATCCGTCAGGCAGTACATCTCATAGCCGTCGTCCACTGTTTCCCCCGCTCTGATCCTTGATTTTCTAATCCGTTTGGCCTGCGTCGGGAAAGTACCCCCGGGCACGGAGGCCCTAAGCCCACCGGATTGGCCTGCGTTCACGCCCGATTTACCGTTCTTTGGTGGACTCTTCCGGCCTCGCCGTGGCCGGATTCGGCCATCGCCCGAGGGGAGAATCAGCTCAACGTGCCGTTTTCCGGTGTCTAGACGCGCGCGAGCGCGTGCGAGCACGGGCGCGTGCACCCGCGAGGGCTACGCCAACCGCTTCCCCAACAGCCCGGCGTGCGCCGCCACGTCGCGCGCATACGACGCGAAGTCCTCGGCGTGCAGCGACTGCGGTCCATCGCAGCGGGCGTGCTCGGGATCGGAGTGAACCTCCACGAGCAGACCGTCGGCGCCGATCGCGGCCGCGGCGCGCGACATCGGCTCGACCAGCCGCCGGTCTCCCGCCGCGTGGCTGGGATCGACGATCACCGGCAGGTGGGTGTGCATCTTCAGCCACGGCACCGCGCCGAGGTCGAGCGTGAAGCGGGTCGCGGTCTCGAACGTGCGGATGCCGCGCTCGCAGAGGATGACCTCCTCGGTGCCCTCCTTGAGGATGTAGTCGGCGGCCATCAGCAACTCGTCCAGCGACGATGACAGCCCGCGCTTGAGCACCACCGGCTTGCCGAGCTTCCCGGCAACCTCCAGCAGCGCGTAGTTCTGCATGTTGCGCGCGCCGATCTGCACGACGTCGGCGGTCGCCTCGATCGCATCGGCGTGCTGGACGTCGAGCAGCTCGGTGACGACCGGCAGCCCGGTCGCCGCGCGCGCCTCGACGAGGATCTCCAGCGCCTCCGCGCCCATGCCCTTGAACGCGAACGGCGACGTGCGTGGCTTGTACGCGCCTCCGCGCAGCATCGATGCACCGCCGTCGTGCACCGCCGCGGCCACCGCCAGCGTCTGCTCGCGCGACTCGACCGTGCACGGTCCCGCGACGAGGCAGAACGTCTCGCCGCCGCCGACGACACGTCCCGCGATGTTGAAGCTCGACGGCTCGTGATGGCTG
>DASVPU010000032.1:0-5657 GCA_036389475.1 Solirubrobacteraceae bacterium
TGCCGAAGCGCATCCGCTCGGACTGCGGCTGCTCGGGCTCGATCGCGCCCTCGTCGGGCTGCGCGTCGTCACTGCCGGCGATCTCGGCCGCGGCAGGAGTCGCGGCCTGCGCCGCGTCGGCCTCGGCGGCGCGCGCCTGCGCGGAGAAGTTCAACTCCAGGTACTTCGTGCCGACGCGATCGGTGTCGCCGATGTCCACGAGCCACCCGTGCTCCAGCAACATCGCGCGGTCGCAGAACCGCTCGACGGAGGCCATGTCGTGCGTTACGAGCAACACGGTCGCCTCGCTCTTGCGAATGCGGGCGAACTCGTCGAAGCACTTCTGCTGAAAGGAGGCGTCGCCGACGGCCAGAACCTCGTCGATCAGCAGGATCTCCGCGTCGACCTGAATCGCCACTGAGAAGGCCAGGCGGACCATCATGCCCGAGGAGTAGTTCTTGAGCTTCAGGTCGACGAAATCATGCAGCTCGGCGAAGTCCAGGATGCGGTCAAAGCGGCGTCTCGCCTCCTTCGGTGAAAGCCCGAGCATGGTGGCGTTGATCATCACGTTGTCGCGTGCGGGCAGGTCCGGGTTGAACCCGACGCCAAGCTCGATGAACGTCGACATGCGCCCGTCGACGTAGATGGCACCCTGGTCGACGCGGTAGATCCCGGCCAGGCACTTCAGGAGCGTCGACTTGCCGGAGCCGTTGCGGCCGACGATCCCGAAGAACTCCCCGCGGCGCACGTCGAAGGAGACCTCCCGCAGGGCGGCAAGCGCGTCGTAGCTTGGCTGGCGGAAGGGGTGAAGCGCCCGCTCCTTGAGCGTGTGGACGCGTTCGTGCGGCAGGCGAAACTGCTTCGACACGCGGTCGACGACAATTGCGCGGGGCTCGGCGCTCACGCCCGGAGGGTAGTCGACGCGCCTCGCTCATTCCCCCTTCCGCGAGCGTGCGAACGCCGCTTGCGACGCTCTGCTTCAGCGAGGGGCGACGATAGGCTTGCGGGCATGACGGTGCAGCGCCACGCCGGCGCCCCGCGGCTGATCGACTGGACGGGGGAACGCTGCGTTCCCTGGACCGAGAACGTCCAGGTCGCCTACGAGCACTTTCACCGATACCTCTGGGCCGCGAGCCTCACCGAGGGGCGCCGCGTTCTCGACCTCGGCAGCGGGGAGGGCTTCGGAAGCGCGATCCTCGCCGCCGAGGCCGAGCTGGTGCAGGGCATCGACATCGACGAGCAGACCGTCACGCACAGCCAACTCAACTACGCTGCGCCCAACCTCGACTTCAGCGTCGGCTCGGCGCTCGAGCTCGACGCGTTCGACGCAGGCGCCTTCGATGTCGTGGTCTCATTCGAGGTGCTCGAGCATCTCGTCGAGCAGGAGCGCATGCTCGAGCAGATCGATCGCGTGCTCGCGCCCGATGGATTGCTGATCATCTCGACGCCGGATCGGCGCATGTACTCGGAGGCGACCGGCCAGGCCAACCCCTTTCACGAACGGGAGCTGTCCGAGCCCGAGTTTCGAGCCTTGCTCGGTACGCGCTTTGCTCACGTCGGCGTATGGGGACAACGCACGATCTGCGGCTCGCGCTTGGACGCCCTCGATCAGGGAGCCGCTGAGCATCCGCTGACGGTGTTCCTCGAGCGGTCGGGCGACGAGTGGCGCCAAGGCGACACGCCGGCGCCCATGTACCTGGTGGCCCTCGCCTCGCGCGTGCCGTTCGAGATGCCTTCCGCGCAGTCAACGCTCGTGGATCCCGGCATCCAGCTCGTGCGCCAGCACGAGCGTGAGGCCGTCCTCGCACGCGGCGAAGCCGCCGCTGCTCAGCAGGAGTTGCAATCCGCACGCGCTGCCCTTGCCGCCAGCCAAGCGGCGCTGCAAGGCAGCCAGTATCAGATCGCGTCGTTGGCGGATGCGCTGCGCGACGGCGATCGGCGCCATCGCGCAGAGCTGCAGACGCTGAGCGGACAGCTGGCCGCCGCTGGACGCGATCTCGCGCAGCGCGACGCGGAACTGGCCACGGCGCGCTCGCGGCTTGCGCGCATGGATGCGTCGGTCGCCTGGTCGGCGTTTCAGTTCATCCGCTGGCAGGTCTACAGCGTCATCGGCGAGCACTCTGTGGCCGGTCGTTCGCTGCAATGGAGCCTGCGGCGTGTCGGGCGCCTGCGGGCGCGACGGCGAGCGTTGCGTGCGCCATCCGAGGACGCGTCCGCGTCCGCCTACACGACGATCCGGTTTCCGCTGTTCACACAGCCGATTGCGTCGATCGTCATTCCCGTACACGCCCGTGCGGACCTCACGCAGGCGTGCCTGAGGGCGATCGCGGCGAACACCGAGGGACCGCCATACGAGGTCATCGTCATCGACGATGCGGCCGACGCCGAGAACCGCCGGCTGTGGACGGCGCTCGAGGGCGCACGGGTCATCGTCAACGAGCAGAACCTCGGCTACCTGCGCAGCGTCAACCTCGCCGCGGCACAGGCGAAGGGGCAGTACGTCGTTGCACTCAACAACGACACGGAGGTGCAGCCGGGCTGGCTTGCGGCGCTTGTGGAGCGTGCCGAGAGCGCTCCGGACATCGGGATCGTGGCTCCGAAGCTGCTCTATCCAGACGGAACCTTGCAGGAGGCGGGCGCGATCATCTTCCAGGACGGCAGCGGATGGAACTACGGTCGCGGTCAGGACCCCGACGCCGCCACGTTCAACTACGTGCGCGAGATCGACTACGGGTCCGGTGCCTGCCTGCTCGTGCGCGCAGACCTGTGGCGCGAGCTCGGCGGCTATGACGAGCTGTACCTGCCGATGTACTACGAGGACACGGACCTCTGCTTCGCTGCGCGCGCCAGCGGCTATCGCGTCGTCTACGAGCCGGCGGCGCGCGTTGTCCACGTCGAGGGGGGGACGGCGGGGACGGACGTCGACAGCTCAGGCAAGCGCCATCAAGAGCTCAACCGTCCCAAGTTCGTGACGAAGTGGCGCGACCAGCTTGCCAGCGAGCAGCTGCCGGCCAGCCCGGAGAACGTCCGCCGTGCGAGCAACCGCAACCGCCGCTGCCATGTGCTGGTGGTCGATCACCGGGTTCCGTGCCCCGACCGGGACTCCGGCTCGTTGCGTATGAAGCACATGCTCGAGAACTTCATCGATATCGGCTGCCGCGTCACGTTCATCCCCGACAACCTGGTCGCATCGCAGCCCTACACCCGCCAGCTGCAGGAAATCGGGATCGAGGTCTTGTTCGGCGTCTGCGGCGTGCAGGCCGAGATCGCCTCGATCGGAACGGATCTGAGGCTCGCGGTCCTCAGCCGGCCGGTGATCGCTCCGCGCTACGTCGACGTGATTCGCGAGCATGCGCCCGATGCCGTCATCGCCTACGACACGGTCGATCTTCACTTCGTCCGCGAAGGGCGGCGCGCGGCGCTCGGCAACGGTCGTGCTCGCAAGGTGGCGAGCCTCCGGGAGATCGAGCTCGGGCTCATCCGCGGCTCTGACGTGACGATCACCGTGACGGAGGACGAGCGCGAGATCGTGTCGTCCTACGTTCCAGGCGCGCGGGTCATCGTGATACCCAACGCCAACGCGACCGCCGAGACCGTGTCAGCTCCGACATCCCGCAGCGGGGTGCTCTTTGTCGGAAGCTTTGAGCATCCGCCGAACGTGGATGCTGCCGTGGCGCTCGTGCGCACGGTCATGCCGCTCGTATGGCAAAAGATCGGCCCGGTGCCGGTGAAGATCGTCGGGCCGCAGCCGCCACAGGAAGTCAGCGAGCTCGCCGGTTCGACCGTCGACGTCATGGGTTGGGTGAAGGATTTGACGCCGCTGTATGAATCTGCGCGGGTGATGGCGGCGCCTCTGCAATATGGCGCCGGGATGAAGGGCAAGGTCACGCAGAGCCTTGCCGCCGGCCTTCCTGTGGTGACGACGCCGATCGGGGCGGAGGGGCTGGAAGCCGTCGATGGCCGGGACATGATGATCGCCGAGGATCCAGCGGACCTCGCCGAGCGGATCGTCCGCCTGCTGGAGGACGACGAGCTGTGGGTCAGGCTCTCGCGGGCCGGTCAGGACGTGGCGGCGCGTCTATTCTCGCCGGCGATCATGCGCGAGCGCCTGGAGGAGCTGCTCGCGGCTCGGGCCGAGGCGCCGTGATCTCCGCGACGAAAGCGAGGCTCGGCGGCCGGCTCAGGCACCGGCGCGTCGATTCGTGCGCCGCGTGGCAGATCGATTGCGCGCGTTCGGAAGAACGGTTGCGGCGAATCGAGCATTTCGAGGCCAGCTTGGCTTCTGCGCCGGCACCAGTGACCCATGACGGGTGGTGTCATGTATGCCGGCGTCACTCGCAGTTCACGCGTAGCACCAGCAACCTCCGCGAGGATCTTCCCTGCGTGAGCTGCGGCTTGATCAACCGGCTGCGGGCGTCGGTCTGGCTCTTCGAGCAGGAGTGCCGGCCGGCGCCTGACGCGCCGATCTACCTGACGGAGCAGGTAACAGGGCTGTACGCGGTTCTCGCGGGGCGGTATCCGTCACTTCAAGGCAGCGAGTACCTCGGCGCCGCCGTGGGGCGCGGAGAGGTGGTCAACGGCATCCGCAACGAGTCGCTGACAGATCTCACGTTCGGTGACGGATCGTTCTCGTACGTGCTCTCGTTCGAGGTCTTCGAACACATCCCGGACTACGTGCAGGCGTTCAGGGAGTGCGCGCGGGTTCTGCGTCATGGTGGCTGCATGGTGTTCAGCGTGCCGTTCCTGCGGGACGCTCCTACGACGCTCGTGCGAGCCAAGCTCAGGCCCGATGGCACGGTCGAGCACCTCCTCGCGCCCGAGTACCACGGCGATCCGCTCGGCTCCGACGACTGCCTCTGCTACCAGCACTTCGGCTGGGACCTCCTCGACGAGCTGCGCGCGGCAGGGTTCTCGCGCGCGTGGGCCTGCGTGTACTGGTCGCCGCGCTTCGCCTACCTCGGCGGCGAGCAGATCCAGTTCGTGGCTGTGCGTTAGCGTTCGCGCAGAAATACGTGCTGCTCGCACATCGTCAAGACCGGTGCTGTCGATGAAGAGCACGTCGCCCCTCGCTCAGATCGAGAAACGTCTCGAGTCCGACGTCCTGCAGCGCCCACGCATCGAGCCGGGAGAACATCTCGTTGCCCGTGTGGTACTCGGTGCGGTCACCGGTCGGCCCGGTAGGGAAGACGAGCTGCGGCTGGCTTGCGAGCACGTCGCGGACGAGCGCGACCTGCTCGGGGCCACGCCAGTCCAGGCCCGGCGTGTCAAGCGGTGCCGGCGGCCAGACGCGCGCGCTCGGGTCGCGGCGAGCGCGATGGTGAAGGGCTGTACAAATTGCCCAGAGACCAGCAGTGTGCGACCGCGGCGGCGAGCCTGGGCTCGACGGCCAGCGTCGGGGGCCGGCGCGGGATGGGGCGTCGCGAGGGGTGGCGCGGCTGGGCCCGTCGCGCCCGCTCGGTGACCGTTGTGACGCAGCAGCGCAGCAGCCCGACGCCGCAGGCCGGCGAGCGCCAGCGCCGCTCACGCGGCCTTGCGCGAGCGCAGCGCGTCGTACCGTTCCCGCGCCTGGGCGAGCTGGTCCTCGTAGCGAGCCGGTTCGCGCCGCGCAGCGTCGCTCGGCTGAGCCGTCGGCCCGCATCCTCGCCGCGTGTGCCGTGAGCGCAACTATCCTGCGCGCG